>JAKSSO010000009.1 GCA_024403055.1 Mogibacterium sp. | reverse complement strand
CTGCTGCTCAGCAAGCGGCTCAATAACAGTCTTTTCAGGGTCGTCGATCAGAATAATGATATGAGGCATCTCGATAGGTGCATCTCCTCTGATACGCAGACGAGGCGGGATACGTTCAACAACTGTACCCTCAGTTGCACGAGTCAGTGACTTTGAGCCCTTGCTGAAATCATAAGCCTCAAGATCTGTAGCGATCACGAGTCCCATACGTGTACGTCCCTCTGCAGTTCTCCTGATAAGCATTGCGCCAGGCTCCAGAGTCTGAAGTGTTCCATCTGCCAGATACTGATCCATTGTTGCTCTGATAGCCTTGATCCTCTCTGCCTCACCCTCTTTGTCGAGGTAGAGCTCAGGAAGCATAAGTCTGAGAGTCGATGGTGCATCACCAACAATACCCTCGACCTCTTCCCAGTATTCAGGCTCAGAAGTGTACTGGTCACATGCAACTACTGCCCACTTGAAGTAATCAGTGCCATCCTTCGGGATCATGATCTGTGGAACATGTAATCCGAATTTTTCCCAATCATAAACTGCCATATTATTTCTCCTCTCATTTTTAACAGGTTCAGTTCAGGGCGAAAACCCTGCCCTTACCCGCCTATTTTCACATACAGTACAATTATCGGCTAAAAAGTACAAGAATGCAAGTATGAAAGTGGTACAATAGTAAATGTCAAAACGATAACAATCGTTAATTGTAATTTTTTACGGAGGTATTTATTAAATGATTGCTAATAGTATGAAGCCTTTCCTTGCAGGAAGCTCCGTTATCAGAGCTATGTTCGAAGAAGGAAAGAAAATGGCTAAAGTCTATGGACCTGAGAACGTGTATGACTTTTCAGTAGGTAACCCGGGACTCAACCCACCTCAGGAAGTTTTTGATGCTATCGACTACATCAACCACGAGATGGATCCACATGAAGTTCACAGCTATCCATCCAATGCAGGTTATGAGTCAACAAGAACTGCAGTTGCTAACGACCTCAACAAGAGATTCGGTGACAACTACTCATTCGAAAATATCGTTATGACAGTTGGTGCAGGTTCTGCTATCAACATCATCATGAAGTGTATCTTCGATCCTGGTGACAAGCAGATCGTTTTCGCACCTTATTTCGTAGAATATGCTAACTGGGCAAGAAACTACGGTGCTGAGACTCTGGTAGTTCCTCCAAATGAAGCAGGCGGATTCGAGCCTAACGCTGAAGAGCTCAAGAAGCTGCTCTGCCCTGAGGTTAAGGCTGTTATCATCAACAACCCTAACAACCCTACAGGCGCTATCTACTCCAAGGAGTCCATCCAGGCAGTATGCGACGTACTGAAGGAAGCAGAGAAGGAATATGGTCACCCTATTTACATCATTGCAGACGAGCCTTATAGAGAACTCGTTTACGTTGATAAGGAGATCCCATACATCCCTAGAATGTATGATGACACATTCATCGCTTACTCATGGTCAAAGTCACTCTCAATGCCTGGTGACAGAATCGGATATGTAGCTGTTTCCCCAAGATCAGACGAAGTTGAAGAGATGAACGGTGCTCTCGTTGTTGCAAACAGAGTTTGCGGAGACACTAACGCTCCTAACATTCCACAGCTCATCGTTGAGAGATGCATTGATGCAAGATCAGATCTCGGATACTATGAGAAGAACGCTGCAGATCTGTACAAGATCGTTTCTGATGCAGGCTTCACAGCTATTCCTCCACAGGGTGCATTCTATCTCTGGATCAAGTCACCTGTTGAAAACGAGAAGGAATTCGTTACTGCAGCTAAGGATGAGAGAATCCTTATCGTACCTGGCAGCGCATTCGCAAGCCCTGGCTGGGTAAGAGCTTCATTCTGCATTGCTAACGAGACTATCAAGAGATCCGAAGAATCCTGGAAGGTTCTCGGAAAGAAGTACTTCGGATAATATTTCCGGCAATAGCAAGAAAAAGTACCGAAGCCGCAAGGCTTCGGTACTTAGTTTTTTGCTTGTTCTCTGCATCTATGCAGGATTGGTGTGCACCATGATATGTTTTACCTTTTCGAATTTCTCCTCTATCTCGTCGTGGACCCTTTCGGCGATCTCATGAGCCTCTGTCAGAGTTAGCGTTCCGTCTACACCGATCTCGATATCCACATATATCTTGTCGCCGAATATTCTGGTCTGCAACAGATCTATACTTTGTACTCCCGGAATGTTTTCCGCACATTCATACATCTTTTTTTCAGTCTCTGCGTCACAGGCATGATCGACCATTTTGTCCATCGCGTCCCTGAATATGCTGATCCCCGCCCTGACAATGAAGGCAAAAATGATCAGAGATGCTATAGGATCCGCAACAGGATATCCCATCCTTGCAGCAGCTATTCCGATAAGCGCGCCTATGGATGAAAAAGCGTCCGAACGATGATCCCACGCACTGGCCATCAGCGCGGTCGAATCGATCTTTTTCGCATAATGGCGTGTGTACCAGTACATCGCTTCCTTGAGAACGATAGAAGCGATGGCAGCCGCAAGAGCTAGAACGCCCGGTGTCTTGATGTCCGTATAAGCGCCGCCTGTTATCTTCCTGAATGCAGCAAGGCCGATGGCACCGCCCGTTATCAGAAGAATGACCGACAGTACAATGGCCGCAACGCATTCCATTCTCTCATGGCCGTAAGGATGTTCACTGTCCGCCTCCTTGGATGCCAGCTTGACGCCTATCATCACAATAAAAGTGCTGAAAACGTCTGATGCCGAATGTATCGCATCGCTGATCATCGCAGCAGAATTTGCAAGGATACCTGCCACCAGCTTGAATATGGCAAGAAGCACATTCCCTACTATCGATACCACGGATACTTTATTCGCGATTCTTACATTTTCTTCACTCATAATACAACTATCTGAATTTGATCATCAGTACGATCCCGACAGATACCAGCACAAGTATTGCTGCAACACACAGCATCATCGGCCATGCCGGGAATCCCGTGAACATTGCTTTAAGCATGCTCAGAAAGAACAGCACTACCGTTATCACCTTTACTGCATTAAGCATTATCGCTGCGAGCATATACTCCCGGTCCTTGTTCTCTGCTGTTATTTTGACCGGGAAATTCCATGAATCGGGGAATCTCTGAGCTATTGTGATAAGCAGGAAAACAGCCAAAGCAACCACCGGTTCCCATATCAAGGCTGATCTGCTGCCGTATCCGTCCGGTACCCCCGCAACGGTGAAGTGCGTCGGCACCTTATCAGGAAGATCATTCCAGTTAAAAACCAGCATCAGAATCATCGCCAGGATGACGCCCGCGCATATAATATTTGAAGCAGTATTGATTCGTTTCAAGTTGTCCGACCCCCTGATGATAATCAGTTTGTAAAAAAGAAAAAGGCTGGTACAAATCGTATCAGCCCCCTCTTATATCATGGTCGGGATGACAGGATTTGAACCTGCGGCCTCCTCGTCCCGAACGAGGCGCTCTACCAAGCTGAGCCACATCCCGTTGCCGCCTTTTTAGAATAGCACTTTTACAGTTAATACTCAATAGGCAGTTTAATATTTAGCACAGTACTCACCGGTTCTTAGCTGTTCTCCGACACGTTCTTTTTAACACTATGATCTGTTCTGATATAATGTCCTTCCTGTACAGCCGCAAAGCTTGCGACCAGACAGATGATAATTGAACTGTAATTCAGCGGAACGACGCGGATAATGATCGGTAAAGCAAAAAACATGGCCCCGGTCACTTTGTTTGCCACGGAATGGACCGCAACAAATTCACCGTGAACAGTATATGCGGATATAATGTTCAGGATCTTGATGATCGCAATAATACCTGCCCAGATCACGATCCATCCGGGAATATCCATTTGAGGCAACATCTTAAATGCCGCAGCCGCAACAAAAGCCATGTCTGCTGCAGTGTCCAGTCTTTCACCGAATTTACTCTCTGTTCCCGTCTTTCTTGCAACGGTACCGTCGATCATGTCAGAAAAACCCGCCAGCAGGTAGAGAACATAAAATGCAGATGAAAACGCATCAGAAAAAAGCAATGCCACACTCAGTAACATGCGGGAACAAGTAATTATATTTGCCGGATCAATTATTTTCTGTTTCATCACTATTCTTCCCTTATATTTTCACTATCATTATAGCAGGCAGCGTAAGACGTGCCTATTCTTGACAAATTGTTTTTACCATGTTATTTTAAAGTCACAATTTAAGAGATCAGGTGATGCAAAGGGGAGATTTCTGCAGAAAGAAAACCGATGAAGCAATTCGGGAAAAGCCAATTCCCGGAGAAACTTTCAGGTAAAAAAATCCTTTGCTGATGAGACTCTGGAAAGATTCGCCCTCGGCGGACACCGTAGAAGTAACACTTTCAGGTAAAGGATACAGAGGATGTACAGGCAACAGTTTTGTTGTACTGTACATCTTCTTTTTTATTCGAAATTCTGCAGCAAAGGAGAGTAATCATGGAGAATAATCAGGGAATGAAAAAGAATTTGGGCGTGTTTACCGCCATGTCACTTGTGGTTGGATGCGTGATCGGAGCAGGCGTCTTTTTCAAGCCTTACGCAATCTATCAGGCGACAGGCGGAGCACCGGGCATGGGAATTCTCGCCTGGATAATCGGAGGCATAGTCAGCATATTTGCAGCACTTACTTTCGCAGAGGTTGCAATTCTTATTCCTAAGACAGGTGGAATGGTGTCCTATTTAACAGATGTTTATAGCGAGAAGATCGGATTTCTTGCAGGATGGATGCAGATCGTAATTTTCTATCCCGCATTTCTTGCCGGATATGGCGTGAAGGTCGGATCAGAGCTTGGCGAGTATTTTGGCAGTCAGTTCGCACTGCCTATCGGGATTGCTGTAATAGCCGGACTGGTAGGATTAAATGTACTGGGATCAAAAACTGCCGGAGGAATGCAGGTGGTTTCAACGATCTGCAAACTGATACCGCTTGTGGTTCTGATAGTATTCGGATTTATTATCGGAAAAGGCGGAAACCCTATAATTGATCCACTGGTAGGTGATGGAAAAGGTGTTGGCGGCGTTCTTGGGTCCACTCTTCTGGCGGTTTTATTTGCGTTTGAAGGCTGGACTAATGTAGGTACCATTGCCGGAGAAATGAAAAACCCGGGAAAAGATCTGCCTAAAGCGATAGTAGGCGGTGTATCGATCATCATGGCCGTATATTTGATAATCAACCTCGCATATCTATGGGTAATACCAGCCGATCAGCTCATGAATCTGGAATCACCGGCAGCGGCTGTAGCGACAGTATTGTTCGGAAATGCAGGGGGAACGATCATAAAGGTAGGTATCATAATATCCGTAATTGGTGCAGGCAATGGATTTCTAATGTCCGGATCCAGAGTTGCATACCAGCTTGCTGTTCAGAATACTTTGCCGTTCAGTAAAAACCTTTCAAAACTTAACAGCAAACAGGTTCCTGCAAATGCAGTCATTTTAGTGGGAGTTCTGGCTTGTATATATTCATTGACGGGTGAATTCGACCTGCTTACAGATCTTGGCGTATTCTCATGCTGGGTTTTCTATACATTGACTTTCGCCTGTGTAATAACCCTTAGGAAGACCCATCCCGAATGGGAGAGAAAATATAAAGTTCCATGCTATCCGATAATTCCGGCTTTCGCAATTTTAAGCGGACTTTATGTAATAGTCAGTCAGCTTTTCCTGTCCGGCTCATCAGCAACTGTCATGTCGATGATCAGCATTGGCATTACACTTTTGGGATTGCCGGTATATTATGTAGAAAAGAAAAAAGACACCAAGAAATAATTCCTCGCTTGGTTAATACGTAGAGTGCAGAGCCGTTGAGCCTTTTTAATCAACGGATTTGCAAAGAAAAAGAGTTGATACGATCGTATCAACTCTTTTTTCTATCCTGGCGGAGGAGATAGGATTTGAACCTACGCGCCGGTGTTACCGACCTACCGGTATTCGAAGCCGGACCCTTCAGCCACTTGGGTACTCCTCCATATTAATGTTTGCCGCGATACTCATCTTTTTTCGCAACGCGGTGATTATAACATAATAGCAGGATGATAATCAACAATATGCCGGCAAGAATTATGCAGCTTGCAAGGTTGGAAATATAGATGTAGGAAGGGAACCATCCCTCTGCCACATTTTCTGCCGCCAGCACATCGCTTTCGGCGACTTTCTCACCATTGGCATATACTGCATATGTTCCTATGATATCCCCTTTGGCAAGAGGTGCTTCGAGCTCATCAAATAATGTCTCTGTCGTAACGGCAGATGCCTCATTCTCCTTCGGATATGCGCGTACAGTCTCTGCCAGCTCTGTTGCGACACGCGTCTTTTCACCATGCTTCACCCATGTCTCGCTCAGCTCATCGCCCTGTTTCACTTCAAATCCCGGAGTGACTTTGTGAGCATATCTGAACATCTTCCGTGCATCATCCACTCTCGATTCTCTTCCCGACTTCAGCAGTATCAGGATAGCACTAAGCGAGTCCTTCTCATACATCAATGCAAAACCGGCATCGTCGTCATCCCATGTACCTGACTTGCCGCCGAGCACGCCCGGATTCTTTTTGTTCATCTCAAGAACATAGTTCTTCAGCTTGCGTTCCGAAGACATGTTGGTCGCAGGGACAGTATGCTTTTCAGTTGTTAATATTTTTCTGATTGTTTCATCCGCGAATACATGCTGAACGATGATCAGCAGGTCATTCGCAGTAGTGTAATGGTCAGCATCTTTAAGTCCGACGGAATTGGTAAAGTGAGTATTGCTGCAGCCCCACTCCCTGGCCTGCTCATTCATCATCTCAACAAAGGCTTTCATGCTTCCTGCCGTTGCCTCGCCAAGCGCATATGCAGCATCATTGGCAGATACCATCAGCATTCCGTAGAGGAGCTCTTCTACTGATATCTTCTCACCTTCCCACAGATACATCGTTGTTCCGTTTTCTATATCGTTTTCTGCATCCGCGGATACCGTAACTACCTTGTCAAGGTCGGCATTCTTTACCGTGAGATATGCCGTCATCAGCTTGGTCATGCTATATGGATAATAACGCTTGTCTGCATTCTTGCTGTAAACAGGCTTCTCAAGATCACATGAATACAGCATGGCTCCGTGCGCTACGATCTCGGGTGCTTTGGCTTTCTCATCACCTATCGGAACAAGAGTCTCGGCATTTACCATGATGCCTGCATCAAAAATCAGCAGTATTGCAATGAATACTGCCGAGATCCTGCATAATAAATTACGCATCCTAACATGCGTCATCTTTTATAAGTTTTGGTATTCCTCCCAGATAGTCAAGAGATACAAGCTTGTACTCAACGCCTCGATACTGTCCCTTGATCCCTTTTCCGAATGCAACAGCACCGTGGAGATGTCCATATACGCATGTCTTTACGCCATAGCTCTCCATCATTGAGGTGAACTCTGTCTCATGTCCGTCCGATCCGCTTGGCGGATAGTGCAGCGCAACGATGATCTCCGCACCCGGAGCTTTTTCTTTGGCTGCATCCAGTCCCATGCGAAGCCTCAGCAGTTCTCTGCTGTATATTTTTTCATCATGATCAGTATATTCATCAGAGCCGGGATAAGGCCAGCCTCGTGTTGCGCATATCACGGTATTCATGCTCTCAATATAATAGCATTCATTCTGGAGAAATATAATGTCATCGTAGAGAGAGTTAAGATAATTGATCCTTCCCCACCACAGGTCGTGATTGCCCTTGGATATCAGCTTGGTGCCCGGCAGTTCATGGATCCAGTCAAGATCAGCGATTGCCTCATCAAGCTTCATCGCCCATGAGGAATCTCCCGGGATAACTACAATATCCTCATCCGAAACGAGCTCGGTCCATGCCGCCTTAAGTCGATCAGTGTGCATGTTCCAGCCGGTACCGAAAATATCCATCGGCTTGTCTATATTCTCATTGAAAGACAGATGCAGATCTGCAATGGAAAATATCTTCATTATCTCAGTACCCTGCTCGCCTCATCGATAGCGGTTTTATCATCTTCATCCAGGATCATTACATCCCTCAGCTTGCGGTTGATCGCTCTTGTCCTTACTCCCTCCAGCTTGTCGAGCTCCTCATCAGCCTGTCTTATCCTCATCCTTGCGCTTCTGAGTCCTTCATCGAATTTCTCGAATTCCTTCTTGACCTCAGCCAGGATCTTCCACACTTCACTCGACCTCTTCTCGATGGCCAAAGTGTTAAATCCCATCTGCAGGCTGTTCAGAAGAGCCGCCATGGTCGTCGGTCCAGCGATAGTGACCTTGAACTCTCTCTGCAGTTCTTCGACCATGCCCATGTTGACCGCTTCAGCATAAAGGCCCTCAAAAGGCAGGAACATTATGCCAAAATCAGTCGTATCAGGTGGTGAAATATACTTCGAATGAATATCTCGTGCCTCAGACTTCAGTCTGCTACGGAGTGCGGCCTTGCACTTGCCTACGATCTCCCTGTCACCTGTTTCATATGCATCCATCAGTATGCTGTAAGCGTCTCCCGGAAATTTGGAATCGATCGGCAGATATACCGTTTCGTCGCCGTCGCCCGGAAGCTTTATTGCGAATTCAACTCTGTTGCTCGATCCTCTGACTGTCGCAACATTTTCCTCATACTGTTCATGACTGAGTATCTGTTCAAGAATAGCTGCCAGCTGTACCTCTCCCAGAATTCCTCTCGTCTTGACATTAGAAAGTATCTTCTTGAGATCTCCGACATTGGAGGCAATGCTCTGCATCTCTCCCAGGCCTCTGTATACCTGTTCCAGCCTGTCGTTTACCAGACCGAATGACTGAGTCAGTTTCTCGTCCAGTGTGCTCTGAAGCTTCTCATCAACGGTATACCGCATGTTCTCTATCTGCACGGCATTCTCATTGCGAAGTCTTGCAAGGCTGTCTTCAAGAGCCTTCAGTCGGATATTCTGCTGCTCACTCATCGTGCGCTGATTGGCAGCCACCATCTCTCCGTATGCCGTAAAATATGAATCCATTTTGGCTGAATTCTTCTCCACCCTCATCGAATTGGCCTGAGTTCTTGCCAGCGAAATAAGGCCGATGATCAGTGTGGCCATCAGCAGAACACCGCCTGTTATTACGATGATCAAAGTGGTTTTGTCCATATATCTATCTCAGTTTCTCGTCAACGAATTTGAAGATCGCATCAGTGTCCTCGAGAACGATCTGTGTAAATCCGTCCTTGTTTATCAGATATCTGGCCGGCTTGCCTGCCTGCAGATCAGCCAGGTCATTAGCCAGAATGTAATCCATGTTATTCTTCTTGCAGAGTGCTGTTGCTACATCAAAGAGTTCACCCTTCTCAACATTATCGAGCAGCTTGCATCCTACGAGCAGTGTGTCCGGGAACCAGAATCTCAGCTTACCGATGATCTTGGTAGTGAGTCCGAGCTTTACAGTCAGATTCTTCTGATAACTGCTGATCTTGCTGCTGTTATCAATAATGCAGTCAGGATCTTCCATTATTGCAAGAATGTCAGCTGCCGATTTGATCTCACCGAGTTTGGAGAATATCTCGTCCGCCATGTCCTCAAGCAGGAAAGTGAAGTCAGCCTTGTAATCGCCTACTGCAGCAGCGTGAATGATAGCATCTGTATCATCAAGTCTTGCCTCAGCCTCGATCGCAGCAAGCATGTCGTCTGTAGTCTCAACTCTTACTACTCTGACGTTCTTATGCGGCTCATACTTTACAGCATTATTCAGAATGAGTACCACCTCATATCCTGCACCCGCAAAGCTGTCGGCCAGGGCACATGATGTTCCGCCTGTTGACATGTTGGTGATTTTCATTACCTCATCGATAGGTTCGTTGGTAGGTCCTCCGGTAATAATGATTTTTTTCATTGTACAATTCTCCTTATCACATATCCTGCAAGTTCAAGTCCTGCTGCGCCGGGAACATAGCTCATCGTTCCCAGTACTCCGTCTCTTGGTATAGGTTTTTCCTCTGAATATACTACCGGCAGATGTTCTATTCCTTCTGCCTTCAGTCTTTTTCTCATTACTTTGGCCAGCGGACACATTGTCGTTTTGCTGAGATCCGCTGTCTTGAAGCATGTCTCAAATTTGCCTGCGGCGCCCATCGCCGAAACGATCACAACGTCTTCCGCAAGCGCCTGCCTGATCAGTCTTACTTTGGCGTCCACATCGTCGATCGCATCAACGCAGTACAGTTCGCCATCTTTCTTTCCACAGATGGCTCGAAGCGATTCAGCTTCGTCACCTCTTCCGTAAAATCCGGCTATGGCAGTGACCTCACATTCCGGGTCGATGTCCCTGATACGCTCGGCCATTACTTCGGCCTTATTGCGTCCTATAGTGGAAGTAAGAGCTACCAGCTGTCTGTTGAGGTTGCTGACAGCGACATCATCACCATCGACGAGGATAATACGTCCAACGCCGCTTCGCGCGATCGCTTCTGCCGCATATGAACCGACTCCGCCGACTCCGACTATGAGTACAGTCGCAGCCTTAAGCCTCTCCACGCCGTCTTCACCAATCATCTGTATTGTTCTGGTGTATCTGTTCTCTGCCATCTAATTGTAATCCTCACGATCCCAGCGTCTCATCTGTTCCAGGACTCTGATGATAACATCATTTGCAAATCCTCTGCTCTCAAGCTTTCGCGCAACTCTGGCAACAAGTCTATCATCTACTTCTCTGACCAGTTCCTTTCTTGCCAGTTCAAGAGCCATTTCATATTCATCAATACTGTTCTCGTAGATAAAGTCCTCTCCCGCGTTACGGATGGTTTCCCTGTCTACGCCCTTTTCAGCCAGTTCTCGAGCCGCACGCTTCATGCCGCGTTTCTTCTCGTAATTATATTCATAGTATCTCAATGCATACTGATAATCATCGAGATATCTCAGCCCGATAAGTTCACTTACCGTTTCGTCAATTTCCTTATTTGTGTAGTCTCTGTTTCCGAGATACTTCCGCAGCTCTGCTATGGTCCTCATGCGGTCGGCAAGATATGAAGCGGCAGCCTCCATGGCTGTCTTCTTTTTCTTCGTATCTGCTTTAGATCCTGACATATGTCACCTCTTCATCTGCCTCGATGCATACAGCTGCAGCCAGCCTTTCTTCAGTTACGCTCTCAGCCTGCGGAAAATCCAGATCTCTGAGCACCCATACTCTGTCCTCGAATTCCACACGACTTCCCAAAACGCATGGCAGATCAGAATTTACTATAGTAGTTCCGACCGACTTGACCAGAGCTTCTCGTCTTGCCCAGATCCTGAAGAATTCGTAATTGTCCTCTTTGTTGTCAGCTACAGACTTCTGCTCTTCTGCAGCATAATAACGCTTTGCGATCCTGCTCGGATCCAGTCCGCTTCTGGTATATTGCACATCCAGTCCGCATGTCGAGCCTGCGATCAGCACAGCCCAGCAGTTACCGTTATGTGATATCGAGAAATCATCAAAGCCGTCTATTGTCGGTTTACCCAGCTCAGTACAGCTGTACATGGATCCGACCAGCTCGGCCGCCTTTTGCTCATCTCCAATGTGGAGACCTATCGCTTTCTCAAGCAGCTTGTGACTCTCGCCTTTCTCCGATTTAAAATCATAACTGTAGTATATCGTCATTTCAGTTCTTCAGCAGCAGCCATAAGTACTGCTTTATTATCCTTCATCACAGAACGCGGAAGAACGATATCCGGAGTGATGCCGACTTTGTTCACCCTATCTCCGTTAGGACGATAGTATTCCTCAACGGTAAATTTCACCGCCGATCCGTCCGAAAACCTGTGGGTCTTCTGAGTAACGCCTTTGCCATAGGTCTTTATTCCCATGATCGTTCCGCCCTTATTGTCCTGGATCGCTGCGGCAACGATCTCGGAAGCACTTGCTGTATGATCATCAACAAGAACAACGTACTCTATTCCCGCGTCTCCCGGCTTGGAGTTATGGGTGGTCTCTTTGCCTTCCTTGTTTACCTCAACATCTATGTTTCCTTCAGGGAGCAGATAGTCTGCGACCTTGTAAGCCTCATCTGTCCTGCCGCCTCCATTGCTGCGCAGATCGATGATCACCTTGTCATATCCCTGACTCTTGATATCCTTCACAGCAAGCTTGAGTTCCTTGCTCGTGCCCTTTTTAAAGCGGTCGATCGTCACATGAGCGATGCCCGTCTTCTTGTCGTAGACCTCCCAGCTGACCGAATCACTGTCCATTTTGACGCGGTCCATTGTAAAGTCCATCTTCTTGCCGAAACGATCAATGCTGACCGTCACTTCAGTGCCCGCTTTGCCCGAAAGTGCAGCAGATGCCTCGGTGCTGTCTTTGATCTTATTGCCGTCTATTGCGGTTATAGTATCGCCGCCTTCGATGCCCGCTTCATCAGCAGGCCCGCCTTTGACAACATTGTAGACCACGACCTCACCTTCTACGTCGGCCACGGCAAGTCCGATACCGATATAGGATTCCGCATATCGCTTCTCGAACACTTTATACTCCTCAGCTGTGAAGTATTCAGCATATGGATCATCCAGCGCTGCAATAAGTGCCTTTAAAGATTGGTCTGTGATGTCATTGCTGACAGCATCCTCATCAAATTCAGTCAGGGCTTCCTTCTCTATGAGCTTTACCATCTTATAATACTTGCCGTAACTGCTCTTAAGATCGCGATACATGTCATTGTCTGTTCCGATCAGCAGCGATCCGACATTGAAAACCTTAGTGAGCAGTACTATCAGTACAGCACAGCACAGAAATCCGGCTATGAATGGTTTAATACCTTTGTTTTTTTTCATTTATATGACTTCTATTGAACCTCTCCGGATGGCAGCATCCAGTCTACGATCATCTGCAGTCGGCAAGTATCACGCCACCTGTTTATTTCGATACTTCCAAGCAGATCGATCGGTCTGCCACTCTCTACCAGTGCATGATATTTCTCAGCGTCATGGAAAAGCATGCACTCGATGGTGCGTCCACCCTCCGCTTCGATATGGAACTTAGCATATCTGTCATCCTTAAGGAATCTCCATCCCACAACATTAACATCTCTCAGCAGAAATTCCGGGACCTCGTTCTCCTTTCCGCAAGGCTCAAGCATCTCAATATACTCGGCGAGTTCCATGTCGATCTCTTCTGTCGTGATCATGGCATCGTAATTGTAGTCTACATCGAAGATGTGCTCATCCTCACTGAGCATTTCAGCTATGTCTCTGTTGAGATTATCCTTCAGCCTCTGGACATTGTCAGCCGGAATGGTAAATCCACATGCTGCGCTGTGTCCGCCAAAGCTGCTGAATTCGTCTCTGTATCTATCGAGCATGCGGAACAGATCAACGGTCGGGATCGATCGTCCGGTCCCCTTGTAGCTGTCTCCGTTCCTGGATATTACAACGACAGGTCTGTTGATATTCTCTCTGACCTTCCCGGCAACGATACCAAGAACGCCCTCATGGGAGTCGTTTATTTCCAGAACGATAAAATCTCCTGCCTTTTTCTCTGTTTTCAGCAGTTCAAGGCCCTCTTCATAAGCCTTATCCGTCAGGGATTTTCTCTCCTGATTGGCCTCTATGAGAATATTGCAGTATTTCTCTATGTCATGTTCATTGTCCGCAAGGAACAGTTTAACTCCAAGGCTGGCATCGCCAAGTCTGCCTGCCGCATTGATCTTAGGTGCGATCCCATATGATATGTCGCTGGCACGCAGTGTCCTGTAATCAAGTCCCGAGAGATCTATCAGCCTTCTCAGTCCCTGATTCCTGCATCCGAGATGAATGAATCTCAGTCCGCATTTTACGATAGTTCTGTTCTCATCGAGCAGAGGCATTATGTCAGCTATTGTTCCTATAGTCACCAACTCAAGTATCTCTGACATGATCTGCTTAGGAACAGCTCTCTCCTTAGCTATTGCCAAAGCGAGCTTGTATGCAACGCCTACACCGGCGAGCCCCTTGAACGGGTACTCATCTTCCGGAAGTCTCGGGTTGATTATGGTACCTTCAGCTCTGACTTCAGACATGTTGTGATGGTCTGTCACGAGTGTTTCGATACCGAGACTGTGTGCATACTCGGTCTCCTCCTTTGAGACCGATCCGCAGTCTACCGTAATGATAAGCTGACCGCCGTCTTCATATATTCTGTCTATTGATTCTTTATGGAGTCCATATCCCTCATCAAGTCTTGAAGGGATATAGTAAGTGATATTATCCGTAAGCGATCCTATGACTTTCATCATAAGCGAAGTGGAAGTAATACCGTCAACATCATAGTCTCCATATACTACTATCCTTTTTCCTGAATCGACCGCAGCAAGCACCTGATCCACTCCGGCTCTCATATTCGCAAGCAGGAAAGGATCATAAGCAAGTCTTGGCGTAGCAGAAAAGAACTCCTCGAATTCCGCCTCCTTAATGCCTCTCGATTCAAATATCTTCAAAATCGCCTGTGGGAATTCCCTCATCTGACCTCCTAATATATTGACCACGGGCTGATAGTCGCACCATTCTTAAATACCATGAAATGCAAATGTGGTCCTGTAGAGTTACCGGTACTTCCGATATATCCGAGCACTGTGCCTCTAGGAACGTAACTGCCGTAGCTTACAGCAATGGAACTGAGATGTCCGTACAGTGCACCGTATCCGTTACCGCATTCGATAGTAACACAGTTGCCGTATCCTCCATACCAGGAAGCCCTTGTTACCATACAGTCTGCGATAGCATAAACAGGGGAACCGAATGTATTTGACGTAAGGCAGATGTCCAGCCCGTCATGGAATTCTCTTCCGTGGAACGGACATATTCTCCAACCGTATGCTGATGTAATAGTATAGTTCAGCTTTGTCGGCCATGTATATGCTGATGTATCAAGGTTTCCTCCGTTTGCCTCGATAAGTTCCTCTGCATTGTCTGCATGTCGGGCAGCCTCTGCAGCAAGCTGAGCTGCCTCTGCAAGGAGCTGATCCTCCATCGCCTTGTACTTGTCTGCTTCCGCCTTGTACTTCTTGACAAGCTCCTTGGTTTCATCTTCCTTGGCCTCGAGCATGATCTCCTGGTCTTCAAGGCTATCTTCCAGTTGTTTGAGCTTCTTATGCTGTTTTTCCAGTTTTTTCAGCAATTTCTGGTCGCTTTCAAGTATCTTCTGAACCATTCCTATATTGGTCATCAGATCCTCAACGCTCATAGAACTGAGAATTACATCTACATAACCAACAGTTCCGGTCTTGTACATGGCAGTCAGTCTGGAGTCAAGATCAGCTTCCTGTCTCTTTATCTCTTTCTTTTTCTTCTGGATCTTCACCTTGGTGTCTTCGATCTTCTGTTTGGTCTGCTCTATCTCAGCCTGAAGAGCGTCCAGTCTCTTCTCGGCCTCTTCGAAATTCTCGGTAGCTGCGGCCGCTTTTTTTGCAGCCTCTCTGGCTTCCTTTCTCTTTTCCTCTGCCGTTGCGCCAAATGACACAGCAAAAGCACTCATACAAAGTGACAGCATAAGTGTGAGAACAATTATTAAATTAAGCTTTTTATTCTTAAACATAATTACTTATCCAAAAATCTCCTGATGGAAATAATACTTCCACATGCTCCAATGCCTACGCCAAGAGCTATAAAAATAATTAGCAGATTGATTACCAGATAGTCTGCAGGAACAACTGTCATCGACAGTATTCTTGCAATATCCGCGCCGATAATATCTATTATCTTGTTGTAGATCAGATATATAAGTCCGGTCGAGATGCCTGCAGATATCAATCCGATGATGATTCCTCCCCAAACGAACGGTGCTCTTACGAACCAGTCTGTCGCACCAAGATATTTCATGATGCCGATCTCTTTTTCTTTGTTGACCCCTGTCAGCTTGAGCGTGTTGGCAACAATGATGATGGATACAACTATCAGGAACGCCATGGCGATAAGCGAACCCATCTCAACAAAACCAGTGACCCTTGCCAGCTTCTGGATCGTATCCTGATAGTAAACCACGTCACTGATACCGTCTATGTCACCAGCACTCTTCGCAACTTCAGCAGCCGCATCCTTGTCCTCAACATAGACCATGAATGAGTTAGGGAGCGGATTTCGCTTGAGATTCTCCAGCAGATATGCATTCTTCCCCCAACGCTCTCTGAGTGTATCCAGTGCCTCATCCTTTGACTTGAATACCACCTGGTCCACTCCATTAAGTCCTTCAAGTGCATTTTTCTCGGCTTCCCAGCCTATCTCATCGACATCATCACTGATATATACCTGGATGACGTTGTAATCCTGCTTGATCGTAGCAGTGAAAAGATCCACATTGACGAATGCCACGAAAAACAGTCCGAGGATCAGCATCATTGCAGTGATTGCAAGGATGGTCGTGAAATACATCCCCTTGTTACGGCCCATCTGAGAGAAGGCCTGTTTGATCTGATACATTATTTATCCTCCTCTTCGTCATCGCCAAGATACATGTTGATAAGATTGTGGGTATAACCTGACTTGCGTTCCTCAGGCTCTTCAGATAGAGGCTTGATGCCAAGCACCGATTCATTTTCCCTGAGGCTGTTTCCGAATACGGAATCGTCGTAATTCAGGCTTGTTTCTGTTGACATGAAGCTGTTATCCTGCCCCGGTACATCATACAGACCTGTGTCGTAATTGAATCCTTCTGATTTGTATGTGTCATCCTTGATGTACGGCTTGTCAAAAATATCCGCACCTGCGTTGGATGCTCTGAATCCGTAGCGTCCCTGCTCATCTCGTACGATACGTCCGTTTTCGATGGCAACGACACGCTTATTCATTTTATCTACGATATCCTTGGCATGAGTAACCATGAGAATAGTAGTTCCTCTGACATTGATCTGTTCAAGCAACTTCATGATATCCATGGCTGTAACAGGGTCAAGATTTCCGGTAGGCTCATCGCAGATAAGAACTCTCGGCTTGTTGACCAGAGCTCTTGCAATTCCGACTCTCTGCTGCTCTCCCGCCGAAAGCTCATGCGGGTAACGATTGGCCTTGTCTTCTATGTCTACAAGCTTGAGGACATAAGGAACACGTTCCCTGATCTCCGCTTTGCTCTTGTGAACGACCTCCATGGCAAATGCAACATTCTCATAAACGGTCTTCTTTTCAAGCAGTCTGAAATCCTGAAATACCATTCCGATCTTCTGCCTGAGCAGAGGGATCTCCCGTCTTGAAAGTTTTGTAACATCCTTGCCGGCAATAATGATCTTGCCACTCGTAGGTTCGATCTCCTTAAGAATAAGTCTGATAAATGTGGTTTTACCAGCGCCGCTTGGTCCTACAAGAAAAACGAAATCACCACTCTTGATGTGAACCGAAGCATTGTTCAGACCCACATTCTGTCCGTAATTCTTGGATACATTTTCAAAAATAATCATTGTATGGTCAGACTCCTTCCCAATATATACTCATACATCATTATTATACTCCACAATATGTAGCGATTTCCAGCATTTCACACAATATTCATATGCAACATAAAACGGTCACAGTACTCCAAACAGCACCGTGACCGCGTCTTATAGTTATTAATATTAAACCGTTTATACCAGTACTTTTGAAAGGAAATCCTTGGTTCTTTCCTCCTGTGGATTGCCAAGTACTTCTTCCGGAGTTCCCTGTTCCACGATAACGCCTCCGTCAATGAAGATGACTCTGTCAGCAACTTCTTTGGCGAATCCCATCTCATGGGTAACGACTACCATTGCCATGCCCTCTTTGGCCAGTGACTTCATTACATCAAGTACTTCACCTACCATCTCAGGGTCAAGTGCGGATGTCGGTTCGTCAAAAAGCATGACCTCAGGCTCCATGGTCAGTGCACGTGCAATAGCAACACGCTGCTGCTGTCCACCGGAAAGGCTCTTAGGGAAAGCGTCAGCTTTTTCTTCCAGCCCTACTCGCTTGAGCATTTTCAAAGCCTTAGCCTTGGCAGTCTCTTCATCTTCACCCTTTACCCTGACAGGTCCAATAGTGCAGTTTTCAAGAACAGACATGTGTGGGAAAAGATTGAACTGCTGGAACACCATGCCCATTTTGGTCCTGATCGTATCCAGATTCTTCTCAGTGATAAGTTCTCCATCTATATAGATCTCGCCTGCAGTCGGCTCCTCAAGATGGTTGATGCAGCGAAGCATGGTTGATTTGCCGGATCCGGAAGGACCTACGATAACCAGCACCTCATGGTTGTCAACATTCTGATCGATGCCCTTGAGCACCTCAAGTTCTCCAAAACTCTTACGCAGATTGTTTACTTCTATCATATGTGCAATGATTACGCCTCCTGTGCATTAAGTTGCTTCTAATGTCTTCCGATGATCATGGTAAGAGGGATCGTAAGAAGCATATATGCAAGAGCTACACCGATATATGCAGGGAAAGTCTCGAAGGACTGTGCATTCCAGAGCGCACCGCGACGCAGGATCTCAATAACGCCTACATAAGACAGAACGGCTGTCTCCTTGATAAGAGTTACGAACTCGTTGCAGAATGCCGGCAGAATGATCTTAACAGCCTGAGGAATGATGATAAGTCTCATGGCCATTCTCTTGCTCATTCCGAGAGATCTTGCAGCCTCCATCTGTCCCTTGTCAACAGCCTGAATTCCGGAACGAACTACCTCGGACATGTATGCTGCCGAGTTCAGTCCGCAGCACATTACAGCCGGGATTACTAGATACGGCCATTTGAACATGATCCCGTTAGCCTGCAGCAGCTGAGGAATACCGTATGCAAATACCAGTGCCTGTACGATCATTGGTGTTCCTCGAACAACGTCAATATATACTCTGCAGATCGCTTTAAGCACTTTGTTCTTGCCCTGTGAACCGAGGGCGAGCAGAAGTCCGAGCAGTGCGCCTACGAGCAGCGCAACAATACTTACCCATATCGTTGTCGGAATTCCCTTACAGGCTATACAAAAGCCTTTCCAATACAATGCCATTTTTATCTCCTTACACTCAAGAGCGGAACCACCCTCTTTGAGCGGTCCCGTTCTTCTATTTCATGATTATTCTGTTATCAGTGAAGTGTGACTCAAATCTGATTTCTAACTATTTTTCTTAAGAATTCAGGACTAGTCCATCTCCCACTTTGCCTTGAGCTCATCAACAGTTCCGTTGTCCAGCATGTTCTGGTAACCAGTGTTGATCTTCTCGAGCAGCTCTGCATTGCCCTTCTGTACTGCGAATGCATAAGCCTCTGCGTTCAGAACGTCACCAACAAGCTCAACTTCGCCAGGCTGCTTAGCAACATAGTTCTTAGCTACAGGCAGGTCGATGATTGCTGCTGCAACATCTCCGTTCTTAACCTGAAGTACTACATCGCTGAACTTATCAAGAATAACTGACTCTGCGATCTTTCCATCTTCCTGAAGGGCAAGAGCCTCATCAGCACCTGTAGTTCCGATCTGGCTTGCGATCTTCATGTCGCTTGTGAAAGAATCAACGCCCTCGATATCGCTTCCTGCCTTAACCATAACTACGAGTCCGGAATCATAGTAAGGAGTTGAGAAGTCTACCTTTTCCTGACGCTCAGGATCCAGTGAGTTCATTCCTGCAGCGATGATGTCAGCTTCCTTAGCCTCGAGTGCAGGGATAAGTGAATCAAAACCGATATCCTTGAAAGTTACTGTGAATCCCTGATCCTCAGCGATAGCTGAGAGAAGATCCATATCGAATCCTGCAATGTTTCCTTCGTCGTCTACTGTATCGAATGGAGGGAAAGTAGCCTCAGTTACTGCGAGCAGTTCGCCGTCAGTCTTGAATTCAGCTGCATCTCCACCACCACAGCTTGTCATTGCAAATGTTGCGATCATTGCTACTGCGAGCATAAGTACCATTAATTTCTTCTTCATTGTTATATCCTCTTTCCTTTTTCAAAAGTGTTGTTTGATTACGTGCATTATATTAAACCTATTTGCATATTTATGCAACCCCTTTTCTGTATTTTTTTTATTTTTTTTGTATAAAGTTGCAGGTTGAGGTGCATCCGGCATCTGCGCACCATATTTCACGTGTACATTCAGAGCCTTGCGCTCGACTTTGCGCTCACTTCTGCGTCATATTACGGTTCAGCTTTCGTGCTATGCTTCGCGTCTGAGTTCGTGTTATGCTTCGCGTCACCGCTTTTGTAAATATACAGCTTTTTTGAAACTCACCCCACGCTGTTTTTGTAAAAATTTACTGGTTTTCTCTCTATATTTACAAAAAGTGCATTCAAACTCTGTTGCTTAATGAAAATTTGTTGATATATGAATTTTTCGAAACTGACCACACCATTTCATGTATAGTCTACTTCAAGAAAATCGCAATGTTTACAAAATGAACAATTGCGATCATTCCCCCTTATTAAAATGGTTTTGAAAAATGTAGATTTGCGATCATTTCCCTTTATTAAATTGCTTTAAAAAATGTAGATTTACGATCATTAACCTTTATTAAATGGATCTGCAAACGCGCCGGCTACAAAAGAATCCGCATCCAACGATGTAAACTTCCTCCCAGATGTCTCATACGAGAGGAACAGGTCCTCTCCGGGAAAATAGCCATTAATTATGTAGTTTTTTATTTTTTCAGCGCTGTCCCGTCGGTAGGTTTCGTCATCCATTATTCCGAGATGTTCATAAATCACCGCTCCGCCTGATGAGGGATCCTGTATCGTGAAATCGGGAAATTTCGGGTATGGATCATCTTTCAGGAACAGAGGCCATTCATATCTGAAAGCAATTCCACGGGTTGCCAGGCTCGTTACGATTTCTGATTCTGATTTTGATCTTACATTAAAACCAAGGATAGTCGGAACAGTCAGTTTCTCGGGATGAGGCTGTGGCCATCTGCGTTCCGCAGTCATCCATTTCCACTGTTCCTCGGTATAATTGATCTTCACAAATTTAGGCCCAAGCAGTCTTTTATGCTCATCACAATTTTCCAGATAATCCTGTCCGGGCGCACTTTTGGGATAATGTTTAACGAACGCTGTTATCGCCTTCAGTTCTGCCTTTTCAATTTTTAGAGCATGTTCGTTATATCCTTTTTTAGCCAGTCGGACTGCTAATTCACGATCAGTCTTAGGGATAAGCGTATGCGTCTTTTTTATATCATCACCCGCGCCCTCATCTTTGAAAACATACCAGGAATAGTATTTCCCATTGGTATAGCAGCGCAGAGCTCCGTCGGGATACGCACGTATTATCTTTTCTCTTTTCGAGATCGATCGTTCGAGCCGGTTCTGTTCAGTTTTCATTATTTCAATAATGCTCTGTCTGATTTTCATTTTTTCCGTAGTATCCATATTGCCCTCCTATTATTCACGTTATCTTCCTTAATGCTCATTCACTCTCTTTAAAAAAATTGCCCAAAATACTAATGCTCGAAATACCAAGGCTCGATTTATCGATATATTAGCTCCCAGTTTATTAACGTCCAAAAACGCACATGCGAAAAGTTGCGGATTTTTAGCCAAAGCAAATAAAAAAGGCGCTGCATTTTCATGCAACGCCTTCATTAACGATTTCTTATCTGACCGTTTCTGATCCATAGTTTCATTCACCCTGGGCGCTGTCCATACATGGAATGCACCCGTAACCTTATCTTTTCATGCTCCTTGCATCGAAAGCTATGAGTTTCTTTACCTCTTCAACGATCTTCTGTGTAGTCATTTCATATTTCTCAAGCAGCTCATCAGGCTTTCCGGATTCTCCGAATGTATCCTGGAATCCGATCATCGAAATGCAGTCATAAGGCATTCTCTTAGCGCATACCTCAGCAACGGCACTTCCCAGTCCTCCGATAACTGAATGCTCTTCAACTGTTACAATATAGTCAGTCTCATATGCAGCCTTCTTGATGATGTCACTGTCGATAGGCTTGATGGTATGAATATCTATGACCCTGCAGTTGATCTTCTCAGCCTTCAGGATGTCAGCAGCTTCAAGAGCCTTCTCAACCATGATACCTGTTGCGAAGATAGTAGCATCGTTTCCACCTCTGAGAGTAAATCCCTTGCCGAGCTCGATAAGATCAGCTTCAGATTCATCATATACAGCTGAAACGCCTGAGCGGCCAAAACGTGCGTAGGCAGGTCCGTCCATCTCGAAGATCTGACGAAGCAGTGCCTTGGAGCTTACTGCGTCAGCAGGGTTGATAACTACCATTCCAGGAATGCCTCTCATGAGAGCGATGTCCTCAAAAGGCTGGTGGGTCGCACCGTCTTCTCCGACAGTGATTCCGCCGTGAGTTGCACATACCTTAACGTTGGCGTTAGTGTGTGCGATAGTGTTACGGATGATCTCATATCCTCTTCCTGCAGCAAACATTGCGAATGAACTTGCAGCAACAACGTGACCGCTGTGTGCAATACCGGCTGCCTCAGCAAGCATGTCCTGCTCTGCGATACCACATTCTACAAATCTTTCAGGATAAGCCTTTTCAAAACCGTCAGTCTTGTTTGAACCGGAAAGGTCCGCATTCATTACGACCAGGTCTTTTCTCTCAGCACCGTATTCTACCAGGAACTGACCATATGCTTCTCTTGTTGCGATTTTCTTTGCATCTGCCATTATCTGTCACCTCCTGTGTATTTTGCGAGCTCTTCCTCAGTGCATCCGAGTTCCTTTAATGCAGCAGCGAACTGCTCATCATTAGGCGCCTTGCCATGCCATCCGGCAACATCCTCCATGAAGGATACTCCGTGTCCCTTATGTGTAGTTGCAACGATAACTACAGGCTGACCCTCAGTCTTCTTGGCTTCCTCAAAAGCATCAAGCAGAGCCTGCATGTCATGTCCGTCGCAGTTGATAGCCTTCCATCCGAACGCTTCGAACTTCTTGTCGATAGGCATTACAGGCATTACGTCACTTACCCATCCGTCGATCTGCAGATTATTCGAGTCAACAACTGCGATGAAGTTGTCGAGCTTCCACTTTGCCGCACTCATTGCAGCCTCCCAGATGATGCCTTCCTGCAGTTCTCCGTCGCCGGTAACTGCGAAAACATAACCTGGCTTTTTGTCCATCTTATTAGCGATCGCCATTCCTACAGCAACCGAGAATCCCTGTCCGAGTGAACCCGTTGACATCTCAACACCAGGACAGAGAAGCATGCTTGGATGTCCCTGAAGACGGGATCCGAGCTTTCTGAAAGTCAGCATTTCTTCAGGATCGAAATAGCCTCTTTCAGCCAGAGTTCCGTAAAGAGCAGGGCAGGCATGACCCTTGGAAAGAATGAGCTTGTCCCTTCCTTCCATCTTAGGATCCTCAGGATCTACATTCATCACATTAAAGTACAAAGCAACGAGAATGTCCGTTACTGAGAGCGAGCCTCCCGGATGTCCCGAGTTCGCCGCATGTATGCCTCTCAGAGCATCGATGCGCACCTTGCGTGCGATTTCGTTTAACTCATTTACTGTCTTCACAATTTCCTCCTTTATATCTTATATATTCAGGAACCAGCTTGCCATCATGAAGTAAGTTCCCAGAGATATCATATCTGTTATGGAAGCCATCATCGGTCCCGCCATAAGAGCAGGGTCGATGCCGACCTTCTTTGCCAGCATCGGCAGCATTGAGCCGAATAACTTGGCGATCACCACGATCACCGTCATTGCCAGGCATACGGTGAGTGCGATCTGAGTTGTTTCGTGGTCAAACCATATGATGCGGAAGAAGTTCAGCGTCGAGAGCACGATGCCCACGAACAGACCGATACGCGCTTCCTTCCACATTACCTTAACGAAATCAGAAAGATCGATCTCGTCAGTCGCCATTCCTCGAATAACCAGAGTGGACGCCTGCGTTCCGGAGTTTCCGCCCGTGCCCATCAGCATAGGCATGTAGGATACAAGACAGATCACCTGCGACAGCGCCGCTTCGAAATTGGAGATCATTCCGCCGGTGATCAGGTATGAGCACATCAGCAGGAACAGCCATGGAAGTCTCGCTTTGACGTGCTGGAAAACAGACATGTCAAGGTACTCCTTGTCGGTGCTGTCAATGACACCACCCATACGCTCGATATCCTCGGTCGTCTCCTCCTCGATTACATCCAGCGCGTCATCGACTGTTACTATTCCGACCAGTCTGAACTCACTGTCCACGATAGGCAGTGCCAGATAGCCGTATCTTGTGAAGAGATCTGATACCTCCTCCTGGTCATCGTCCACATGACAAACCACAGGATCGACATGCATTAGGTCTCCGACTATGAGATTGTCATCTGAAATGACCAGCGTTCTCAGAGATATTACACCAATAAGTTTGCGTCCGCTGTCCAGAACGTAGCAGGTATAGATCGTTTCCGAATCGAGACCCACCTGTTTGATATGATCCAGCGCCTCTCTGACCGTATCAGTCTTCTTTAAGTTGATGTAATCCGGCGTCATCAGTGAGCCGGCACTGTCTTCCTTGTATCTGAGGAACTGGTTGATCAGCTTTCTGTCAGTCTTTGAAGTTTTGTCCATGATCTTGTCGACTATGTTTGCCGGCAGTTCTTCAAGGACGTCGATCATATCGTCGAAGTCAAGTTCATCAATGATATACTTGATCTCGGGATCTGTGATGATATTGATGATATCTACCTGGTCATCAACTGACAGTTCTGCAAAAACATCTACACTGATGTCTTTAGGCAGAGCACGAAAAAGAACCACCATCTTCTGGAGGTTGTATTCACGTCGGATATCAACAAGCATTTCTGCTATCTCGACTTCATTATGTTTAAGGAGCTCATCCCTGCACTGGAAATATTTCTTGGCTTCAAGAAGCTCGAAAATCTTCTCTAAGGATTCATCGTAAGCCTGGTCCATATCATGCCTTACGTTTTCCATTGGTCTGTTCCTCCTTTCCTTATTTGAACCTGTATTATGAATTTTTCGCTATGCAAGCATTGCCCGGATATCTGCTTCCGTTATTATCTCAACTCCGAGTTCACGAGCGCTTTTGTTCTTGGCAGAGCCACTGTCCGGGTCATTTGTTATAAGATAGTCTGTTTTGGCAGATACAGATCCTGCGACCTTACCGCCTTCAGCCTCTATTTCCGCCTTCAGGTCCTTACGGTTGGCGTAATATTCCAGACTGCCTGTAATTACAAAGGTCTTACCTGCAAGCCTGCTGCCCGCGTCTTCATATGACTCATCAATGTCCAGACGCTTCAATATCTGTTCTATTATATACCCATTTTCCTCATTGGCGAAATACTTTATATACTCTGCCGCCATAATATCGCCAATTCCGTCGATCGATGTCAGTCCCTCTTCATCAAGCGACTGTATCTCCGCCCAGTTATTTCTGCATGCTCTTGCGATCATGTTTGATGTAGTCACACCGATACCCGGTACACCAAGACTGTACAGCAGCCTGGCCGGAGTAGTCTTACGAGCCTTATCAATCGAAGCTATCAGATTGTCGTATGATTTTTCTCCAAAGCCTTCCATCGCAACTATCTCTTCGCGATGCTCCTTAAGATCGAAGAGGTCCGGAAAGCTACGGATAATTCCAGCACCGATTAGCTTGAGCAGTCCCTGTTCGGAGAGGCCTTCAATATTCATCGCATCTCTTGAAACAAACAGCGAAAACTTCTTAACATGCTTCGCAAGGCAGTCAGGATCGAGACATACAAGCGTTCTTGTGCCATCCTCATCCCTGATCCTAGTCTTGCCTCCGCATACAGGACATGCGGATGGTATCTCAAGATTTCCCGACTTCGTCAGATTGCCCGAGATCTGAGGGATTATCATATTTGCCTTGTATACTACGATAGTATCGCCGATTCCGAGCTTCAGGTCCTCCATGATATTGATGTTGTGAACAGAAGCTCTGCTTACTGTGGTGCCCTCGAGCTCAACAGGATCGAATATTGCGACAGGATTGAGAAGACCTGTTCTGGAAGGGCTCCATTCGATCTCACGAAGTATTGTCTCCGCATTCTGATCGCGCCATTTGAATGCGATCGCATCGCGAGGATACTTAGCTGTCTCGCCAAGTGTCTTTGCATATTTTTCATCCTCCAGAGTCAGAACAAGTCCGTCCGAAGGAATGTCGTATGTAGCTATCTTCTCCTCAAAACGGTCGATGGCATCAAGGAGATTCCCGCTGTCGACCTTTTCGTAGAACACGACCTCAAATCCCTGTTCTCTCATCCACTCCATCTTGGCAGTTCTGCTTGGCGGAAGTTCCGTATTCTCGTCCTCAAGAGAATACAGTGAGAATGCATGAAAACTTACATTGCGCTCGGCAGTAATCTTCGGATCAAGCTGCCTGATGCTTCCACTGCATAAATTACGAGGATTCTTGTATTTTGCATCTGCGTCATCGATAGCCTCATTGATCTTTTCAAAGTCGCTGTATTTAATGACAGCTTCGCCTCGGATTATCGCCTTGCCCTTGCAGGGGATCACACGCGGAATATTCCTGCAGGCCAGGGCGTTGTCGGTTATCAGTTCGCCCTGGGTGCCGTTGCCTCTGGTAACGGCACGGGCAAGGCGCCCGTTCTCATAAGTTAGAACGACTGTCAGTCCGTCAAGCTTCCAGCTGAGCAGACCTTCCTTGTCTCCGAGCCACGCCTTGAGCTCATCTCTATCCTTGGTCTTGTTGAGAGACAGCATCTTCTTTTCATGAGTGACTTTAGGTAATGCTGTTTTGGTCTCATAGCCGACATTTATCGAAGGACTGTCATCTCTGACATAGCCTGTTTCGTCCTCAAGTGCCAGGAGTTCATCATATGCCTCATCATATTCATAATTGGTCATTATCTCACTGGCATCATCATAGTAAGCTCTGGAAGCCTCATTCAGCTTCTCAACAAGTTCATCTATTCTGAGTTTCTTTTCCTGAAGATCCATATCATTATTCTCCGTTTATGATTGTTTCTCTACTTTCTCCATCTGGACAAATCCCTTGCCCAGCTTTTTCTGACCCACACTGTCAAAGATCACAGTCATCGTTTTGGCATCCTGCTCGATCAGCATGCCCTCTCCGAATTTCGGATGTTTCAAAATATCACCGATCTGAAAATCTTCTACGATCTTAGCTTTGGTATCCCGCTTGGACTGCTTCAGCCATGGACTTGAAGGCGCACTGCCCGAGAAACCATCGATAGTCCCGTGCAGTTTTCCGCCAAAACTGTAGTCACCGAGATATCCACCGTCATCGAAGAGGCCTCCGTTCTTCTCTCTTCGCTCTTTAGCTGTCCTGTCACCGTCAAGATACTTTCTGTCCATCTCCTCCAGGAATCTGGACTCACTCGTGTAGTCAGTCCTGCCGTACAGCGTTCTGAGTTGAGCACCTGTCAGATAGAGTTTCTTCATTGCGCGGGTTATCCCTACATAGCAGAGCCGGCGCTCTTCTTCCATCTTGTCTTCGCTCTCGAAAGCTGAAGCACCCGGGAACACCGTGTTTTCCATCCCCGGAATGAATACTATCGGGAACTCAAGACCCTTGGCCGAATGAAGCGTCATGAGTACTACAGCATCCTCTTCAGCATCATGATTATCGATCTCTGACATCAGAGTTATTCTTTCCAGGAAAGCTCCCAGCAGACTCGGCTCTTCTGCAGCAAAGCCCTCTCCCTGAAGTGCCATCTGTTCGGCACGCATTTCCTGTTGAAGAGCATCAAACGAGCCGTTGGCATTTGCATTCTCAAATTCCCCGATAACAGATTTGAATTCCATGATGTTTTCTATTCTGCCATCCGCTTCCACTGTATTAGCAGCCTCAAGTGCCGCAAGATAGCCGGATCTGTTGAGGATATTATCGTATATTGCACTGAGAGTCAGATTGTCTTCCTCTGCTCTTAGCTCCATTATCATGTCTGTAAGCTGTCCGATCGCTTCTCTTGATTTGTTCGAAAGTCCTGCACGGACCTCTTCTTCACACAAAGCTTCGAAAATGCTGATACCGTAATTCTTCGCATACACCTGCACCGAGCTGAGCGACTTGTCGCCCATGCCTCGCTTTGGCTCATTGATTATCCTCAGCATGGCAACATCATCATAAGGATTATCTATGAGGTGCAGATAGGCCATCACGTCCTTGATTTCCTTGCGGTCATAGTATCTGAGGCCGGCAAGCACCCTGTACGGAATACCTCTGAAGCTGAACTTCTCCTCAAAACTTCTTGACTGGGCATTTTTCCTGTACAGTATCGCCATGTCGCTGTACTTATATCCTTCAGCATGCCACTTCTCGATCTCGGAGCCGATATACCACGCCTCCTGTTTCTCATCTTCGAGACGTTTGTATGTTATCTTCTCTCCATCCTGTCGATCAGTCCAGAGAGATTTTGATTTGCGTCCTCTGTTATTCTTTATTACTGAATTAGCAAGATTCAGAATATTGGCGTCTGATCTGTAATTCTGCTCCAGTTTGACCGTGAACACCTTACGCTGTCTGAAATCCTGCTCAAAATCCAGGATATTTCTTATATCTGCTCCGCGCCACTGGTAGATGCAC
This sequence comes from Mogibacterium sp., assembly GCA_024403055.1. GTDB lineage: Bacteria > Bacillota > Clostridia > Peptostreptococcales > Anaerovoracaceae > Crickella. The sequence goes on along the minus strand of JAKSSO010000009.1, from coordinate 3,179 downwards.
TGGTCATCATCACCTACAACACAGAGATTGCCGTGTTTGCTTGCCAGCATTTTGATCATTTTATACTGGAGATAGTTCGTATCCTGATACTCGTCCACCATTATGTAGTGGAAACGATCCGAATAATATTCGAGCATCTTGCTGTCTGCCTCGAGAAGTCTCACGCCGTTCCAGAGCAGATCGTCAAAATCCATGGCATTATTGGCCATGAGCTCGCTCTGATATCTCGAGTACACCGTGTATATGGCATTTGTTTCAGGTGTTCTGAGATTGGATGCCAGATAATCGTCCGGTCCTTCTTCGCGTTCCTTGCATTTGCTGATCACAGATATCATGAGTGAGATAGGATAAGACTTTTCATCTATGCCTGCATCCTTGACTATCCTTTTGATCAGTGCTTTTTTATCCGTCTCATCATATACGGTAAAGCCTGCCTTGTATCCCAGAGTCTCACTCGAATATCTGAGCATCCTGAGGCACATCGCGTGGAATGTCATTATCCACATGCCGTACACATTGCCCACAAGGCCTTCTACTCTTTCCCTCATTTCATTAGCCGCTTTGTTCGTAAATGTAACAGCAAGGATATTATGAGGGTCGACACCCTTTTCTATCATGTACGCCATGCGGTGAGTCATTGTAGCTGTTTTTCCCGAGCCTGCTCCTGCCAATATCAGCACAGGGCCTTCTATATGCTCGACAGCCTTTCTTTGTTCATCATTCAGTTTTACTTTATCTCTATTATTTTCCATACATCAATTATAGCATAAAAAAAGAAGGAACTCTTACGAGTTCCTCCTCTTTTTATAATGTCTTAATTATACAAGACCCTGAGCCATCATAGCCTGAGCTACTCTCTCAAATCCTGCAATGTTAGCACCCTGTACGAGAGCGTTCTTGTTTCCATAGTACTTCTCGCCAGCCTCTGCGCAAGCATTGTAGATGTTCTTCATGATCTGGTGCAGCTGAGCATATACGTCCTCGTGCTGGAATACAGTGTGTCCACTGTTCTGTCCCATCTCGATGCATGAGCAAGCAACGCCGCCAGCGTTAGCTGCCTTAGCAGGACCTACTGCTACGCACTTCTCCATGAGGAACTGCAGTGCATCATTAGTTGTAGGCATGTTTGCTCCTTCGCAGTAGAACTTGCATCCGCCGTCTACGATCTGCTGAGCGTGCTCCATGTGAACGTCATTCTGCATAGCACATGGGATGAACATGTCAACCTTAATGCCTTCATCCTGCTGAACGCCCCAAGGCTTCTTTCCAGCATAGAACTTAGCGTTAGGGAACTTCTCTGCATAAGGTGCGCAGATGTTCTTTCCGGAAGCTCTGAGCTCGAGGAGGTATGCAACCTTCTCATCAGTGCTGATTCCGTCTGGATCGTAGATGTATCCGTCTGGTCCGGAGATAGTTACGAGCTTAGCGCCGAGTCTCTGGAGCTGCCATGCAGTTCCCCAAGATACGTTACCGAATCCGGAGATAGCAACAACCTTATCCTTGATCTCTTCGCCGTTAGCCTTCAGCATTTCCTCAGCGTACCATACGATACCGAATCCTGTAGCTTCTGTTCTTCCGAGCAGTCCGCCGTAAGGGATTCCCTTACCAGTGAGAACTCCACCGTCGAATCTGTCAGTGATTCTCTTGTACTGTCCGAACAGATATCCGATTTCTCTAGCGCCAACACCGAGGTCTCCTGCTGGAACGTCAGTGTCAGGTCCGATGTGTCTGTAAAGCTCAGTCATGAATGCCTGGCAGAATCTCATTACTTCTGCATCGCTCTTTCCGTTAGGATCGAAGTCGGAACCACCCTTGCCTCCGCCGATTGGAAGACCAGTCAGTGAGTTCTTGAAGATCTGCTCAAATCCGAGGAACTTGATGATTCCTGGATATACGTTAGGTGCAAATCTCAGGCCGCCCTTGTAAGGTCCGATTGCGCTATTGAACTGATATCTATAGCCCTTGTTAACCTGAACTTTTCCTTCGTCATCTACCCATACTACTCTGAAAGTAACTCCTCTTTCAGGCTCAACCAGTCTCTCGAGAAGAGCGCACTCTTCGTACTGTGGGTTAGCATCCATTACAGGTGCAAGAGAAGTAAGAACTTCTTCTACAGTCTGATGGAACTCCAGCTCGCCTGGATTGTTCTTCTTGCAAAGTTCGATGACTCTTTCAACATAATTTGCCATTTTCATTTCTCCTTGTGTTAACACATTATTTTTTTCACGATGACACGTGGCTGCGCATCACCATATAGATTGTAGCACTTGTTATTTAAAAGTCAAGGCGGTCAGGACACAGGCACTGCAAAAAAACAAGCCGAAAGATATCCCCTTCGGCTCGCAACTATTTATTTTTCCGTTCTACACGCCAAGTCGCTTTGCAGCTTCCTTGACAAGCGCGCTGATATTCTCCCGTTTTACCAGATCGACGCCGTCTTCTATTCTTCTTCGCATCTCGCCGGCAGCATCTTTGGCATCACGAGTCGCTCCGGACAGCATGACTTTCTTAGCGATCCCCATCAGCATTTTGTCGAAGCCGGTCACAGTAGCCGGATCGTATTTTCCGTCCAGAATATACAAAGTGGCCTTATGTTCATTTTTAGGATCGAGCTTTCCAAGATTGAGACTCCACACCTGCATGTAATTCTCTGGCGTCGGAAGCGCAACACCAACGCCGAACACCATCATTCTGTCAAGCAGGTCTTCTTCCCATATCTTGCTGAATTTGTCAAAGTCTACGATCCCGCTTCCGCGTATCCATCCGCCGTAAATCACCAGATCGTAATCATAAAAATTACATCCGTTTGCATCGGCAAGACTGATCAGATCGCATTCCGAGAACTCCCTGATATCCTCAGCGATCCATTCCGCATACTGTTTTGTGCTTCCGCGTTTACTGTTATATACAACGATAGTCTTCATATCTCCTCCGCAAGGACTGTCCTCCTGTACACATTTTACGAAGAGGACCGTCCGCCTTTAACATTCTCACTGCCGAACAGCTTCTCAAGCCTGTTCATGAATTCCTCCGAGCCGTCAACTCTGTGTTCTGCATCAGCTCTGACAGATCTGCCTCCCGGCAGATATACCATCACGTCCATGTCTCCCGGATACATCGACAGAACGTCCGATACGTACATAAGGGTAGTGTTCACGCCGCCGTGACTGTTTAAGATC
>JAKSSO010000008.1 GCA_024403055.1 Mogibacterium sp. | reverse complement strand
GAGCGTTATCCGCGTTATACCGTAAGAGTCAATCTCGATGTGGACATGAGTTATTAGTCCCAAGGAACCATCTTGCACACAACGATCTGTCTTGCGTTTTCGTATTCGTAAGCACAGGTGCTCAATATAACGATATTATCATCAACGCCGACGCTGACATCTGTCATGTAGACGGCGTTTTTCTTTATCATTTCAAGATAAGGCGCTCTGGCATCACCCTGTATGTTCACCTTGTAGAGATCACTGTCTGATGCCATGCTTACGCAGGCCCATACATCCAGATGGTATTTTCCGTCCTCCATGATCAGTTCGAAACGCGGATGCGATTTGGCAAACTCCGGATCTCTGTAGTAATCCAATGAGTAGAACATCGACTTGTCATTCATGTGATGACCGTAAACGATAGTGCTGAACTGATGGAAAGGATCATCGGTAGCACAATCCGTAAAGAGAGTGCCGGCCCATCCCCAGCTACCGTCAAACAGAGTTGAGAGATACTTGTCATTATCCGATGCCTTGACTACCGGATAATTGATCCTGCTGTCCTCAAGATAAAGCCACGCGATAGCATCCGGGTTGATCGCTTTCAGTGCATCAAAATCGACAACACCACCGACAATGTCCTGGACCGCTTTCGATGCAACACCGTCGTAAGCCTTCTTATCTGTATTGTATCTCGTAAGAATTCTGACAACATTGTATCCGCTGATGATGAATATTGCTATAAGGCATACCATGATCACCTTTGTTGCGGCCTTTCTTACTTTTCTTTTCTTTTTCGATGCCATTACTTCATCCTTTCGCGATATTACTGCGGAAGCTCAAGGCCTTCATACTTTCCGAGGAAAGTCTTTATAAGCTCATAGGCCCTTGCTGATCCGCCTTCTGTATCTGATTCAATGTTAAGAGGCATTACCGGGTCATGCAATGATTTCCTGAGCAGGAACCAGCCCTTCGCCCCTTCAAGCTCGTAGTTAGCTCTGACGCCTTCATGATTAGGCAGTTCAAGCTCCAGCCCCTCTATCTTATTTACCCAGACTTCCATGTCTTCAAGAACTTTGCTGCCGACCTCGAGGAAATCCTCCGAAGTCATTCTTATCCTGACTTCTTCGGACTCAAGAGGTGCCTTCAGTCCGTCGATCAGTGCATTGATGGTCTTGCCCTCTTTCTTGAGTTTTGCTGCAGCAACTACGATCTGAACTGCCAGGAATGCTCCGTCGTCCAGATAATAATTGTCCGAATATGCTGCATGTCCTGAGGTCTCTATAGCCAGAAATGCCTTCTCACCCTGCTCGCTCAGCTCAGCTGCCTTGTTGATGACATTCCTGTAGCCTCTTCTGTATCTGAAATGCTTGAGCCCAAGCTTGTTCTCAAGAAAATCATGCAATTCGTTCGATGTGACACTGTCAGTAACAACTGTTCCGCCCGGATAGTCGTCAGCGCCGAGTGCTGCAGCCAGTGCAACGATCTCATTTCTTGCGATAGGCTTGCCGTCAGGTCCGACAGCTGCACTTCTGTCAACATCTGTATCAAATATTATTCCGAGGTCTGCATTATTATCAGTTACGGCCTTGCATATCGAAGCCATTGCCTCTGCGTTCTCAGGATTAGGCTGATGGTTAGGGAAACGACCGTCCGGTTCAAGGAACTGGCTTCCGCTGCAGTCTGCACCGAGTGGTTCCAGAACATTCTTTACAAAAAACCCGCCTGCGCCGTTGCCTGCATCAACTACAATGTGCATGCCATCGAGTCTGCCGCCGATATCAGCAAGTCCGCTTCCGATCATCTGTCTCAGCTGCGCAGCGTACATCTCCATGATGTTGGCGTTTTCTGATTCGTACCATTCTCCTACGAATGCGATCTTGGATGCTTTCTTAAGAATAAGTTCTATATCTTCTTTCTCAAGCCCGCCCTGTGCGGTGAAAAATTTCAGTCCGTTTCTGTTCCACGGAAGGTGGCTGGCAGTTACCATGATGGAACCGTCAAAATCGAAAAACGGCATTACATTAGCCATAAACATTCCCGGTGTGCTGGCGAGACCTGCGTCCCATACACGTGAGCCCATGATGCAGATGCCCTTCTTGAGACCACGCATAAGGGTATCCGCACTTAGTCTGGAATCATGTCCTATGCATATCTTCAGTTCAAAAGGGTTCTTGTTGACCTTGTGAGCCAGCCACTCAACATATGCCGAAGCGATCGCTCCTGCTCTTAACTCATTGAGATTGACTTCCTCGCCCTCAATTCCCGCAAGTGCAATTCCCCTTATATCGCTGCCGTTCTGCAGTTTCTTTATATCTGTCATCATATCCTCCTGGATCAAATTTTTATTTCTGACACTTTAATTATAATAAAAACCGGGAGCAATATCGAGTGTATCGTGCGTATTTCTCAATAAAGGAAACGCTCCGCGTAAGCGGAGCGTAAATCTTTGTTTCATACCTAGCCCGCGTTTGCCGCTGCCAGTATTTCTGCGTCTCTTGCCTTCTGTTTCTGTCTTTCTTCCTCCAGCATCATGTCCTTGACCTTCATCAGACGGGTCTGGTTACCACGCTCGTCTTCAGCGAGCTTCATCTTGATATATTTAATGGTCTCCTGATAAGCCGGGATCTTAACATACTCGAGGGCATTAACACGTCTTCTTGTTTTCTCGATCTCGTCGGCCAGTAGCATTGCTTCCTTTTCCATCTCTGCCAGCTTCATCAGCTTCGGGAAAAGTGCAGTCAGCTTTTCAATAGCCTGATCCAGTGCGCCGGAAGTAGTCGCAAAGCCGTACGGATATACACTGTCCGTCTCATTTGACGACTGCTGATAGTCAAACGACGGTACGTCAACGCTCATTACGTTCTTAGTAGTCGCAACAAGCGATACGCTCGTCTTAGGGAACATCAGTGCTTCCTCGAGCATCTCAGGCGATACTACCGCCCTTGCTACAGCGAAGCTCTGATATACCTCCTCCAGCTGCGGATCGACCTCCTCTCGGAAGGCTTTGATCTCCTTGGCCTGTTCAAGGAAAATTCTCATGAGCTCATCTCTCTTATCCTTCATGAGCTTGTGTCCCTTGACAGCTACCTTGAGCTGACCCTTGAGCTTTGAAAGGACCATACGAGTCGGATTAACATTTAATCTTGCCATACTCTATTCCTTTCGTTAAGCTTTACTACTTTTCTTCCTTGGCGCCATACCACTCATCGAGGTATTCATCATGAATACGCTTGAGCTCTGCACGAGGCATTGTTCTCAGCAGCGACCAGCCGATCTCGAGAGTTTCCTCGATAGTTCTGTCGGTCGTGTAGCCCTGGTTAACATATCTGTTCTCGAACTCGTCGGCAAACTTTGCATAAAGTTTATCGACATCTGACAGAGCGGCTTCACCAAGAATGGCCATCAGTTCCTTGCACTCTTTACCCTTGGAGTAAATAGCGAAGAGCTGGTTCATTGTATCAGCGTGATCCTTACGGGTCTTTCCTTCACCGATACCTTTATCCTTAAGTCTTGACAGTGAAGGCAGTACATCGATAGGCGGTGTGATGCCCTTACGATACAGATCTCTGGACAGAATGATCTGTCCCTCTGTGATATATCCTGTCAGGTCAGGGATAGGGTGAGTGATATCATCCTCAGGCATTGATACGATAGGGATCATGGTAATAGAACCATCGATGCCCTTCTTCTTGCCTGCTCTCTCGTACATTGTTGCAAGGTCAGTATACAGATAACCAGGATATCCACGACGTCCCGGTACCTCTTTACGAGCTGCGGAAACCTCACGGAGAGATTCGCAGTAGTTGGTGATATCTGTGATAATAACCAGTACATGCATTTCCTTCTCAAATGCGAGATACTCTGCTGCTGTCAGTGCCATACGCGGAGTTGCGATACGTTCTACAGCAGGGTCGTTAGCCAGGTTCAGGAACATTACTGTTCTGTCGATAGCTCCTGTTTCCTTGAAGTCTGTCATGAAGAAGTCAGCCTCTTCATAAGTGATACCTACTGCTGCGAATACTACAGCGAACTTGGAGTCTGTACCTCTTACCTTAGCCTGTCTTGCGATCTGTGCAGCCAGGTTGGCATGCGGAAGTCCGGATCCGGAGAAGATAGGCAGCTTCTGACCTCTTACCAGCGTATTCAGTCCATCGATACCGGATACACCTGTCTGGATGAACTCTGACGGATACTCTCTTGCAGCCGGATTCATAGCCAGGCCGTTGATATCCATCTTCTTCTCAGGGATAATATCTGCTCCGCCGTCTATTGGGCGACCCATTCCGTCGAAGATACGTCCCAGCATATCCATTGATACACCAAGCTCATTGGAGTGTCCGAGGAATCTTACCTTGGAATCCTTGAGATTCATTCCCATAGCACCCTCGAAGAGCTGTACCAGTACGTCAGTTCCGTTGATTTCCAGAACCTTGCAGTGTCTGATCTGTCCATTGGAGAGCTCGATTTCTCCGAGCTCGTCGTAGCCTACTCCTTCAACGCCTTTGACCAGCATCAGCGGGCCGGCTACTTCTGATATTGTCTTATATTCTTTAATCATCAGCCTCACCTGCCTCCTTAATCAGCATATCGAATGTTGTATCGATCTTTTCTTCGAGCTTATTGAACTGTGCGTCGACTTCATCTTCAACAACATATTTGAAACGACCGATGTCCTCTCTCAGTTCTCCGTTGGCTACAGCACCAAAGCTTACATTGCCTTCGAGTGCTCTCTGTCCGCCCTTGTAGAAGTCGAGGATCAGCTTCATAAGCTTGAACTGTTTGTTGGTCGATGAATATGTATCTACCTCATGGAAGGAGTTCTGATGCAGGAAGTCCTCACGGATCATCTTGCAAGCCTCGAGTTTGAGTCTGTCTTCCTTGGACAGTCCGTCAACTCCGACCAGCTGTACGATCTCGTTCAGCTCTGCTTCCTCTTGCAGGAGGTTCATTGCCATCTGTCTGTTAGCAGGGAAGTCCTTGTCGATATTCTCGCCAAACCACTTATCCAGTCTGTCCTGATACAGCGAGTAGCTGTTCAGCCAGTTGATAGCAGGGAAGTGTCTTGCGTGTGCGAGTGCTGCATCGAGTCCCCAGTATACCTTTACGATACGCAGAGTTGCCTGTGATACAGGCTCTGAAATATCTCCACCCGGAGGCGATACGGCTCCGATAGCTGACAGAGCTCCGACTCTCTCGTCCTTTCCGAGACATACGACCTTGCCGGCTCTCTCATAGAACTGTGCAAGTCTTGTTGCCAGGTAAGCAGGGTATCCTTCTTCACCAGGCATTTCCTCAAGACGTCCGGACATCTCACGAAGAGCCTCGGCCCATCTTGAAGTTGAGTCTGCCATCAGTGCTACGGAGTAACCCATGTCTCTGAAGTACTCTGCAATTGTGATACCTGTATAAACAGAAGCCTCACGTGCTGCTACCGGCATGTCGGATGTGTTGGCGATGAGTACTGTTCTCTTCATCAGAGATTCACCTGTCTTAGGGTCCTGCAGTTCAGGGAACTCCATCAGTACTTCTGTCATCTCGTTGCCACGCTCACCGCAGCCGATGTAAATTACGATATCTGCATCAGCCCATTTTGCAAGCTGGTGCTGAATAACTGTTTTGCCCGAACCGAAAGGTCCCGGTACAGCAGCGACACCGCCCTTTGCGATAGGGAACATTGTGTCGACTACTCTCTGTCCTGTAATAAGCGGATCGTTAGGTGCCAGCTTTGCCTTGTAAGGTCTCTCGAGTCTTACAGGCCACTCCTGATACATCTTTACCTCATGGTCAACACCCTTGGCATCTGTAATTACTGCAATTACTTCGTCAATAGTATACTTGCCGCTCTTAACGATCGACTTGATCTTTCCGTTAGTACCATAAGGCACCATGATCTTCTGCTGAACTGCGACAGTCTCCTGAACTGTTCCGAGTACATCTCCGGCTTCTACGTCATCACCCTGTCTGGCAATGACTTCGAAGTCCCACACCTTACTGTGGTCAAGAGCCGGTTCGCTTACACCTCTGGCGATGTTTGCTCCGGACTTCTCGAGAAGAGCTTTCAGCGGTCTCTGAATACCATCGTATATAGTCTCAATGAGTCCAGGTCCCAGCTCTACTGAAAGAGGCTTTCCTGTGCTCACTACCGGCTCACCAGGCTGAAGGCCTGCTGTTTCCTCGTATACCTGTATTGAGGCATTACCGTCACGCATCTCGATGATCTCACCGATAAGGCCGGCATTACCGACCTTGGCGATATCGAACATGTCAGCGTCGCCCATGCCTGATGCAACTACAAGAGGTCCGGCTATCTTAACGATTTTACCTTGAATCATGCTCTGCTCCTCCTATTCATCGCCAAATAAGATGTCGGCTCCGACTGCCTTTTCGACTGCTCTCTTGACATTAGAAAGGCCGATGCCGTAACTTCCATCGCTGCCCGGAATGGCTACTATGGCCGGTATCCTCAGGTCAACATATTTCGCGATTTCATCATCTAATTCTTTAAAATATCTTTCTGTAATAAAGATAATTCCGTAATCATCTTTGACAATCCTGTGCAGTGTCGCTGCCGCCTCTTCCTTGCTGAGGCATGCGTACGCATCCAGGCCGAAGGCTTTGAATCCGAGAACACTGTCAGCATCGCCGATTATCCCGATCTTATTCATAAGTCTCCCTCATCCTTTCTTTGATAACTTCCGGATCCGTACCTGCGAGCTTGCCTGCCATCATGATCCTGATATTGGTCATCTCAGCCTGCTTTGCCACAAAGTAAGCGAATACTACCTCGATACCGTAGGATACATACTTGCCTTCCTTGGCATAATGCATTACAGCATCGTCACAGAGCTTCTCGAACAGTGTGAATTTACCGGTCTTCTCAAGATCGATCCTTCCATCGAGAGCTGCTTCGTAGATCAGAGTGCCCTTGAAGTGTGCTCCAAACTGGTTCAGATCTTCTGTGTAAGCTCTCTGATAGGTAGTCGGCTCGATAGTGCCGCCCGGGATGAACATGTCGCTGAAGAACGGCCATGCCTCTCCCATTGTTCTTACTCTGACATATGTCTTGAGATTGCTTGCATCGATCTTGGCTTTAACATATCCCTGAACGAATTTGTTGCCGCTTTCCTCTGCAACCCTCTCCATGTCAGCGAACCAGTATTTATCGCAGATGATATCTATCCACTGCGGGTCATTGGTTCTTGCCTGTGCGTCGCTCGCTTCGAGAACTGCCTTGAGCATGTTCTCTGTCAGCTGAGATCTGTCACGATCTCTTACAAGTTCTGCCATTCTTGCGGCAGGAATGGTTCCGGTATTAAGAAGAATGTCGCTTCTGTCTATACCCAGAGCCTCTGCCTTGAGCAGAACTTTGATATTGTGATAGTCATTGACCAGATTCAGTACATCCAGAACCTTGAAGTCCTTGCCGAGTTTGAGTGTCTCATCAAAGAGATTATTCTCTCTCTGTGCAAGAATGCTCATGTATGTATCAGGTCTGAATGGCTCGGCATCACTGCCGTAACCGGCTTCCTGCACTGTTCTGCAAATGTCATCAATGCTTCCGGAATCAATCATATTGTAGAACTGCTCAGTAGTCAGGAGACGCTTCTCAAGACTTCTGATCATTGCTGTTGCAAATACGCAATTTGCCATGATTAATTCCTCCTTTCCTGTGCTTTCGCCGATTATTTTCCAGGGAAGAGCTTTGCAGCGATCTCGCCTACCATCTCTTCCTTCTTGTCATCGAGGAGCTTTTCCAGCGAGCAGTTGATGGAGATGTCTCCCTGCTTGAGAATGAATCCGCCTTTGATATCTGCAGTTTCATCACTCAGCTTGAGGTCACCCTTCAGCAGCTTTGCCAGCTTGTCTCCGATTTTCTTCTTATCCTCTGCATTGAGGAGTATCTCTCCGCCTTCTTTCTCAAAAGCCGCGATCTGGTTCTCGAAGAATTTCATGTAGTCTTCTTCCTTGAGCTCAAGCAGTCTGTCCAGAGCCTTTTCAAAGCTCTCTGCAATAACCTCCTGCTTAGCCCTGAGTACCATCTTTCTTGACTCGAGTCCGGCAACGGATTCTCTTCTCTCAGCGAGAAGCTTACTTTCCTTGTCGGCGCGTTCCTGTGCGTCTGCCTTTATTTTATCGGCTTTGGTCTGAGCGTCCGCAAGGATTTCCTTTTTCTGGCTCTCAGCCTCGTCTTTACGCTGTGCGGCATAAGCCTTGGCCTCGTCCTCAATCCTCTTAGTAATGGACTCTATACTCATATCCAATGCCCCTTTCTAGCCAACTGTGATTCCGTTGTAAAGCAGGAAGGAGATAATGAATGCGAGGATAGCGTATGTCTCTACCATTACTGCGTAGATAATAGCCTGTCCCAGCTTACCGTCCTTCTTGGATACCAGCTGGATTCCGGCGCCTGCTGCCTTACCCTGTGCAATACCTGACCAGATTCCTACGATTCCGATAGGGAGTCCTGCGCCCAGAAGAGCCAGACCCTGTGCAACTGATACTTCAATTGCTCCGCCACCAAGAACGCCGATCTTAGTCATGATCATGATTGCAATAACCATTCCGTAAATACCCTGTGTTCCAGGAAGTGCCTGCAGTACCAGTGTTGAACCGAAGCTGGTTCCTTCTCCTGCCATAACACCGTCTGCTGCCTCACCGGCGATACCTACTCCGAGTCCGGAGCCTACGCCTGCACATGCTGCTATAGCAGCGCCAAATACAGCTAATGCTACTCCAATAGTCATTTATTTTCCCTCCTCAATAATTCTTACATATTTTGTATCCTTGCAGAACGGTTTGAATGCTTCTCCTCCGCCTTCAAAGAATCTTCCAAAGAACTCAACATACTGCAGTCTTGCAGAGTGTACGAACGAACCCAGCGCATTGATTGCAAAGTTCAGGGCATGTCCGAACAGCTCTACTACTATGAACAGTATGACTCCTACTACACCGCGTCCTCCACCTACAAGTGACGCAAGGAAGTTTACTACCTGTGCGATGGATGCCGATGCCAGACCAAGACCGAGAAGTCTTGAGTGTGAGAGGATACCCGAGAGAGTTCCGGTCACGCTGCTGTAGATATTCCATAGGCCGATAGCCTTCCCGCCGCCCGTGTTCATGAATATCGGAACGATAATCGCCGCTGCAAAGCCCACGATTGTCATCCATTTTCCTACTACAGGACCCCAAGGTGCCACCTTAGCACCGAAGAGCCACAATACCAGGCCCAGAACAACAACATACCATACGAAGTTATCGTTTATGGCTCCGAGAACATCTCCTGCTTTTATCTGCTCATAAGCCTTGATACCCATACCTACGAACAGATGAACTACACCGAGTGCACAGGATACAACCAAGAGTGTCATTGACGACTCTGACGGGTTAAGCCATAGAGGCTTGATAGTAATATCAGCATTGAAGTACTGTTTGCCTATTACCGTTATCAGGTCTCCGAAATAAGATCCGAAGAGCACTCCGAACAATGCCGAACTGATACCGCAATAGTTAAGTACTCTCATCAGCTGATAGGTCGCACCTTCATACAGCTTGTAGTGCCTGATTGCGAACAGTGTTGCTGCAAACAGGATGATTCCATATCCCACATCGGCAAACATCATTCCGAAGAATACGATATAGAACATCGTAAAGATTGCAGTAGGATCCACTTCTCTTGCGTTAGGAAGTGAGTAAAGTCCCGTAATGAACTGCATAGGTTCGAAGAATCTTCTGTCGTTCAGTACTACCGGGATCTCATCTTCCTCTGTAGGCTCACTGTATTCATATACACAGGTGAACTTCTTGAGTGCTTTTCTTACCAGATCCAGTGTTGCTACAGGGAACCATCCGTCGAAAGTGAATGTCTTCTCTGTATTAAGCATGTTGCCTCTTATCTTTGATTCGTCTCGCCTGATAGTGAGCAAATCGTGATAGAACTCGAGGTCCCCCTTATAAGAGGCCTTTTCTTTTATCTGTGATAGTATGTCTTCTTTTTCTGCTGCAAGATCGATGAGCAGCTGCTCATATTTCTCTTTGCATCGCGCCGGTGTACCCTCGGTATCTATGATGCCCGGAGCGGTGAAGCCGGAATTCTTGAGTATCTCAAGAGCCTTTTCTTCATCTGCCTTGAAGTATGCAACACTTGCATAACACATCACCTTGTCTCTGCTGATCTCATCGATCAGGCATGGGCAGCCTGCTTCTTCAAGAGACTCTGCAAGGGCATTAAGATCGATCACAGGCGGGAATTCAGCCAGCCTGATGCATGTCTCGCCGGTCGATGTGATCTCCAGCGGTGCATCATAGCCCAGCCACGGACCGAGCGCTGCGATCTGAGCGGTTGCCTGGTTACTGTCGACCGTTGCCGTATTGAACCTGTCGTTCAGTTCCAGAATCTCCTGAGTCTGTTCAGCATATGCTTTCTCTTTTTCGGAAAGCCTGTCGAACTCTTTGCGAGTCATCGGCTTTCTTGAGATAAAGAGAGGCTTCTTGATGCCGCCGTGCTTTTCAAGAACAGCGAGTGCGTTTTCTACTCTTCCGAGTTCCTTATCATATAAGGAAACGTTTTCTTCGTCACCGTCTTTTTCGACTAATTCGGCCCAGTTCTCATCCTGGAGCTTGTTCGTTGAAGAACTGATCTCCACGACTCCGAGATCCATCAGGGCCTTTATCAGGGCATCCTTCTCAGAATTCATACCTATGACAGATAGTTTGTTCATTTTTACTATTGCCATTAGATACCCGTTACCTTTCCGACGATATCATCTATCACACCGTCTATCTTTGCACGGCCGTCAGTCTTGATCTTCTCACAGACAGCTTTCTGAGCTTCGATCGTCTTGTCATAAGCCTCAGATGCCAGCTTGTCAGCTTTTTCTATTGCTGCCTTGTAAGCATCTTCGGCATCCTTGCCTGCTTTCTCGATGAGATCTCTGGCTTCTTTCTTGCCTGATGAGATGATCTGAGCCATTTCTTCTTCTGCCTTTCTGCGCAATGCTTCGGCAGCAGCTTCAGCGGCTCTAACTTTCTCAATATCTGCTATCGACATAAGTTACTTCCTTTCCTTCATGAGCCACTTTCATTTGGAAGGTACCCATAAGGTGCCTTTTGTGCTCACAAATAATTTGCACTTATATTATAACCTCCAGCAATTTGCACTACAAATAAAACAAGATTTTTCAAAACAAAAAACGCCTGTATCCCAGTAATTTCAACTTAAAGAAGCGTTCTGTAATTGTTTAATAGAGACAAAAAATACAAAATAAGCCCGCAATATCTCCTTCCGTGCGTAGGTTGAAGGTTGTTTTTTCATAGAAATTTGCATAAAAGGAGTAGGCCTGCCTGACCTGCTCTGAAAATCTCAGGCAGCAGGACCATCGGCGAACAACACTCTGGTAACACAGGACAGTAAAGGGCTTATACTTTTTACTGTTTATTTTTTTCCGGTGCTGATGCACCGGCAATTTTAAGGTCTATGCCATCCTCGGCCATTGATCTCGAGCTCTCTATTGAAGATCAGGCGCAGTAACACTTTCGCCCACCTTAATATCTCTTACTCTGAATCCCACTGATTCATCATTAATATATGAATAGCATACTGTTACTCCATATTCATCTGAAATATCGTAGGCTCTTTCACCGAATGCGTATGTATAGTGTCGCACAGGGTAGCTTCTTACCTCTGTCATAGCAGGCTTTCTGCCACTTTCCTCGATCTCTTTCTGATAGAAATATGCCTTTTCAAGGATCATGCCCATTGTTGTTCCGGGCTCAATCTCCTCCTTGGTAACCTTCTCTCCTTTTACTACATAGTGGTAATCTTTCCAGGAATCTCCCGCATATGATGCCATCCAGCATTCCTGTTTTTTCCCATCATCAATGAAATACCACAGCTTGTCATCTACTCCACCGATGAAGTGATCTACATCGTTGATGAAGCCCAGCACATACTCAAATCCGCCATTTTCTTTAACCAGTTGCATAAATCTGTTTTCCATGATCAGCCTCCTTATTTCATATAGAAAGCGAGGAGCATAGCCCCTCGCATCTTAAAAATCGTATTATAACTTTGTTCCACATCCGGAGCAGAAAGCGCTGCTCGGATCGTTCTGCTTGCCGCAATTAGGACATACTGTTGTTCTTTTCTCAAGTGTACCATGCCATACATTTGAATTCTCAACTGCGACATTGATTTCACGTCTCATGGCCTCATTGCGTGCTTTTGCAACATATGAGCTCTCACGAGGAGCACAACTGATGCACAGATTCTCATCATTGTTCCAGCAGTCCTCACATACCCACTTATTACAAGCCGGGCATTTACGGAAATACGGTCTGACCTCTTCCTGTGCCTCGTCAAAAGCCTGCTCTTGCTCTCTTCTCCATTCAGGTCCTCTGGAATCTACTCTGTTTTTTATTGCATCCGCACCTCGTGCCACATTCCATCCGACGCCTCCGAGCTTTCCGCCCAGTATGTTGTTAAGTGCTTCAGCTTTTCTGCCGATATCATTCAGCATCTGGCGCTGATCATATGTTGATGACTCTTTAAAGGTTGATTTATACCCATTGCCGCAGCAGTCACAGTGAAATTCAAACTGGAAACCTGCATCAGAGCTAAGATCATTATAGTTTCTTGTAAATGCGTGTAACATATTGATGCCTCCCTACTATTAACATATTAAAGCGGTATCGATCTCTGAACACATATACTACATCGTTATTATATAAAGCCATTCAATGAGGTGCAATGTATTAACAGTTTTGCTGTTTAAAACATAAATGCAATCGCTCCGATGAATGCGAAAATAATCATTACAACTGCCATAACGATTGCCATGATCTTTGCACTCTTGTTAAGGCGATTGCGGGATTTTTCATAGTCCTTCATGTATTGTTTGTCCCTCTCTTTTGCAGAGGTATTGCTCTTACTGTACTTATTAGCCATTGTATCTTCTTTCCTCTCTATTTGTGATATGTTTCATTATTAATAATTTTATATGCTCTGTAGATCTGCTCCAATAATACCACACGGGCCAGCTGATGCGGCAGTGTAATTCTGCCGAAAGACAGGCCGAGGTCGGCACGGCGTTTCACGCCGCTGCTGAGACCGAGGCTGCCGCCGATGACAAGATCCACAGTCGAGTGCCCGAAAGCGGCCGACTCGATCTCACGGGCAAGATCTTCCGAGCTGTACAGCTTGCCCTCGACCTCGAGCGCGATCACATAGTCTCCCTCACCTATCCTGCCGAGGATCGCTTCACCTTCCTTCTCGATCACCTTCTGTTCATCAGCAGCAGAAGCATTCTTAGGCAGAGGCGCCTCCTTAAGTTCGATGATCTTCAGCGAACAGAACCTGGACAACCTCTTACTGTACTCCTCTATGGCAGCCGTCCAGTACTTCTCCTTGATCTTTCCTATGCAGATAACATTGATATTCATCTCTATATTCCTTTACCTATCGACGTCAGCCCTTCCATGGCCGCGATCGTCATTATGTAATCCTTCTCCGCCTCATATCCGTGTGCTCTCATGATCTCTTCTATGGTCAGTCGGGCCTGATACGGCGTATTGTTTTTCTCGCTCAGATGTGCCAGCATGATCGACGGGATCTCCGCTCCGTCACACGCACTGCGTTCATCGAGCAGCTTTACCAGCGTCTCAGCGGAGCTGACATTCGACAGATGTCCTCGATCGCTCTTGATCCTGAGTTTTACACTGTAAGGGTACGGTCCGTACATCAGCAGCTCCTCCTCATGATTG
Organism: Mogibacterium sp.; assembly: GCA_024403055.1. GTDB lineage: Bacteria > Bacillota > Clostridia > Peptostreptococcales > Anaerovoracaceae > Crickella. The sequence goes on along the minus strand of JAKSSO010000008.1, from coordinate 21,686 downwards.
GCCTCAAACACCAGAATATCCGCTGTTCGCATTTCCTCGAATATTTCCTCAGTCACGATGCCCGTGTCAGTCACAACAGTCAGCTGTTCTCCATTTGCAAGAATCGAGTATCCCACAGGCTCGCACGCGTCATGTGACAGGCCAAAACATCTTATCTCCACATCGCCCAGTATCACACTATCGCCGCGTCCTACAGTCACGACACGCTCCACATCAACATACGAAAAACACGAAGCGCCACTCTGAGTTCCCAGGCTCGCATAGAATCTCGCGTTCTCACATTTTCTCGCGACTGCCCTGACGCTTCTGACATGATCGATATGCTCATGGGTTATAAGAACAGCATCCAGTTCCTCCGGGCTGATATCACACATTTCCATGGCCTTCAGGATCTTAGTCGCTGACAGGCCCACATCAAGAAGCAGGTTCATCGAACCCGCTTTGATGATATATGAATTTCCCGAGCTGCTGCTCCCTATTGATATTATCTCCACTTAAAATATTATTCCTCGTCTTTTTTCTTTTTCTTCTGCGGCGGGATCTCGCGTCCGCTGTTGCGCACATATTCGCGATCTCTCCTGCAGATGGACCTGTAGTCGCAGTAATTACATACGAGTTTTTTATTATCCTTGAACGGCCTTATCGATATCTTTCCCTCGATGATGCCGGTCGCTATCTCTTTGATCCGCTCGCTTACATCGTTCTTCAGCTGCTCGAATTCCTCTCTGCTGAGGCTCTTCCTGCCCGCGAGAGCTGATGCAGGCATTGCCTCCAGAACACCCGGCTCACTGACATACGCACCATTAAGCTTGAAGGCATTCTCTCCGGCTTCTTCCAGTATACTCTGCTCATGGCCTCTGATGACCTTGTTGTCATCCACATCATTGAATTTGAGTATCGGGTCCTTGATATTGATATAGAACATTCCGGCAGGTTCATACTCGCCGAGAGCCGACATCATGTATATCATCAGCTGCATCTTGTAGCCGTGACTCATCTTCCATGCATCGAATTTGTCCGAACCCGTCTTGTAATCGATGATCCTTACCCTGTCAGGCTCTTCCTCATCGCCTATGACCATCATGTCAGCACGGTCGATCTTACCCTCGACATAGACTCTGACTCCGTCCGCGTCAAATTCTATCGGTCTTAGTTCTCCGCCACGTCCGAAAGGCTCTTCGAATTTCGCCGATCTCACATTTCCTGTTGCCAGCTGTTCCGCCATCTCACGTGCAGCCTTGGCACATATCTCCTTGATACGGTCAAGCCTGAACTCTTCGTTTTCGGTCGAAATGAAAAGGCCCTCGTTATAGCTTCCCGCAATGGAATCGAGTTCTGCCGAAACGATCTCATCCAGCTCTTCCGCCGTACATTCAGCAACTCTCCTGCCGAACTCACCGTCGTCGATCATCCTCTTCGCTATGCGCTGCAGGCATTCATGATAAAGCTCACCTATTGATCTCGAATCAGCCGCAAACTCCCTCTCTTCCAGAGGTCTGAGCCCCTTTGAGACGAAATACTTGAACGGGCAGTCAAAGTAACTGCTTATCGACGAAGCACTGAGACTCAAGCTGCCATCCCTTGAGCCATACAGTCCGGTCGCCAGTTTCTTTCCTATAGGATGAGGATCATTCTCATCCTGCGCTGCCTTCAGCATGATCTGCAGCTCCTCGTCATCATTATTCTCAAACCACGCTATCAGCGCCTGAGTAAGCGCGTCCATTTCCCTCGGCGTGTTCTTGTCCTTAAGATGATTGATGAGATGTCTTATCGTCTCACGCGGCGAGTTGACCGAATCAATGCTCCATCCTGCACTGATAACATCCTTCCTGATGAGTTCATCTGTTTTGATCCTCGGGAAAAGTTCGATCAGCTGATCCACAAGCGGTGATGCCGCAGCTTCCGCGCCATCCACATCCGTCATTGACCAGCTGATATACAGCTTCTCGGACGGTTTTGACAGCATGCGATACATTGCCGCATTTTCCTCATCCATCTTGATATCGTCAAGCGTGCCGAGCGCAAATCCCCTGTCTCTGAAGAATTTCTTCTCATCGATCGAGAACAGTCCTTCGGTCGAAGGCTGCAGCGGAAGCGTTCCCTCGTTCGCTCCGAGTACGACGACCGCTTTGGCCGGTCTCGGTCTTGTCCTGATCATCGTTCCCATCGACAGACCGTCGACAGTCGGCGGAATTACTCCGACCTCGATATTAGCCAGTCCCGTAGTATATATATCTATGAACTCGTTCAGGTCCATAGGCTCATCGCCCATGATCTCCACCATCTGATCCAGCAGATCCAGAGCTACAAGATATGCCTGCATGTCTCTCTGCGCTTCCTCGCGGAAGTTCCTGCCTATCTGTTCATTGGCGACTTTCTCCACCTGTTCGCTCAGCTGCCATTCATCTTCAAGATACTCTCTGAAAAGTCTGACGAATTCCTCAACATTATCTGCAGCCTTTATTTCAGTGAAAGCACTGACTTTGGACGCACCTGCAATTGCTCCGAGTCTGACGATCGATTCGGCGATACGTTTTCTCATCGCCTCAAGCTGTGCAAATTCTTCGCCGTATTCTCCGGCCCCATATTTGAATTCACGCAGCCACATCGTTCCTCTGATGCGATATCTGCGCACATAATTTTCGAGCTGCTCTATCTCCTCGCGCGAGAAGCCCGCCATCCCCGTCTTGAGCATTGACAGCAGATCGTCTGTTCCGTCTCTGTATTTAAGGAACCACAGCTGATTTACTATAAAGCTGACAGCCGACGCATCAGTGATGCTCCTCGACTGATCCATGAATACTCTAAGGCCGTATTCCTCGAATGTTCTCCTCACGATCGGCTGCATCGCACCTTCATCATTCGCTATTATCTGGATATCCCTCATTCTGTATCCGAGGTCCCTGATGAGATGCCATACATATACTGCTGCTGTTTCAGCCTCATAATAAGGATTGGCAGATCTTACCAGGGTAAGGTCCTCCGGCAGGAATTCCCTGTTTTCTTCCCTGTCTGCCGCTGCTGATGCATCATTCCAGAGCGAGCGCTCTATCCTTGCGACAGTCTCGCTTTTGTCGAGAACATATTCCGTGCCGATAGCCGACTCGGTGATCTCGACATCCTTCTCTGCTGCAACAGCATATATCTTCCTCAGCACAAGCTCATCCAGACCGAAATCGGTCCTGTTGATGACAAAGTTGACACTCTCGGCCTTCTTCGCCAGTTCCATGACTGCATTCAGGAATTTAGGCGTGATGCTGTCGTAACCGTAAATCCATATATTCTTTCCGGCGATCAGAGAGGAATCACTGATCGCATTCACATACATTGCAATATAGTCTTCGGAGTCGGTATAAACGTCCTTTATGGACTCCTCATACTGTTCAACAATACCCGACAGTTCGGTCAGCTTGGCACGAAGCAGCTCGTCTGTCTCGGCAGAGAGCATTTCCCTGATCTCTTCCATGCTGCATTCCTGCTGCTTGAACTGAGAGATAAAGTCATTCACCATTGAGGTAAAGCTTATCTTGCCGCAGCTGTCCGAGAATATGTCAAGCTCGTCTCTGCGCGACTTGATTATCCTGTTGAGCAGCATGAATCTGCCGTACTTGTCCAGCATTCTTGTTGATTCAAGACCCTGTTCGGTCAGGATGCGAAGCCCCAGCCTGTTCATGGACAGTATCTCGACATCAAAAAGACAGGCCGTGCCCATGTAGTGCAGAGCCTGCTCCTCCGCTACGAGAGTATACTGATTAGGCACCAGAACAAAGGTCTCACCACTGATGTGCTCATAGATGAAACGTTCCTTATCAGTATTTTCTCTTCCGGTATATAGTTTTAACATTGTTTAAAGCACTCTCCTGCTGCTGCCGTCAAAGAACGTTATCTTCTTCTTGTCCGTGATGGCAAGCAGTATCTCAGCATATTTTCTCGAAGTACCGAGTGCATCCCTGAATTCGGCCAGTGTAAAATCTCCGCCGAACGAATACACGGTATCCAGTACTTTCTTCCAGCCGGACTCACTGACATAGTAAAGCGGATCCAGCTTTATCAGTCTTCCCTCCTGTTCCAGTTCCACGATCATTGCATTGAACAGAGTCCTGTCAACGCCCAGCGAATCGCATACATCGTTGGATTTTTCAGGCTCATGTCCGATAGATTCATACTTCTCAGCGATCTTTTCCTTGATAGCCAGCTGTTCCTCGGAATACTCTACTTTGAATCCCTCAAGTGCAATAGTCTTGCCTCTGTCTTCTATCACTTTTCTTTCCAGCAGGTAGGCTACCATTGCCTGAAGGAATTTCTCGTCCTCAATGTGCCAGTTTGTCCTCAGTCTGGACAGCAGTTCCTGTTTTGGCATGCCGTCCGAAAGCGGGTTGCTCTCATGATATGTATTTATCATATATTCAAGGTTCGACTTAAGTCGTCCGAATTTCTCCTCACTTAAAAGTGATCCGTCCCTGAGCCTGATCAGCGAACCGTCAGCAAGAAGCGTCTCTACAGCTGCTGCCATCTCACCGTCGAGCAGTCCCAGATTGTGTGCGATCTCATCCTGTTTGAGGAACATTCTTCCGCCGGCCTTCATCAGAACAGCATCCTCTGTGCTGCCGCTTTCCAGCAGCTCAAGTCCCTTTAATACATCCTCTCTATTTCTCTTGTGCTTTTCCGGGAGCGCATCAAGGATAGTACCTCCTCCAATCGTGATTATCGGCGAATAGAATCTCACGATAAATCTATCACCTCTGCGTACTGCCATAGGTTCTTCTAGCCTAAGCTGAACATAAGCCTCTTCATCCGCCATCATGCTGTCACGATCGAGCAGTATCACTTTGGCAAGAGCCTCCTTGGAGCCGGAGTATATGTGCACTCTGCTGTTATTCAGAATGATCTTGTCGCTTGAGCTGAACACCTTAAGTTTGACATCAAGCATGTTGGTGACACTGACAGCCCTCTCAGTTGCCAGAACATCGCCTCTGTCTATATCCTCTTTCTTGACACCGGAGAGATTGATAGCGGTTCTCTGACCTGCGATCGCCATATCCACATCTCTGCCGTGAGTCTGGATACCGCGGATCTTGGCTTTGATACCCTCAGGCTGTACCAGTACATCATCACCTACAGATACCGTGCCATCAAGCAGGGTACCTGTGACTACCGTGCCGAAACCGGACATGGTGAATACACGGTCTATCGGCAGTCGGAAGAGTTCCTTCTCCTCACGTCGCTTGTTTTCGCGGTCGCACTTCCGGATGATCTCTTCCTTGAGCACTGCGATATTTTCGCCTGTTCTCGATGATACAGGAATGACAGGTTTGCCTTCCAGGAAGGACCCCTTGAAATATTCCTCCACCTCTTCGAGCAGCATCTCGAGCCACTCCTCGTCTACCATGTCTGTCTTGGTCACGGCAACGATACCATCGTCTATGCCCAGTGACTGAAGTATCTCAAAATGCTCTCTGGTCTGAGGCATTATTCCCTCATCAGCAGCAACCACGAATACGACGAAATCTATTCCGCCTATGCCGGCAAGCATGTTCTTGATGAATTTCTCATGTCCCGGCACATCAATAACGCCGATGTTATAACCGGCGTCATTAGGTATATGTGCAAATCCCAGTTCGATCGTAATACCACGCTTCTTCTCTTCTTCAAGTCTGTCTGTATCTATGCCGGACAGCGCCTTGACAAGCTGAGTTTTACCATGGTCGACATGGCCTGCAGTCCCGATAATAATGTTCTTCATGTTATCTGTCTACTTCTCCGTGATAATGTTTAAAAGATCCATCGGTTTGTCGATGAAATATGTCGGCTTGCATCCTGCCGCCTCAACATCCTCTATTCGTGTCATGCTCCAGCCAACGAAAACGCTTTCGACGCCTGCATTGCTCGAGCATATGATGTCGAATCGGGTATCTCCGAGCATTAAAGCCTCTTCAGGCTTTGCCCCGAGCCTTTCCAGTGCTGTCGTCACCGTTTCCGGATGTGGCTTGTGATGCGTTACATCCTCCATCGCTACGACAACATCAAAGTACGGGTTCAGATCGAATCTGTCCGCATATTCCTGATATGTTGCTTTCGCTCTTGATGTGGCGATGGCAAGCTTGTAGCCGCGTTTAACGAGCTCTTTCAGCAGTTCCTTGACACCCTCACATTCCTTGACCAGTTCGTCTGCGTGTGCACTCTGGTAATCTCTGTAGCATTTAACGACCGCGTCCTGATCGCAGCCGGGCATTACCCTGTCCAACGTCGTCCACAGAGTCTCACCGAACGTTTTGACGATCTCTGATTCCGGGATCTCGTGTCCGAGGTAAGTTCTGAACGCCTCCTGCCAGGAAGCGATAACAACATCATTCGTATTTATTACTGTTCCATCAAAATCAAATATAATGTATTTTTTCATGATCAGATCGCTGCATCCTTCTGCAGTTTTGCCCTTATGAAAACGTCAATATCTCCGTCCATGACTGCCTCGACATTGCCCGTTTCAGCACCTGTTCTAGTGTCCTTTACCAAAGTGTACGGCTGAAATACATAGTTCCTTATCTGCGAACCCCAGGTCGCCATTGACTGGTCGCCCTTGATCTCGTTCAGGTTCTCCTTGTGCTCAGCCTCTGCAATCGCCATCAGCTTGGAGTACAGGATGTTCATTGCGACCTCCCTGTTCATTATCTGCGAGCGCTCATTCTGGCACGTAACTACGATATTAGTCGGCAGATGTGTTATTCTGACAGCCGAATCCGTCGTGTTGACGGACTGTCCGCCGGCACCACTGCTCCTGTAGGTATCTATCTTAAGATCATTAGGGTCTATCTCGACCTCTATACTGTCACTCATGTCCGGGATGACTTCGACAGCTGCAAAAGAGGTCTGTCTCTTGCCCATGGCATTGAAAGGCGATATTCTTACAAGTCTGTGTACGCCGTTCTCGCTCTTAAGCAGTCCGAATGCGTTCTCCCCGCGAATCTCTATCGTTGAGCTCTTGATTCCGTAATCAACATCTGCCTGTCTGTCTATGATCCTGGTCTGGAAGCCCTTTTTCTCGCACCAGCGCAGATACATTCTCTCCAGCATCTCTGCCCAGTCATTGGCATCGACTCCGCCGGTACCCGAATGAATGCTGAGGACAGCATCATTTCCGTCATATTTTCCGCTGAGCAGCATCTCCGTATTGAACTCTTCCAGTTCATCGACCATGCAGGCAAAATCAGCGATGAGCTTCTTCGCCTCTGCCTCATCCTCGAGCTCTTCTGCGATCTCAATAAGATCAGGGATGGCCTCAAGCTCTCCCTTCAGCTTTTCATATCTTGTCAGTCTGTCCTCATAGGACTTCTTGGTCTTGAGGACCTTCTGTGCCTGGCGCTGGTCATCCCAGAAACCTTCCTTGAGGCTCTGCTGCTCCAGTTCACCTATTTTCTTCTTAAGCCCTTCCGGGTCAAAGATAACCTCCCACTTCCTGCAGCTTCTTATTCACCTCAGGAAGTTTACCTTTAAGGTCGTCCAGTATTAACATTATGTTCCTTTCTTTTTAGGATGATATACCGCCTTTCAAAGAGTACGGCTCGCGCTTCGTTGCAAGGCGCTATATCATCCATAAAACAAATTATTACAATCCCAAATACTTGTCGATTCTTGAACGGACAGCTTCCGCAAGTTGGCGGTGACCATCTGCTGCAGGATGCAGTCCATCATAGTTTGAGAGCGGATCGGTGAGATCGAACACTCTGAGATAGTCTACGTCTTCCTCGGCGCATATCTTCTCAATTATTCTGTCGTATCTCCCGATGATCTCATTGCGCCAGGACTTGCTCCTGTCGCCTGCCCACGGGTTCGTTCTGGACTCATCGACACTCGTCAGTCCCACATACAGGACGTTATCCGCGTAACGCTTAGCGTGTCTGATAAGGCTTCTTACATTGAACATGAAGTCGGGCTCAGGAACTCTGATCTCGCCCTTTATGATCTGGGTATCATTGATGCCCGCCGCCAGGATCACCGTGTTGATGGCATCCTCGCGTATCCTTCTTGCACACTCATCGTCTATTCTGTCCAGTATCTCCTCGGTCACCTGACCGGAGATGCCCATGTTGAACACGTGTGATTTTTCTATTCTCTTGTCATTATCCACTGACAGCCTGAGTCTGTTGACCCATCCGCCGCATTCCTTGTCCCATGCTCCGAATGTGATGCTGTCACCGAATACCACTATTTTATTTCTCATTTTCTTCCTTCTTGTATCGGTTATTGCGACTGGAACGGTGCTCTACCATGCACCGCCGCCTCCGCCTCCCATGCCGCCGCCTGAGAAGCCGCCGCCCGAGAAACCGCCGCCTGAGAAGCTGCTGCCGCCCGAGCTTCCGCCGGACCAGCCGCCTCCGGAACTGCCGCCTGAAAATGACGGTGCCGGTACATGAATATGGTTGCTTACACTGATACTGCAGCGACCCATCATTCTTCCCATCATGTATGCGTCGAAGGTGTCGATGCCGCCGCCCTTGTCATAGTAGCCGTACCACTGCGGAGCTACCATTGGGATGTTTTCGAAATTCTTGATCCACTTGTTGGAAAGTCCCAGCACATATGCATAAGGCATGATGTGATAGAAGTATTCAGGATCCTTTTCAACAAGCTCATTCAGCTTGTCAAGTTCAGCCGTTCTGATGAAGTCCCTGAATCCGAGGATCTGTCCGAGAAGTCTTGTATATTTAGGGTTTCTTGCACGTGTGATAACTGTCACGAATATGCAGTAAGCCTCAATTGCGAGTACAACTGCTGCAATGGCAATTCTCTTCGTTGCACTGATAAATGTGTAATCCATCATAGGCGCAAGGCTTAATGCAAATCCGAATTCATACATGAAGGCAGCAATTATTATCTTGCGTATCATCTTGAAGCGGTTGCCTTTGCCTCGTACTTCAATACCTCTGATAAGCAGTATCGTTCCGACAACTGCGTTAAAGCTTCCGACTACTACAGCGATCGAACCTTCCCCCAGACCTGAAGCGATCTGCCACAATCCGAACGCACACCATGGCAGTACGCAAAGGAGTATGTTTGCGATACGAGCGATGAGAGAATTCGACGAATATATCTCTTTCGAACCAACGTACATGCCTTCGAGCTGGTCACGTGCTTTCTGGAACTTTACACCAAAGCTTGCCGAAAGATCACCCGTCCTGACAGCATCCTTCTTGGAGAACAATCCGTCATAAAGCGTGCGAATATATGCAGGCTCTTTGTCCAGAGCACCCCGGCTGCCTCTCTTTTTAAGAAGGAAATTTCTCGAATCCACTTCCTCGATCGAGAGGTATCCCTTATCTGCCATGTAAACGATCGCCGAAACGACATCGCATTTGTCGGCATTTCCGTCGATGATAGTTCCGATCTCGCCCGGTGTGAGCTTTTCCGGAGGATAGAATTCAACTGTCTTAACTATCTTCTCGTCACGTCCGTTAGCGTACCACAGTACTGTGATCAGGATCGGTCCAAGCAGCAGAAGCAGGACCATCCAAGGCTTGATAACGCCTCTCTGCATCTCTCCTGTCCAGTATCCTTCAGGCAGATCCATGGTGACTGTTACGCCATGATACGGCTCGAGGTTTTCAGCACTTATAAAGATGGTCTGTCCGTCCTCTGAAGTTTTGATAACAGCATTATCCTCATTTGTGTCACTGCCGTAATATCCGCTGTATACCTTTGCGCCGGAAAGATCTGCCGGCTTTGGCAGATGGATGGTCGCTCTTGCAGACTGAATATTCGTGCTCCATCCTGTAGGGATGAGGTTGAGCATCAGGACATCCTTCTCAGTCGTCTCATCATCGTATGCGGTGAGCTTGTATTTGATAGTATAGTCGGTTATTCCGTTCTCATAATAGTCTGCACTTCCTATCTGGAATACAAAGCTGCCGTTGTCGGTATACGTATCGTAGTCATAGCCCGGAACACTGATACCGCTGAACTTGTATCCGTTGATAGGAACATATCTGTAGATGCCGTGATGCGGATAGAAGAAATCTACCTGGATATCCTCCCGAATCTCGAAGGCATTGTTTTCCAGAGCATTGACGTCTACATAGAATTTATTTGTGGTGTATGTGTTATCCGATGCATATGATTTTCCGATCAGCTCTCCACCCTGGATGAAGCAGAGCATCATCGGCATACACAGCACAAAACTGACAGCGATCACTGCCAGCTTTGCGAGTCCTTTTCTCAGTCCCTTATTTCTCATCTTAGAGTCCCTCATCGAATTCTTCTGTATGGATCACAGGGAAATTGAACATGTCTGCAACAAGACTTGTAGGGAATCCTTCGACCTTGTTGTTGTAATCCCTTACCACAGCATTATAATACTTCTTCGCATTGTCGATATCCTCGGCAGTACCGTTCTCCATGTACTTTGCGAGCTCGACCTCAGCTGTCTCTACCCTGTTCTTCTCCTTAACAAGCGAGTTGTAGGATACCAGCACAACTAAGGCTGCAATGACAATAATTACTAAAAGGTAAATCATTTAAACCTCCTTTTTTAGTGTTTTGGGATAAGCGTTCGGAAGACAGGCTTCCGAATGCTTACCCCAGAACTATTAATGATGATGTTTATGCATTTTTACCGCAGCAGTTCTTATACTTCTTGCCGCTTCCGCATGGGCATGGATCATTTCGTCCCACCTTAGGCGCGTCACGGTGAACCGTCTCCTGCTTTCCTGTCTTGTCAGCCTTAGGTGCCGCTGCAGGTGCTCCGCCCATTCCGGATGCTGCTCTGCGTCTTGCTCCTGACTCGTCATCCTTGTACTCTTCCTTGGCTGCCGAAGTCTTGCCGCTGACTACATTTCTTCTCTTGGTATCGGTTGTTACTGTTACGTTGTAGCAGAATTTAACTGTCTCTTCTCTGATGTCTGCGATCATCTCCTCGAACATCGCAAAACCTTCCTGTGCATATGCAGCAGCAGGATCCTGCTGTCCGAGACCTCTGAGTCCGATGCCGTCCTTCAGCTGATCCATCGCATCGATGTGATCCATCCAGCGGTTGTCTACTACTCTGAGGAGGATCATGCGCTCGACTTCACGCATCTGCTCCAGACCGATCTCAGCTTCCTTCTCTGCGTAGAGCTCGTCAAAGATCGCTTTGACATCATCCTTGAGCTTCTCATCACTGAGTGAATTGATATACTCTTCGTTTACCTGCAGTTTGCCTCTAAACGCAGGTGTGATCTGCTCGAGTCCTTCGATGATCCTCTCCATATCCCACTCTTCAGGATACTTGGATTCGATGATGACAGGATCAATGATTCCATCGATGAGCTCGTATGTCATATTTTTGATATAGCCTGAAACATCTTCTCCGTCGAGAACCATGCGTCTTTGGTCATAGATGATCTCACGCTGCTTGTTCATTACGTTGTCGTACTGGAGTACGTATTTACGAATTCCGAAGTTCTTTCCCTCGACCTTTTTCTGCGCGTTCTCGATGGAACGTGACAGCATTCCGGCCTCGATAGGCTCGTCATCGCCCATGCCTACTCTGGAAAGCACGCCCTGCATTCTCTCTCCGCCGAAGAGTCTCATCAGATCGTCTTCCAGCGAGATGTAGAATCTTGTTGCACCCGGGTCTCCCTGACGTCCGGAACGTCCTCTCAGCTGGTTGTCGATACGTCTTGATTCATGTCTCTCTGTACCGATGATCGCAAGACCGCCGAGCTCTCTTACCTTCTCCTGCTCAGCTGCTCTGTCTGACTTTATCTTCTGATGGAGTTCGTTGAACACCTTGCGTGCATTGTTCATGTCTGGGTCATCTGACTTCTCAAAGCCCGTTGCGAAACTGATCTGCTCCGGAGTGAATCCGTCTTTTCTCATCTGGCGCTTAGCCTCAAATTCAGGATTTCCTCCAAGGATGATATCGGTACCACGGCCGGCCATGTTAGTCGCAATGGTAACAGCTCCGAGGCGACCTGCATCAGCTACGATCTCAGCTTCCTGCTCATGGTGCTTTGCGTTCAGCACGTTATGCTTAACGCCTCTCTTCTTGAGCATTCCGGAGATGAGTTCGGATATCTCGATGGAAATGGTACCTACCAGAACAGGCTGTCCTTTCTCGTGACATTCAACGACCTGCTCAACGACCGCTTTGTACTTGCCCTTCTGATGTGCATATACAGCATCATCCATGTCAGCTCTTACTACAGGCTTGTTGGTAGGAATAACAACAACGTCCATGTTGTAGATATCTCTGAATTCCTCTTCCTCAGTCTTGGCTGTACCGGTCATTCCGGAAAGTTTGTTGTACATTCTGAAATAGTTCTGAAGTGTAATGGTAGCAAGAGTCTTGGACTCGGAACGCACCTTTACGCCTTCCTTGGCCTCGATAGCCTGGTGCAGACCATTGGAGAAACGACGGCCATACATAAGACGACCGGTAAACTCATCTACTATGAGGATCTCTCCGTCCTTGACGATATAGTCGACATCCCTCTTCATCAGATAGTTAGCACGCAGAGCCTGCTGTACGTAATGGTTGAGCTCCATGTTATCCGGATCCGAGAAGTTATCGATACCGAAGTATTTCTCGCATGTATCAACGCCCTCGTCTGTAAGTGCGATCTGATTGTCCTTCTCCTCGATCTTGTAGTCCGTACCTTCGGAGAGAGTCTTAACGAAGCTGTTCGCTTTTCTATACATCGAACTGGAGTCAACGCCACGTCCTGATATGATCAGTGGTGTTCTCGCTTCATCGATCAGGATGGAGTCGACCTCGTCGACGATGGCAAAATTGAGTTCGCGCTGTGTGAGCTGTTCCTTGTATGTGACCATATTGTCACGCAGGTAGTCAAAACCGAACTCATTGTTTGTTCCGTATGTGATGTCTGCCATGTACTGCTCATGTCTTTCAGGACCTTCAACAGCATGGATAACGCATCCCACCTTGAGCCCGAGGAAGCTGTAGAGCTTGCCCATCCACTCAGCGTCACGCTTTGCCAGGTAATCATTGACAGTTACAACATGCACACCCTTGCCCTCAAGAGCATTCAGATAAGCTGCAAGAGTAGCAACCAGAGTCTTACCTTCACCTGTCTTCATCTCAGAGATCCTTCCCTGATGAAGTACAACACCTCCGATAAGCTGAACTCTGAAATGCTTCATTCCCAGAGAACGCCATGCACCTTCACGGCATACGGCAAAAGCCTCAGGCAGGATATCATCCAGAGTCTCGCCTGCTGCGAGTCTGTCCTTGAATTCCTGAGTCTTGGCCCTCAGCTGTTCATCGGTCAGGGCCTGCATCTCTTCATCCAGAGCCTCTACCTGATCTACGATCTTCTCAACTTTTTTAACCTCTTTAGCGTTAAGGTCGCCAAATATCTTCTCTACTAAACTCATTATTCTTCCTCTACTTTGTTTTCAACTTTTATTCTGGTCATCAGAGCACGTCTTGCATCTGCCTTGGTGACTTTTACGTGGAATACCTTATGCCTGGACTCGTAGTCAAAGCTGTCTCCGAGCTGCGGCATTCTGTCGAGCTCGATCATTACCCATCCGTTAACGGTAGTCGCATCAGCCTCGATTTCCTCATCGAAAATATCGAAGAAATCCTCGAGGTTGGCGCTTCCGGAAACATTGTATACGTCCTTGCCGATACGAATAACTTCCCTGGACTCAACAGCATCATGCTCGTCGTAGATATCTCCTACGATCTCCTCGATGATGTCCTCGAGTGTGACCAGTCCGGTAGTTCCGCCATATTCATCAACAACGATGGCAATGTGAGTCTTCATCCTCTGCATCTTCTTGAGCAGAACGGCAGCCTTGATGCTCTCGGCAACATATACTACCGGTTTGATGTTTTTCTCCACATCACTTATCGTTCTGACATCATTGTTATAGAAATCCTTCTGGTTGAGAACGCCTATGATATCGTCAAGGTCGTCCTCATACACAGGCAGTCTTGACAGACCGGATTCCTTGAATATCTTTCTGATCTCCGCTACTGAAGTTCCCTTCTCGAAAGCAACGATATCCACACGTGGTGTCAGCACGTCGATAGCCTCAACATCGTTGAACTCGATAGCGTTGGATATCAGCTCACTCTGCTCTTCACCGATGGCACCGCCCGCTTCAGCTTCCTCAACTATGGTCAGCAGTTCGTCCTCTGAGAAATCAGGTTCGTCCTTGGCACCTATGGCTTTCTTGAGGACCGCCTTCAATCCGTTGAAGCAGATCGTTATAGGTGTCAGTACTACCATCAGCCCGTTGATCATAGGTGCAAGAAACATCGCTGAAGTCTCAGGTATCTCCTTGGCAATGATCTTAGGCGATACTTCTCCGAAGATCAGAACTATCAGAGTGATGCCAAACGTTGCGATCGTCGGTCCGAGTCTCTCGCCCCACATGTTTATTGCAAACACGGTTGCAACTGTAGTCATTGCGATATTGGAAATGTTATTTCCTACAAGTACAGTTGTGATCAACTTGTCGAACTGAGCATCCAGTCTGAGCACAAGTTCAGCTCTCTTGTTGTCGTCGGCTGCCATGTTTTTCATTTTTATCTTGTTGAAACAGGAGAATGCTGTTTCAGTTGATGAAAAGAACATCGAGCAGACGACCAGAAAACATATTGCGATAATATATCCCGTCAATCCGTCTCCTCCGTTTTATTCGTCCAGGACTCTTACGATCTCCCAGTCTATCGATGTTTCGATATCCGGAGTATTGTAATTGTCTCTGTCATATGTCAGATATGCCTTGGCTGTATAAGTTCCTACTGCCGAAGCCTTGTTGTCTCTGTATCTTACATCGATCAGACTCGGAACATTCCTGAGCGAAATGCTCTTCTCGAATGTGTCATATCTGAAAGGCTTCTCGTAATCCCAGTATACCTTGCTCGTGTCGATGTTCGCTTTCTCGATCGACCATCTGCAATCAGGCACATTATCCACTTCATAATTTCTTGTGTCGTAGTTCAGGACAGCTCTTGCAATATAGCTGCCTGCATTGATTTTGCTGTTGCTGATGTATACAGCCTCGACCTCTTTAGGCACGCCCACAAGTCTGACTTCCTTGACACTTCCGTCATATACGTAAAGCGTGGATCCGTCATAATTCCATCTCATCTCATCGAGCGAGATCTTCTTCTTGCGGATCTTCCATCTCAGTGCAGGGAGCTCAGGAGCCTCGTAGTTCTCCTTGTTGTCATAGCTGAAGATAGCCTCTGCAGTATAGTTTCCTGCCTCGATAGCCTTATTGCCGCTGTAGGTCTCAACGCTGACACCTTCAGGCAATCCTTCTACTACTACAGTCTTCTCAAGTCCGTCATATACAATATCATCTGTATATGTCCATCCTGCTCTGCTCATATCATACCTTGCCTTGCTGATCGTCCACCAGCAGCCCTTTACAGGACTAGGCATTACATAATTATCAGGGTCCTTGAGCTCAAAACGTGCCTGAGCCTCATATGATCCTGCATCGGTTGCAGTATTGTTCTCATAGATAACCTCGAGCTGTTCAGGTACGCCGATGAGCTGTATCTTCTTCTCGCTGCCGTCATATTCGAAAGCGCTGTCATAGTCCCATCTTACATTGGACATGTCCAGGGTAGCTTTCCTGATCTCCCACTTGTGATCAGACACTGCATATTCTTTGTAATTGCTGTCGTCTTCATGTCTCAGAACAGCCTTTGCATAGTATACGCCTACATCAGTCTTCTCATTGTCCTCAAGGAAAGCATGTACGCCTTCCGGAACACCTGCGAGTCTGCTGATCGGAGTCTTTCCGCGCAGTCTGTCGATAAAGCTCAGCTCCTCTGTGTGCTTTGCCAGAGCGACAGTTTTGGCTGTGCCGTCATATGTGAATACAGCATCGCTCTCCCATCCGAATACATCCGGATCTATCTGGATGTCAGCCTTCTCGATGATCCAACTGCAGCCTTCGAACTCAGGCTTCTCGTAGTTGGCCTCATCATAATCGAATTCTACGCTCGCATGATATTCTCCGGATCCTGTATTCACATTGCCGCTGTATACAGGAATCAGTCCCTCCGGAAGTCCCTCGAGAATAATGCCTTTCTCATTTCCGTCATAGATGAACGGTGTCTCGTAGCTCCACCTTACAGCTGACATGTCGTATCTGTTCTTCAGGATCGACCAGCTACAGTCACTGACTTCAGGCTTGATGTAATTAACGTGATCATAAGCCAGCTCAGCACTTGCAACATACTCACCTGCTTCTGTCGCTTCACTGCCTGTATAAACAGGAGCCACTCCTTCCGGCAGGCCCTCGAGATGGATCGACTTTCTCATGCCGTCATATGTGAACGGACCGTCGTTGACCCATGTTGCTTTGCTCATGTCATATGAAGTCTTAACAATCTCCCAGTCGCAGTCGTTCACGACAGGTACATTGTAATTATGATCGTCGACCGGATAGAGGTCAGCATGTGCAAAATATCTGCCGACTGTTATTGCGCTGTTTCCGCTGTATTTTACGCTAACAAGATCGGAAAGGCCTGCAAGCTCGACTGATTTTTCGGTGCCATCATATACATACTGATCGTCATAGTCCCATCTGAATCCGCTGATATCTACGTCGGCCTTGCCGATCGCCCATCTGCAGAACATGTCTTCAGGTGCTGCATAATTAGCCGTGCAGGCTGTGAATGATGCTGCTGCAACATGCTCGCCTGCATCTGTTGCACTGTTGTCTCTGTATTCAGCCTTCAGCTGTTCAGGGACACCAATGAGTCTGATGCCCTGCGGTCTGCCGTTGTAAGTGAACTCTCCGTCATAGTCCCACTTGACGCCTGACATGTCGCATTCAGCCTTATCTATTGCCCAGTCAAAGCTTATCGACTGAGGTGCTCTGTAATTCCTGTTCCTAACGTCGAATTCTGCAGTTGCAACATATGCGCCTGCATCAACGCCTGTATTGCCCGTGTAAGTTGCAGTCACGCCCTCAGGCAGCTCTGCTATCTTCACGCTCTTCTCACTGCCGTCGAACACAAGTGAACCCGGTTCGCAATCCCAGCGGATACCGCTCATGTCTACATCTGCGTTCACGATCTCCCAGTCGCAGTCTCCTACGGCCGGTGTATTGTAGTTCATTGCATCCGCAACTCTCAGGCTCGCCTTGGCAACATATCTGCCGACCTCGTCAGCAACGTTGCCGGAATAATCAGCGAATACGCCGTTAGGGAGATTCTCGAGCTCCACTACCTGCTCACGCTCGTTATATACCTTGGCATCACTGTAATCCCATCTTACTGCCGACATGTCGAAGTCTGCCTTGACGATCTCCCAGTTGCAGTCGTTCACCGTCGGAACATTGTAGTTGTCCTCGTCATAAGGGATCAGCTTGGCAACGGCTCTGTACGTGCCGACATTGGTAGCACAGTTGTCGTCATACATTGCTCTTACACCGTCAGGAAGTCCTCTCAGTGTTACAGTCTGCATTCTTCCGTTGTAGACGAACTCGTTGCTGTAATTCCACTGAGCACCGGACATGTCGTAGTCAGCTTTCTTAATGATCCATCTGCAGCTGTCAAATGTCGGTAAATTGTAATTGTCTGCATCAGCGATCCTGAATGATACGCTTGCCTCATATTCTCCGGCATCTACAGCAGTGTTGTTGTGATATACAGGGAAAACGCCCTCCGGCAGTCCCTTGAGTACGATTTTCTTCTCGAGTCCGTCGAATACGAATGGCTTATCATAATCCCAGTATGCGTGGCTCATGTCATATTCGCCCTTTGCGATCTTCCATGTGAGCGGCTCGAAGGATGTGTTGTTGTAATTATTCGTATCTTCTGCAACGAATTCAGCTACAGCAACATACGTTCCTGCATCTGTTGCACGTGAGTTGCCGTATTCGATATGCGCGCCTTCCGGCACGTCAACAAGTCTGACCGACTTCTCCGTTCCGTCGTATGTGAAAGGAGTCTCATAATCCCATCTTGCAATGCCTGGATCAAATGCCGACTTGGTGATCTTCCATCTGCAGCTGCCGAATGTCGGTTTCTCGTAGTTGTTCTCATCATATCTGAAGTCAACGTTTGCCAGATATTCCGAAGAAGCGGTCGCGATGTTTCCGCTGTAGACAGGCTCCAGTCCGGCAGGCAGACCTGTCAGCTCTATTGATCTGTCCTCGCCGCTGTATGAGAAAGATCTCTCATCCTGCCACTTGACAGCCGTCATGTCGTAATTTGCCCTACGGATGTTCCATGTGAGTCCCATGTTAGGGACCTCGTTGTAGTTGCCTGAATTCATAACGTCAAAGCTTGCAACAGCATGATACGTTCCGGCATCTGTAGCCGAAGCATCCGCATAGTGAGCTGTCAGTCCCTCAGGTACGTTGACCAGTTTTACTGTCTTGACGCTTCCGTCGTATGTAAAGTCTGAGCCGTAATCCCATACGACTCCCTTCATGTCGTGATCTGCCTTCTTGATCTGCCATGTGTATTCAGCCTTCTCAGGTGCCTCGTAATTATATGTATCCACAGGATAGAAATGAGCCACTGCTGTATATGTTCCCGCATTGACCTGAGTGTTGCCTGTGTATTCAACTCTGATCTTGTCACCGATGTCACTGATGAGTCTTACTGATTTCTCTGTGCCGTCATATACAAAGCTGTCGAAATCAGACCATTCCAGCTCACCGCGCTCGAGTCTATGCTTGGAGATGGACCATGTGCATCCGTTGATGTTAGGTGTCTCATAATTGATGGTATCGCTCGGTGTGAGCCATGCCGAAGCAACATACTTTCCGGAGTCCACTTTGGCATTGTCCTTGTACTCCACGTTAAGACCCTCAGGAACATTGATGAGCTTGACGCACTTCTCCGTGCCATCATAGGCAAATGATCCCTCATAGTCCCAGCGAACATCGCTGACATCATATCTTGTCTTGCTGATCTGCCACTGGCAGTCTGCCGGCTGTTCAGCAGCTATATTCTCATCGTCATATTTCAGTACTGCATGTGCAGTATATACTCCTGCATTACATGCATTGTTGTTCTCATATGTCGCATAAACGCCCTCCGGCAGCCCGACGAGTTCCACACCCTTGTTCTCTCCGTCGTACTCGAACGGAATGCTGTAGTTCCACTTTACCGCACTCATGTCTGCGGTCTTTCTGTTGATCGTCCACAGCAGTGTCATGTCCTCAGGAGTTGTGAAATTGTGTGTATCCTCGCATGTGAACTTTGCTCTGGCGCTGTAATCGCCAGCCTTGCCCGCAAGCTGATTGTAATAATCGACCTTGATACCTGCCGGAACGTTGACGAGCTTGACGCTGTGGACATTGTTATCGAATGTAAACGGCTCTGTGTAGTCCCACTTTACCGCTGACATGTCATGATCAGCCTTGGCGATCTCCCACTCGTACTCAACAGGACCTGTTGCATAGTAGTTGCCGTACAGGTTTGCTCTTGCAAGATACTTGCCGGCAAGTACTTCTTCTTCACCGCTGTATTCGACAGCTGCGTCTTCAGGAAGATTGGTCAGCGCCACCTTCTTGGCACTGCCGTCATATACGAATTCCGAATATCCACTCCATGCGAGAGATCCTGCATCGATTGCTGCCTTTCTGATCTCCCAGATGCAAGGAATGATATCCGATGGTTTCTCATAGTTGTCTGCATCGAAGGTGAGACTTGCCGTTGCCGTCATCACGCCCGCGTTAACAGCTGTGTTGCCCTCATAATGTACAGTAACGCCCTCCGGCAGTCCTGTCAGAACGACAGTCTTTTCCTCTCCGTCATAAACGAAGGCCTCTTCGTAATTCCAGCGAACGGCAGACATGTCATACTGCGCCTTGTTGATGCTCCACTCATGGTCTCTGATCCTGAGCGGGATCTGGAAATTCTCTGTGTCATAATCAAGAGTAACCGAAGCAACATAATCGCCGGCGTCGACCGCTTCGTCACCTTCATATATCGCTTCTACTCCGTCAGGAAGGCCTTCAAGCCACACGCCTTTACTCTCTCCGTCATAGGTCATGTCAGCGCTTTCTGCCCAGTGTACCTTGGAGATGTCGATAGTCTTCTTTTTGATCCTGAGTCTTACAGGCTCCGAATAAGAAGATCCCGCAGAGTTCTTTGCGCAGAGGCGGATCAGGAATCCGTCGCAGGAAGCAGGCAGGATCGCAGCTCTGTCGACAGGCTGCCAGCTGTCGTCTGCACCGTCCGGGCTGATCTCAAGGAAACCGGATACATAGTCATCGTTCTCCGATATAATCTCAGGTAATTCAAAAGGTATGATGTCTCCGTATTCCACTTCTGCGAGAGGCTGAACATAACCGATCTTAGGCAGTCCGACCCATGTTGCAAACAGCTCCATGTCGTCATCCACACTTTTGATGACCTGTCCCGGAAGATAGGTATCTCCCGAACCGTCAGCTTCGCTGTTCCAGCCCGTGAAACCGTAATCTGCTCCCGGGCCTTCGAACATCATGTCTTCAACGGTGTATTCCAGACCGTAGATCGCGCTCTGCTCAGTTCGCGCATTATCTCCATAATTCTCGTTGTATGCAATGCAGACCTTCCCAGCACTTACGACTTTGCCGACTTTATATTTGCCGAGGTCTTTTACGGCAATATTGCCGCAGCTCGCATCGCCCTCGCCGTCTGTATTGAAATCATTGCTCAAGATGA
Organism: Mogibacterium sp.; assembly: GCA_024403055.1. Taxonomy (GTDB): domain Bacteria; phylum Bacillota; class Clostridia; order Peptostreptococcales; family Anaerovoracaceae; genus Crickella. The sequence continues at coordinate 1,054 of JAKSSO010000008.1, read as the reverse complement.
TATTGTGAAGGTTGACACATCTTGAGAACATCTTGCTCAGGTTTTCTGCACTGCCTGTATCAAATGACGAGAGATCCAGGTTGGACAGACTCCTGCATCCGCAAAACATCCTGCTCATGTCTTTTACCGCAGATGTGTTGAAAGATGTGAGATCAGCATCTGTAAGCTTCTCACAATTCTCGAACATCGAATGCATGTCAACAGCGCCCTCAGTGTGGAAGTCTCTGAGATCCGCCTTTTCCATGTTTCTGCAGTTTCTGAACAGGCCAGCAATGGATGCTCCCTCCGGGATCGTTACCGGACCGAATGTTCCGACCTCTCTGATGTCATCTCTGAATCTGTCCCATGGGCTCACGCCTCCGTCAAGAGATGTGACAACGCCGTCTCCGATGTAGAGCTTGCCGGTCTCGTCAATTCCCCAAATACATGTTCCCCACATGTCTGCTTTTCTGTAATCTTTTTCCATAATATCAACTGCCTTTTCTTTTTTGCATTTACTGTTTTTTTGCTCTTTATGAAACGGAATTGCAAGAGCGCATAAATGCACTTATACATAATGGATTATATACTAAATCATGTGAAAATTGTATGAATTATCTAAAAAAGCAATGGGGTACGGACACAAAAAACAGACTGTAGGTCTGAACCCTCAGTCTGCCTTTTGTTTCTCTTTCGAGATATGCACAAAGCTGAATTTACTTATTTATTAGAAGATAGCCTTTACTGCTCCTGCATACTTCTCATCGATGAATGCTTTAACTTCATCTGTCTGCATTGCCTTTAACAGAGCCTGCACCTTCTCACTTCCCTCGTTGCCCTTAGCACATGCAACGATGTTGGCATAAGTTACAGCCGCCTCTGAATCAGCTGCCTCATATACCTCATCACCAAGGCTCAAGGTAATCCCGCCTTCCAGAATCTGCTCATTAACACAGTGGGCACAGGTTAAAAGATAGGTTTTCTCGTCATGGGATGAAATCACAAATGCAGTCCCGCCGTTTATTTCAGAACTGCTTCCTCTGTCATATTCGTACTTATATCGTGTTGTAAATTC
>JAKSSO010000072.1 GCA_024403055.1 Mogibacterium sp. | reverse complement strand
GCTGGCTCTTGAACTTGATCTTGAGGACACTGAAAAGCTGCTGATGAAGGCCGGTTATGCTTTTTCAGATGCGTCGCAATTCGACCGGGCGATCCAATACTTCATAGAGAACAAGAAATACAACGTGATCGAGGTCAACATCAACCTGGATGCTCTCGGCTTACCGATACTGTAAAAAGTCAATCAGCAATTGACCGATCATCTCTGAGAATTCGTTAACATATGGTTGCAAACAATAAGTGAGGCGGGAAACCGCAGACAAGGAGGCGATCATATGAAGAAGAATTTAACAGAGATGATTTTTATTTTGGACAGAAGCGGATCAATGTGCGGCCTTGAGAGCGACACGATCGGAGGCTTCAATTCCATGATCAGCAAACAGAAGGACGAGGACGGCGATGCTATCGTAACGACTGTTCTCTTCGATGACAAAATGCGTATCATTCACGACAGATTTGACATCCATGATGTAGCACCGATGACAGAGAAGGATTATTATGTCGGCGGTTGTACGGCTCTTCTGGATGCAGTCGGCAAGAGCATCAATAAGACAGTAAATGTACAGAGACATCTGCCTGAGGACAAGCGTGCGGACAAAGTCATCTTCGTCATCATCACGGACGGGTATGAGAATGCGAGCCGCGAGTACACATACGACAAGATCAAGAAGATGATCGATCACGAACAGGAAAAGTATGGCTGGGAGTTCATGTTCCTTGGCGCAAATATCGATGCAGTTAGCGAGGGCGCCAGATTCGGTATCAGGGAGGATCGAGCAGTTCGTTATAAGTCCGATGCAGCCGGTACAGCTCTCAATTTTGCTGTAGTTGCTGAAGCGGTATCTGACATCAGATGTGCAATAGGATCCGGCAAGCGTATGGATGGCAGCTGGAAGGACCGCATTGAGGAGGATGTAAAGAAGAGAGGTGAGTAGGATGCACGGATCGAAGGCGCGGCGATGCGCTGTTTCCAAATAGACGAGATACTGAAATTCGATCAGACACCGACATTGAGACGGCTTCGGCCGTCTTTTTCCATATGGTCGCACATGTGATACCTGTACCCGTTCTTATTAATGAAGAATATGGAAATGTTATAGATAGTTGCTTTTGCAATCAAATGTCGCTATAATGAGCGCGTTGTTATGGAAAAGGAGATAAACCATGAACGAGTTTCATTCCATCGGACAAAGTGTTTTTATAGCAGAGAAGTATTTCAAACAGTTTTTTAAAGAGGCAGTAAAGCCATTTGGCCTTAACAGAGCTGAGGCCATGACATTAATGATGCTGTGTGCGGATAAGTCGCTTGCGGAGCTTCATTATGACAAGGGTGTTCTGAGCAGAACACTGCAGTGCCTTGAGGACAAGGGCTACATTACCAGGAGCGCAAGCGAGGCTGACGGAAGAGCCAATGATATTAAGGTAACGGCTTCTGCTATTGAGATCGGCAGGTCGATCGATCGTATCATAGTGGACTGGAACAACAAAGTGCTGTCCGGAATTGAAGATAAGGAGCTGCTCAAAAGGATGCTGTGTATCATGATAGAGAATGCACGGCATCTTGCGAACGAAAAGGTGAAATGACTGAAACAAAGGCAGAGAAGAGGAAGTTTGTTATTGTACTGGTGTTGTACCTGGCCGGCCTTTTCATGGGCGCGCTGGATACAGGAATAGTGACCCCGGCAAGAACCGTCATACAAAACGCGCTGGGGGTAGATGCCTCTACAGGCATATGGATGATAACGATATATACTCTGTTTTATGCTGCAAGCATTCCTGTCATGGGAAAGCTTGCTGACATTTACGGACGCAAATATGTATATATTGTCAGCATCTTTTTATTTGGCACAGGCTCTCTGTTCTGCGGGCTGTCGAGCTATTTCGGCGGATTCGGAATGCTCGTCGTATCGAGAGCTGTACAGGCTGTTGGCGGCGGCGGGATAATGCCTATAGCAACAGCTGAATTCGGAACGAGCTTTCCACCGGAGAAAAGAGGAATGGCACTCGGCCTTGTAGGCGGAGTGTACGGAGTGGCTAATGTTTTCGGTGCCTCTGTCGGAAGTGCGATCATGGATCTGTTCGGTACAGACCACTGGTCATACATCTTCTTTATAAACGTGCCTATCACGATCGCAATAGTGGCGCTTGGCCTGTTCAATCTTAATAACAGCAAAACCGAAAATACATCCAGGCTGGATCTTGCAGGTATCACAACTCTTACTGCGATGATATTCTCACTGCTGTATGGCCTGAAGAATCTTGATTTCTTCGACTTTGCCAACAGCATCAGAAGACCGAATGTATATGTATGCCTGCTTCTCTTTGTGTTCTTTGTACCTGTATTCATCATGATCGAACGCAGAGCAGAGGATCCTGTCATGAATCTCAAGTATTT
>JAKSSO010000071.1 GCA_024403055.1 Mogibacterium sp. | reverse complement strand
AGAAAAATGTAGGTATAAAAGAGTCCCTGTTTCCAGGGGCTCTCAGCGGTTTTGGTATTATTTCCACTCAATGGTAGCCAGCGGCTTCGATGAGCTAAGCGAGGTGTTTGTGACATATAAGTCACGCATCTTTTACAAAATATATTTATAATCCGATCATCAAGTGAATATGTGGAGGAGTGGAATATGTTCAGACAGGCTCGAAGGATCGCTGTATTGGTGCTGATTGCGTCGATGGTTTTGCCGAGTGCGGCATGCAAAAAAAGAGTAAAAGCAGTGGGAAAGTAGTCGCAGAGAATGATCCGTATTTTTATTCGGAGACTGCAGAGTTGGTGCTCCAGACGGATGCAGATAAAGAAGTCATGTTCTCTTCCTTATCGAATGTAAAGGTCAGTGGTCAACAGGTCATCGCGTCCTATTCGATCAACTATATCATGCCCCAGGAAGTATTATTCGAGTATGAGAAAGTGGCAAACGAAACGGACGAAGAATCCATTCAAAAATGGAGCGAAATCAGCCAGGAATATGATCCATCAGGAATAGTAGTCTTTGACTTGCAAGGAAATCAGGTTGCCAAAATGACATTTCCGGGCTCAATTGGCGTACAGGCGGTGAGCAGCGACTCGGAAGGGAATCTTTTCTGTTTGGTGGATCGTATTCCTCAGGGGAATACGTTGTACCAGATTGCGCCGGAGGGCACGATCCTGAAGGAGATATGTCTTGAAGATTGTACGGGGTATTGCAAGCAGCTTTTCATGCTTGAAAACGGAGAAAGCATGCTCCTTAGTGATGATAACATTATGAAGTTCGATAGAGAGGGGCATAAGATCGGTGAACTGTTACACAATCTCCCTACGGATTCAATCGCGAAACTGGGTGAACAATATTATCTCTGTACAGAAGATCCTTCGAGTGTTGGTAAGACCAGTTTCATTCAGGAAATAGATGTCCATGCGCTCAAACTTAACGGGAGCAAGCAGACTGTGAGTTCGGATATGCTGCATCGAGTCTGCAACACTAACGGTGCGTGTTATGTAATGAATGATAACGGCATCGAGAAGGTCGATCTGCTCGGTAATACGAAGGAAAAGTATTTGGATTGGGATAGTGTAGATGCAAACTATTCGGATCTGTCCGGCTGTCCTTTTGAAGTATTGTCAGACGATGAACTGATCTTGATCGGTACGAAGTTCCGCGGATCTGCAGAAACATTGATCTGGGGCGGAAGATATTTTGTCACACACCTGACACGTGCAGAGAAGAATCCGCATGCCGGGAAGCCGTATATTGAAATCGGTACATTTGGCATCCCTTCGTCGGGATTTGTTGATTATATCAATGCATACAACCAAAATGAGAATAGTCCTGCACGTGTGCGTTTGCACAATTACTTGGAGGACATCGATTTCCACGAATCAGAAGAGAGTGAGATCAACCGCGTATCCAAGCAGATCTATCTGGATATTTCCAGTGGAGAAGGACCGGATATCCTTTGCAATTTTTATTCTTTCAGCAAGTTCAATACGGATAATGTACTGGTCGACCTGAATGCTTATATAGACGGTGAGAAAGGGTTTCAAAGAGAGGCATATTTTGATAATGTATTCCGCACGTTTGAAACCAATGGAAAGTTATTTCAGATTCCGGTAGGTATCAAGCTGCAAGGTTATCTCGGAAACGAGCAATTGATCGGTGAACGAAGCGGATGGACATTTGAAGAGTTTAGCCAAGTCGCTGAGGCGATGCCGAAAAATGTGATGATGCACGCAGATATCGAATATGGTGATCTGCTCAATGAGCTGATGCAGAGCAACTTAAACAGATTTATCGATTACGAAACGAGAACGGTTTCCTTTGAAGGAGAAGAGTTTAAGCAGATCTTACAGCTCACGAAGCAATACGGCGTTGCAAAACTGCAGGAAGTGAACGAGAAGATTCCGGAATATACTTCTTTCGGCTCTGAAGTTTATGAGATCACGAATGAAACCTCATTAGACATCTGGGAAGAGATGGACCTGAATGATGGCATTCTGGCATTATCCGCTACAAGTGTTACGCAGCTCGATGAATATACGAAGAAGATTTCTAATTGTGATGGGCAGGGAATCTTTGTTGGCGGACCGACCGCAGACGGAAACGGTATATCAGCTTTGCCCCAAATGTCCCTTGCAATTTCACAGGCCTCGTCACACAAAGATGAAGCATGGGATTTTATCTCTCACCTGTTTGATGAAGAGGCACAGTATCAGTATGTCAGTGCGATGCCGGCAATTGTGATGAATCGAAATGCATTCAACCGCGTGAACGATGACGCGATTGCGGCAAGTGAGAAACGTTGTGCGATCTATTTTAGTCTTGAAGAGTGTCCGCCTCAGGATAACCCGACCATTATGAAAGAGAATCGGGTGAAATTTGAGACACTGGTGGAAAACGTTCATGCGGTAGCACTTCCGGATCTGTCTATCATGAATGTTATACAGGAAGAGGCAGCGGCTTTCTTTGCTGACCAGCAGAGTTTGGAGACGGTATGTAAGAATATCCAGGAGCGAGTCACGACGATCATACAGGAAAAATGACGCCCCTCGGTCCGGAAGCAATTGGATGGTTGCAAGTAAGACTGATCTTGGATAAATGTAGGCAATTTGTAGACATAAAAAAAAAGAGAGCCCCTGGAAACAGGGGCTCTCAGCGGTTTTGGAATTACTCCCACTCAATGGTAGCCAGGCTTCTGGCCCCGGTCGACATCCTGGTGATCCTTGCAGCCGGCGCCATTACATATGGAATATGTCTGTTTAATCGAGAGGAAAAGAAAGCAGCAGTAAAAGTTTAGTTGATTTTTGAAAAAAAGTGAGTAATTCTTCCCAATCATGCAACTAAGTAGTGAAAGACATGTTGAATACTT
>JAKSSO010000070.1 GCA_024403055.1 Mogibacterium sp. | reverse complement strand
GAGGTTATGATCACGGTCGGCGCGCAGGAGGCTTTGGTAGTAGCCATGCAGATCCTGCTCGATCCGGGCGACGATGTGATGCTCTGCGAGCCATATTACGTTTCATATCTTGGACAGATACATGTCTGCGGATGCAATCCGGTCTTCATACCGACATCCGAAGAGAACAGGTGGATACCTACTGTCGAGGATCTTGAAAGGACTGTGACAGATCGCACAAGACTCATGATAATCAACTCGCCAAACAACCCGACCGGTTGCGAGATAGGCCGTGAGGAGCTTGAAAAGATAGCTGAATTTGCGATCAAGCATGACATCGTAGTGATATCCGACGAGCCTTACAACAAGATCAGATATTCTGAAACTCCTTTCGTCAGCATATCGTCTATGCCTGGGATGAAAGAGAGAACGCTGGTGGTGAATTCCTTCTCCAAGACTTACGCTATGCCGGGCTGGAGACTCGGATATGCTGTAGGTCCTGAATGGATCATCTCGCAGATGCCAAAGACGCATGATGTGACTGTATCGTGCGTGCCGGCTCCTTTCCAGCATGCCGGAGCTTACGCTCTCAAGAACTGTGACAAGGACGTCGAGGAAATGGTGCGCCGCTTCAGGATACGAAGAGACCTTGTTGTCGAGGGTATCAACTCCATACCGGGGCTTAGCTGCTCCGCGCCTGATGGAACGTTTTATTTGTTCTTCAATATCAAGGAGCTTGAAGTCAGTTCCGAGGAGTTCGCGTTCGGACTTCTGGAAGATAAGCACGTTGCTCTGGTTCCGGGCAATGGCTTTGGAGACTTGGGTGAGGGATATATGAGATTGACTTTTGCAAAAGACGAAGAAGAACTTACTGAAGCGATATCCCGTATCCGGGAATACGTTGAGAAGATTAGAAACAAATAGTCGGGAGGGAAATGATAATGAACAAATTCGTTGAAAAGTATGGGCAGATTCTTATTCCTATGATCACTCCTTATGACGAGAACGAGGAAGTGAATTATGAAGAATACGCCAAACTGGTAGATTATCTCATCACTGAGGACATGGGTGACTCTCTTATCGTCACCGGTACTACAGGAGAGGCGTGCCTGCTTACTTTTGATGAAAGAGTCAAGCTGTTCGAGACTGCTGTAAAGGCAGCCGCTGGAAGAAAGCCGGTCATCGCTGGTACAGGCTGTGCATCAACAAAAGAAACTATCGAGCTTACAAATAAAGCATATGAGCTTGGTATCGAGACATGCCTGGTAGTATGTCCGTTCTACAACAAGCCGACTCAGGAGGGCCTATACCTTCACTATAAGAAGCTTGCCGAGAACACAAAGGCCAACATCATGCTTTACAACATTCCTATCTTCGTAGGAGTAAATCTTGAGGCTGAAACGGTCAGAAGACTTGCGTCGATCGAGAACATCGTCGGCATCAAGGACGAGGCCGGAGTCAACCCTACACAGGTCACAGACTTCTTTATGGCAACTGCGGATGTAGATCCGGACTTCGCGATCTTCAACGGAGATGACGTGATGCTCATGCCTACTATCGTTCAGGGAGCTATGGGACTTGTAAGCGGTGGCTCGCATATCTATGGCCACGAAGTAAGAGAGATCTTCAAGTCTTTCGCTGAGGGCAATAACGCCAGAGCAAAAGAGCTCTTCGATGAGATGTATGAATTCTGCAAGAGCACAGGACAGAACGGAAGGATACTTCCAAACTCCATCCTCAGACCGGCGATCGAAGCTGTCACAGGCCTCAACCTTGGACCTGCCAGACTGCCTCTGGCGCCACCTACTGAAGAAGAGATGGAAGTCACATTAGGGATCCTGAAGAAACAGGGGAGGATCTAATAGCTGCAATCTGGGGAGTTATGCAGTCATTCAAATTCATTACATCATTCAATAACGGATGATTATGAATAACTTATATTAAACCAAGGAGGTAAACACATGAAGATTAAGAAAATCACAAGTTTGATTCTTGTTGCTGCAATGATGTGCTTCACATTTGCAAGTTGCGGCTCCGGATCTTCGAGCTCAGGTGGAGACGATGTTCTCGCAGCTGTACTTGAAAAGGGCGAGCTCCAGGTTGCTGTAGAAGCAGGAGATGAGCCATGGGCTTACCAGCCTGAGGGAGAATCCGAGTACACAGGAATGGCTGTTGAGATCATCCAGGGATTCGGTGAGGCCATCGGCGTAAACGTTGTTATCAACCCATTTGAGTTCTCTGAGCAGATACCTGCTGTACAGTCAGGCAAAGTCGACATGATCGCCTGCAACATTTCCAGAACTCAGGAAAGATCGGCCACAGTTCTGTTCACAGAGCCTGTATCCTACAACAATGGTGTAGCTGTTGTTAGAAAGGAAAGCGGCTTCAAGAGCGTTACTGAGCTTGACTCAGGTGATATCACTCTGACAACACCTGCCGGATCCATCCAGGAAGAGCTTGCTAAGGAAAAATTCCCTAAGGCTAAACTGAGTGCTCTTGGTTCGACAAGTGACGCTATGGCGGCTCTCAAGGCCGGACGTGCTGACGCTTACATCACAGACAACATCCAGGGCGCTAAGATGCTTGAGTCGGATAGCTCTCTCGAAATGCTTCCAGAGGCACTGAACTCCGATACAGTTGCTTTCGCGCTGAATCTTGATACAAGCTCCTACACACTCCGCGACGCATTCAACAATTACCTCAAGGTAATCAAGATCGACGGAACATACAACGAGCTCTACAAGAAGTACTTCGGTACTGACTGGGTACCTCTGACAATCGAGTACGGTGCATAATTCATACATTTAGCTACTGTTCTGGGTTAAATGATTAATTAATAAGAGGCGTCATTTTCCCTACCTTTAGAGAAAGTGGCGCCTCGTGCGCTTTTGGACACACTAAGAGGTCATTATGAACGGATTACAATTTGCCGAATGGCTGCCGGATCTGCTTGAAGGTCTCAAGGTCACGATGGCAGCATCATTGATTTCGATAGTAACCTCAACTGTTTTAGGAGCAGTTGTGGCGATTTTCGTGGCATATGACAACAAGATAGTGACGGGTATACTGAGAGTCTTTGTATCCATATTCAGGAACACCCCGCTGCTGGTCATAATGTTCTTTATATTTTATGGACTTCCTCTTATAAACGTTGTGTGGCCGCCTTTGGTCTGCGGAGTACTGGCGATCACGCTTAATGAGAGCGCTTTTGTAGCGGAAATACTAAGAGGTTCAATTTTGAATATCCCGCAGGGAGATATCGAGGCCGCCGTTAGTCTGGGGCTTAAAAAATGGCAGGTCTCCAGCAAGATCATCTTCCCGCTTGCCATGAGGAATTCGGTTCCGATGCTCGTCGGACAGTCCTCTGTAATAGTTAAGGATACATCACTGTTCTCACTGATCATGATA
>JAKSSO010000007.1 GCA_024403055.1 Mogibacterium sp. | reverse complement strand
CTAGTGGTAAACTTTTTCGTTGTCACTGTGGTCAACTATTACATTAACATTTACATAAAATCGTAGGGCTTTATTGTATACATTACAATTCATGTCAATCGATATGTTCTGTTTTAATTATTTATACCAAACGCATCCTGATTCCTCTGATAGTCTAGCATAGCCATGAAAATATATAGATCTTCCGGTGTAGTTACTTTAATATTTCCTCTCGGACCATTGACTAACGCAACCCTTTTACCAATACTCCTCATAAGCGTACAGCTATCCACTATATCAGTATATTCCGGATTATTCTCTCTGACCTCATCATGTGCAGCTAGGATTTCTCCCAATCTGAAACTTTGTGGAGCCTGTGCTGTATAACAATCTGACCTCTTTGGTGAATCATCTACAAATTCACCAGACTTACTAATTACCGGAGTTTCATATAGCGGCGTGCATGTGACAACCGCTCCATACTTACAGGTTTTTTCTACTACTGTCTCTATCAAATCATTCCCGATGCAAGGTCGCACACCATCATGAATCAGAACAATTGCGTCATTATCATTGTTTTTCTTTGCGGCTTTAAGAGCATTGTATGCCGATCCCAAAGCAGTTGTTCCACCGGGAACGATATCTTTGACTTTACTTATATCGTACCTCTTAACAAGTTTCTTTAATTTGTCAATGTAATCCTCTTTGCAAGCAATATATATTTCATCAATTGTCGGACTTTCTTCAAAGATATCAAGAGTATGTATGATAATCGGTCTACCATCTACTTCAAGAAATTGTTTTGGCTTACCAGCACCCATTCTTACTCCGCTTCCGCCTGCAAATATTATTGCTATAACCCTCTCCATTTACTTCTCCTTCTTCGATAACAACAGATAGTCAATTATTTTATCAGCCGCATTACCCTCATAGTTTCCGAAATTTTCCTTTTTGAATTGAATCGTTTTATCAAAATCGAAATCTTCTTTTCTGATTGTTTCGATCATTTCTTCAAAAGTATCACAAACCTTTCCTGGCGCAGTTTCCTTAATTGGTTTATGAACACCTCTCGTAAGCTCATATATTTCCCTATCATATGTAAAGAAAACTATTGGCTTGTCCATCAACGAGAATTCATAGTAAGCAGAAGAATAATCAGTTACCATCACGTCTGTAATGTAGTATAAATCATTTATATTCTCATATTCACTGATATCCATAAGTTTATCCCTATATTCTTTAGGGATCCTAGGTCTCTCTTTAATAAAAGGATGCATCTTAAATGCCCATATATATTCATCACCACAAAGATCATACAATTCTTTATAGTTCAGCTGATTATAATCATAGTATGCAACTTTCTGACTACCGCCTCTAAAGGTTGGCGAAAACAGTATTATCTTTTTGTTTTTAAACTGTGGATATTTGCTATATACTTCTTCTATTTTGTTTCTCTTTACTTTAGGGTTAAGGAAACCGTCAAGCCTGGCCATACCCAATGGAAGTATAACATCTTCAGGTATTCCAAATACTTCACTGTAAATATGCACCAATCTTTGTGATCCGGTTATCGCATAATTGTATTTTTTATGGCCGGTTCCGAAAGGTCTTGGCGATCCGTTTATTCCAAATCGACTGTAGCCAACCGATTTAAAACCTTCGCCTGCATGCCAAACCTGAATCAACTGAGTATGAGGATCCAATTTCAAGAAATTGAAAATCGGAACAAAATCATCTACAAAAACATAGTCTGCTTTCGCTACTTTATTAATTGTTTTTATCCAGCTAAAGAAGTTATTGTTATTTCCAACTGCAATCCTGTGGGAGTAGTCCAGTACAAATTGTTCATCAAGACCTCTTTCTATAAGCCTATCATTTATATATTTAAGATTTCCCCATAAATATGGCTTAGTTTCGGTCATGAAAAGGATTCGATTCTTGCCCTTTTTATGATACATCTTTAAAAAAGAGTATATAAAATTCAGTATTCCTAACTTGATTTTTTTGAGAAGACACCTGAATTTCCCTTTTACAGTTTTTCTTTCACTTATCTTATATGAATTCCTCCAATTAGGATTCATAATCATAAATCTAGAGTTCAGTACAGGTATGAGAGTCTCCCCGTCCGGACAGTTAGTAGTAAAATACACATTGTATGAATATTTGCCATTCCTACCATATCTGTATATCTTATCTTTTTCTGCTAAAGAATATGCAACTGCTGTTGTCATTGAGCACACCCCTGCAAGTTTCCCATACGTATCGCGGAACACAAAGCTCCATCTACCATTGTCAAGAAATGATCTGCCGTCAAGAGTAGACATATTTAGACAAAAATAGTATGTATTTTTGTCTCTTTTTTGGTATTTTATTTCGTGTTCTTCTATAATTCGATATTGCACAATATCTTCATCATAAATATAATCTTCCTCGTTTACTTTTGACGATCTGACCAAACTGAATTTTAAATCAGCATCAATTGAAGACTCAATCGTTAGGTTAAGAAATATTCGTTCCCATGAAATATCAGTAATATATGCAATGTTTGTTGTTTTTACTATTTCTTTCATTTACGCAGCCTTTCTCTTTTTATTGATGCAAAACTCCGCTATACTGGTAAATAATACCGAAAAGACAATAATCGATACATATATAGTAAATACCTGTATCTCAATATCCTCACCAGGAAACCTTTTTCCACAAATAGATTATAATTCATTTTAAGACAAGTTCATTGTCAAACTAAATTTGTCTAAATGCCTGCGTAACCTGATGTATTATATAGCAACTCACTAAATCGCAATAATTCTATTGTTCCATTTTTTATCCAGATTTATTTTTTGAAAGTTTTAAGTTATTAATCGATTTACATAATTTATTAAGAAGCAAAGACAGCACCACCGCAACAACAACCATAGCACAATATACCGATGTGCGGTACCTCGGCATTCCAACGGTTCCCATAAGATTTCTTAATGTCACATGCGTCAAATATAGTTCCAGTGAGTATTTCCCAGCAAACCTAAAAAGTCCACATATATACTTTTTCCATATAATTGTGTTATTTACTAGTTCAAGAATGCATATTAAAAAAGCAATTATTGCAAGAGAATAACACCCATCAATATATCTACTAATGTACGACACTAAATTTACTCTTTTTGCTTTAATACCTACGATAAACAAACTAGCTACCAGTATAACCAACGCATTATAATCAATTGTATGCTCTTCTTTTACTAAACGTCCTGCATAAACCCCCACTATAAAAATAGGGATCCGTGTTATGGCTATACTAATATTTGAATACAACACATTATTAATCAACATTAAAACAGCAGGAAAAATTAATGTAATTAGCAGCAATACTGCGAATCCGCCTTTTATCTTTTTTTCATGAATAATATAATATATGCTTGGAAAAAGAAGGTATAAAACAATCATTAAAAAGATATACCATATTGTACGGACTCCATCACTAAAAAAAGAATAAAAACTTAAATCCTTTACAAAAGCTGCTATACCTTTTTTTAGAATAATCAAATCCTTTATCGTCCAAAACGAAATACCAATGATAAGGTATGGCGTCAAGATTCTTTTGCCTCTTTTTTTGAAAAAACATTTTGTATCGCTATTCTTGGAAAAAGAGTAATACAAACCTACGCCGGAAAGAAACACAAAAATCTCTACACCAATACTTCCCACATACTGTAAATAGTGCTCTGTGAAATTGAACAGTATGGAATTTGCACCCCGTGGGCCATAATAAGCCACATGATTTGCGCAAAAGTGAAAAAAAACAATTGCTATTATTGCTATTCCAAACAGTTCATCTCGATACTTGCTTATTAGATTAAGATTGAATTGGTTTTTCATATATTAATTTGCCTCTATCCAGTCCAAAATCCTCTGCGTTGATTGTCCATCACACGCTGACATGAATTTATTTTTAAAAGCTTTTACAAATTCTTTATCAAAATATTTATCTATGTTTTCTATATATTCTACAACTTCCTCATTTGTTTTAAAAATCGGTCCAGGAAAACTTTCTTCTAACGGGTAATATACACCTCTATCCGCAGTGTATTCATCAATATCAAAGGCAAATGCAATTGTTGGTCTTTCAAACAAAGAGTATTCATATACAAGCGATGAATAGTCTGAAATACAGATGTCAGAAACTGTCATCAGCTCATTTATATTCATTCCTTTTCCACGTGTCATATCAAATGCAAACGAATTATTATATTCATACGGTATTGGTGGCAGATCTTTTACCGTCTGATGTTGTTTTATTATTAGAATATAGTCGTCCTTTAATTTTTCAGCAAACAGATCAAAGTCTAGTTTATTTGGGGCCACTCTGTTTTTCCCCAGACCTCTATATGTTGGCGCATATAATATGATTTTTTTATCTCTGCTTTCCGGAATAATGCTGTGTATTTTTTTATAACAATTTTGTATATATTTTTCATCAAAGAATTCATCGGTCCTACTTACACCAATGGGTTGTATAATATTCTGAGACCTTTTTATTCCCGTAAAGTCTTCAAAAACCCACAATAATTCAGGGCTTGAAATGGTTGCTAAGTCATATTTGTTGTACTCTGGATACTCCTCATAATCTGACAAAGTTTTAAATCCTTTTCTTCCCGCAGACCCCAGTCCAAGTCTTTTGATAATACCACACCCATGAAAAAGCTGAACTATTTTTGTTTCAGGTCTTATATCGACATATCCTAATAAATCATTTGACTCATGCACGAAGCACGCTCTTGCAGTTGCCAATTCAAAAACCCACAGCCTTGCATTCTCGTAATACTCTGTTGTACAGCCTTTATCTCGGTATAGCTCAAATAGAATAGGTGTGTATTTCTTTTGTTTTTTTATTGTATTGTACATAAATCTGCAACTCTGATTAAGACCTGATCTCGGTTGCATGAACAGCATCTTTTTTTCTATTTTTCCATTTCTTCTAGTATTGTAAGTTTCCGGAAGAATATGCTTTATATATTTTTCTTTTATGTATGCTCTATATCCGTTTTTCTTTTCTATATTATTTATCTCTTCCACCAGATCGTTATAAATGGTCTTTTGGCCTTCATTTGTTAGATTTTTCCTTGCTTGTTTTAGCACCTCAACAACCGGTACTAAAAAGGACAGTAATTCTTCATTTGTTAGATTTTTCTTTATTTTATTTATTGTAGCTACAGAGTCTTTTATATCATTAATCTTATCATCTGGAAAGTTTTCCTTCTCTAAACTTTCAATTTTTTTCTTTTCCGCGAGCAAGACTTGTTTAGCTGTCTCGTGCTTTTTTTTATTACAATATTTTTTATATGTTTTTTTAAATCCGTTTTTTCTAATATTTTTAAGTACACCAATCACATTCATATCGTTTTCCCTTCCCTTTAATATTTATTCATTATTATATCATGCCAATCATAATTTTTATTTATTCAACTACATTGAAATCCCTATCTCCCGCATGCATTATCAACTCATCTCTCTTGATTATCCAGTTGCATCTATATAGATTGTAAAGGATTTTTTATAAAGGAGCCGCAAATTTGTTTTCATCTTAAAAATATTGTTTTGCTATACAATTTAACCCATTTTAAATAAGTGCCTCTGTTTTAACATCTTGCTTAATTCTTTTTATGCCTGTAATTATTTGTGCGGCAAGGACCGACTGGCTTCAATATTGTTTCTTTTATAAGCCAAATTTGATTTGATTTTTTAATTATTGTAGTTAACAGTATGTATGTCTACATTTTTTCTATTTCTTTATATACTCTTTGACAGTTGCAATTGTCGTTATATGCAAAGAAATCTTTTACTCGATTCTTGTACAAATTATCCATTTCGCAATTATGTTTTATTAAATCGATTATCGTTCTTACAGTTGTATCATAATCATAACATACTGAACCGAATCCGTCTCTTTCATATGAAAAGTAACCTTCAGTGTAGGTATGATTGCTAAAAAATGAGTCTTTATCAAATTGAGAATATACAACAGGTTTTTTTAAATATGCAAAATCCATTGCAACACTTGAATAATCAGTAATAAGAAGTGCTCCTTTTTTAAATAAATCTGTATAATCTGCAGTTTTGTTTATTATTTTTATAGTATCATTTCCTTTAAACGCGTTTCCTTTTCCATTATTCATAAGAACAGGATGCACACAGAACAGCCCATGATATCCTTTTTCTTCCATAGCATGAATTAGATCCTTGTCATTTATTAATTTTTCATAAAAAATATAGTATTCCGTTTTACAAAATTCTTCATTATTATAATTTTGTATACCTTGTCTCCACGTCGGTAAAAACAGTAAAATGTTTTGCCGTTTATCGCACAAGTCATCATATCTAGGGAACCCTGTCAAAACTACCTGGTTGTCCTGATATCCATAATTGCCTTCTGCTATTGATTTGTATTCTTTTTTTGCCGCAGTAATAAAAAGTTTAACATTTCTCTTATTCCTATGACCAAATGAAGAGATATCATCCTTTGTTATTCCATGTTGCAAAAATACAAAATCGGAATTCAATAAATCTTGATATACGTAACGATCTTCTCCAAATGGATTGAGCGTTGGATTTGTAATTCTAGTTGTTGCACCGTTTCCTGATCCATACGACCACTGTGATGAAATTATCTTATCGGCAGCGATAAAATATTCCTTGAACCGTTCTGATTCCCAGTCTACGACCTTGCCAAATTGCTTCATCCTGCCATAATCACTACTCCTTTTTGAGACCGCAAAGACAAGTCTGTATTTTTTTTTAGCATTTGTTTTTTGAAGGAACTTGAATAAGGCTTCAGCATTATCTCCAGCTCTATCGGCTCGGTCATATATTAACCAGATTGGTTTGCCTATCCTTAGTAGTTTTGCATGCCTCCTTATTGCTAATGCACAATCCACTCTGAGTGATCGTATTTCTTTAATTAACCTTATATTTCTGGATACTTGTTTCTTTAAAGTCTTCTCAGTTATTATGATACTATTATTTTGATGGTATATTATTTTATTGTCACTTACAAAATAAGATCCTTCTAATTTTGAAAGTCTTGAAAAAGCTCCTTTTTTTAGGGTAACCTTTTGTGCTTTTTCCCCATCTTTTTTAACATAGAAAACATATTTTGCTCTATTATTTATTGGTAATACAATTTCAAACGTAGTTCCTCTAAATAAAATCTCACCATCAACCCCTAATGTGTCATAGGCAGGAGTTAACTTATTATCAATAAAATATTTTTTTTGGCTAACTAAATCTTGAATATAAATGCTATATTCATCACTTAAATATTCGCAAAATGATCGTCCTGAAAGATACAATCTTCCCTTTCGAATTTCCAGAATATCCAATTTTATGTGTATTTTTTTAAGTAGTTTACTGCAATCATAATTATCGCCATTCTTGAATTTCAAACATTTGGCTTTTTCAACAAATGACACTTTTTTAAGTCCAAGAAAATAACTATCATCTATCTGGTCCATTATAATATGTAGCTGCTGTATGAACTCAAGCCACTCATCATTGCATAAGCAAGTCGGCCTTATCTTTTGTGTCTTAAGTTTTAAACTTATGTCATTTGCAACTAAATATTGCGCATATGGAATAATACACCCGAACCGATTTTCTGACTGTCTAAGCACCTCGCCATATATATTTGGGGGAACGTTAATATAAGAATCCTTTTGCCGATATTGTCTATCAGTTGACAATATTTGCTCAATATTTTTTCTATACAAATAATCAACTGATCGTAATAATCCTATCTTACTCTTTCTAAATATTACTTCTGTTACAATCAGAACATCTTCGTTTATTGATGAAAGCGCCTCTGCTTTTATATCTTTTAAGCTTTCATGCTTAATAAACGTTGAACGTAATGACATTTGAGGAACTTTATATTCATTTTGGATGTCTACAATTCTGTCACCCGTAAACTTATAATCTAAGAAATGATATCCGTCTTTTCCCCCCAAAGCTCTTATTCTCGTTGCAATAATATCAATTTCATCATAATTCTCTTCGAAAAAAGTATATGTTTTTTCAAATGCATTATTATCCCATAAATCTTCTGCATCCAAAAAATTTATATATCTTCCACGAGCCCTTTCTAATCCTGTGTTTCTAGCTACTGCAACGCCTTGATTTTTCTGATATATGTATTCAATATTGTCAGGATACAAACTGACATACTTTTTAATCACTTCACAAGATGCATCTGTACTTCCATCATCTACAACAACTAAATGGATATTATTTTCAAATCCTATTGTCTGGTTAATTACAGACTCTATTGTTTCAGCAACAGTTTTGCAAGAATTGTGTACCGGTATAATTACTGAAAATTTAGGTTTTTCTATCATATTAATCTCCATTTTTTGGTAAATGTATATATTTCTTCAGATTAAACCAATCTTTGTTTTCTTATTATCTGATTTGTTCTTTCTTCTCCTTTTAAATATTAACATATTTATGCAGTGTCCATACATAATCCTTATCTTTCTAAGCAACTTTCTTTATGTATCTGTTTTTTATATAATAATAATATAATATGCTTATGGAGGTTTTCATGAAAAAAACAATAGTAATTATTCTTGCAATTGTTGTTGCCGCTGCAATTGGATTCTTTGCATATAGAAATCAGCAGATCAACACCGCTCGCTCTAAAGCTATCTCTCAGGTCGAATCGATAGATACAGGTCTATATGATGGTGATGAATTATCTATAGTAGAAAACTATATTGCCGATGCAAAGAGTAAACTCGAGTCAAGCAAGGAGCTCGGAGAATTCAGCACAATCGTTGATGAGTTAAATAAAAATGTTTCTAAGGTAAAGACAACTGCTCAAAAGCAGAAAGAAAAAGAGGAAGCGGAACGCAAAGCGGTTGAAGAAGAGGCAAGACGTCAGGCTGAAGCTGCTGCCGCTGCACAAGCTGTCAAAAAAACTAAGAAAGCTTCCGGAAGTGCTGATTCTAACGGTTGCGTTGGCGGCGGTTCAAGCAACTTCTATTGATATCGGTTAACGGATATGTTATTTTCAAGCGCTACATTTCTATTCGGATTTCTGCCGACTGTGCTGGCTGTATATTATGCGCTTCGCGGACACAGAGAGGCACAGAATATTGTTCTGTGTCTCTTTAGTTTGTTTTTCTATGCATGGGGCGAACCGCGGTTCGTCCTCATTATGCTACTATCTATCATAGTAAACTGGGCAGCCGGATTACTGATCGAAAAGAGCAATAGCAAGCTGATCGTTGTGCTTGATCTTGTCTTTAACCTCAGTATTCTTGCTATATTTAAATATCTGATGTTTGCTGTAGAGAGTGTGAACGGGCTGCTTGGCACTGACATGTCTGTGCCGGAGATCGCGCTTCCGATTGGTATTTCCTTTTTCACATTCCAGGCGATCTCATATGTCCTTGATGTCTATCGTGGACGTGGAGCAGCCCAGCACAACATACTTCACGTTGCTCTTTATATTTCTTTCTTCCCACAGCTCATTGCAGGTCCTATCGTCAGATACAATACAATTGCCGAGCAGATCAAGGATCGTCACGAGTCATGGGAAGATTTCTCCGAAGGTTGTGTCCGTTTCATCATCGGACTAGGCAAGAAGGTCATTATTGCCAACAATCTTGCTTTTATTGCTGACAAAGCCTTCGAAATGGCAGGCGGAGTATATACTGAATGGTTCGGCATTGAGTGCAGCCTTACTTCAGATATCGCCTGGCTTGGGGCTCTTGCATACGCCTTCCAGATATTTTTCGATTTTAGCGGATTCTCGGATATGGCGATAGGTCTTGGAAAAATGTTCGGTTTCCATTTTCTTGAAAACTTCAGCTATCCGTACATTTCCGGCTCGATTACCGAATTCTGGCGCAGATGGCACATCTCCCTCGGTACCTGGTTCCGCGACTATCTATACATTCCGCTTGGCGGCAGTCATTGCTCGCAGAGCCGCAATTATTTCAACCTGTTAGTCGTATGGTTTTGCACGGGTTTATGGCACGGTGCGAACACAACGTTCATCATATGGGGTCTAATGTACTTTGTTCTGATTGCAGCAGAGAGATATTTTGATTTTAAAAACCGCCTTGAGGGTCTGCTTTCATCGATTGGTCACATATACACACTTCTATTCGTGATCATCGGCTGGGTCATTTTCCGTGCTGACAATATAAATATCGCATGCAACTATATTGCTCAAATGTTCAGCTTCACCGGCAATACACAGATGACTTCATTTTACATCCGAGAGTACTGGATGTATTATCTTGTAGCCATTATCGCCTCGGTTCCGCTGATTCCATGGGTCAAGACCAAGATCAGTCGCATGTTGTGGAATCTTCTGTCAGGAATTTTCGTTATAGTCGTTCTTATCGTTTCAATCTCGTTTATCGTTAAGGGTTCATACAACCCATTCATATACTTTAACTTTTAGACAATTATGCGCAACAAACTTGTAACCATTATCTTCATAATATGCATTGCTACCGTGAGTGTGTTCTCGATGATCAATTATGTGCCAAAAACGGCATCTTCTTTGGATCCTCTGAAATATACTGATTATTCCGATGCGATCGAACAAATCTACCCTAAATATATCGCAGGAAGATATGGTTGGATTAATGCTAACGGACTGTACCAGAAGCTAATCGGCCGCAGTTTTGTTGATGATAACGAAGCAGATGTATATAGAATGGACAACGGCCAGCTCATTTACGGCATAGGTAAAATGTCAGATGAAGAAATGATCTGGTATTCCGACAATGTTGCCTGTTTATCGGATGATCTTGCAGAAGTCGGCATCCCACTACTGTATGTTCAGTTGCCTTATAAAATCAAAAATGGTGATAACATTCTTCCTGTCGGTTGCACTGAGTATGGAAATGCTAATGCCAATTCTCTGATCACAACAATGAGCAATGCAGACGTTGAAGTGTTTGATTTACGCAGCAAGGTTAACGAACTATCCAGAGATTATTATTCGCTTTTTTACAACACAGATCAGCACTGGACTAACGAGACAGCCCTCTGGGCTGCAGATACAGTTGCTCATGAAGCAAGCGACAGACTTGACCTCAGTTACAATCCCAACGCCTTTGATATTGACCACTACAAAGTAACGGAATATAGTAATCATTTTTTGGGATCATTTGGAAAAAAGACCGGTTCTTGGTATGCAGGTACGGATGATTATCACCTTGTCGTACCTACTTTTGATACTGATCTTAACTTCTCTGCTGAAACAGAAACAGGTAAAATAGAGCGTAGCGGCACTTTTGATACAGCATTGCTTGATAAATCCAATCTTAAAATAGATTTATTCCACAGGAACACATACGAAACGTATACCGGTGGTAATTACAAATTTACAAAAATCACAAATAAGAAAAACCCTGACGGTAGCAGAGTGCTGCTCATCAGGGATTCATTCTCATCTTCAATGATGCCGTTTCTTTCACTGGCCTACAGTGAACTTGATTCTGTTGACCTAAGATATTTTGAAGGCTCAGCTCTTGAACTGGCTAAAAAAGGTAATTACGATGCCGTGATCATTGTCTATAATCCAACCGTGTTCGGCGAACCGGCATTCACATTTGATAACTAGAATCCTTTTTCAAGGATCTTTGAACTTGGCCAGATCTTATGGAAAGCATCGCCTTTAGCTGGTGTGTTATATCTCCATGTGCCTTTCTTTCCGTAATATATTTTAAACCCGTTTCTTCCTGTCTCATTGCGGAAGTTAGCGTCATATATCCACCATTTTCCATCAATATTTACTTCAAGCCATGAATGTGGAGCTTTCCATGCTCCTACAGAACTCTTGACTTGCCTGATCTCGGTAAGGTCATTCTTATCTGCAAGAATCTCCAGCATCACATGAAAGCAGCAGTTCATTACAAAACAGTTTCCCTTTCCTTTGGAAAATCCGTACAGAGCCCCTTCTTTTACAGTTGTCGGTCTATATGGTCTGTTAGCGTAGTGCAATTTATATGAATACTTGTATGCACCATTCATCGACCATCCGTATTTATTCAATGCATTGATCGCATACGCATACAGCTTGGCATTGCTTCCTGTCATGTAACCTTTATCTCCAACGTTTAATCTAGGATAAGTTGGAGATGTGTAGTTGAATGCCCTTTCTCCTTTGTTATGGAAAGATGTTGTGCTGCCATAGAAGTAATATGGTTTTCCACTGATTCCTATCCAACCGGTTTTCAACAAACCATCACCCTTGCAGTAATATAATATCTCCCCGCTACTGTTCTTTATTGCGCCTTTTCCAGCGGCCTTTCCGCAATACACACTGGATGTTGAATTCTTGAAGTAATAAGCTTTGTCCTTAATAATCTTATATCCTCTTGCCATTCTTGGTGTTTTATCACTGCTGGCACCGAAGTAAAACTTGCACTTCTTATATTTTCCGTCAACCTTAACTTTAATGGTGTGCCAACCACTATACAGCTTTCCGTCCTTTTTATAGTACGCTCTGATTTTATTCTCTTTTATCCAACCTGTTCCAGTAAGTCTTTTTCCGTCTTTATAATAGTACCAGTGATATTTTCCGTCTTTTCCTTTAAGCTTTATCGCAGTATCCACATAGTCTAAGGCGATATTCTCTATCTTACCACAGATAGAACATTCCCTATGTTTGCTTCCTCTTTTGTTGTAGGTAGCAGTCTTGTCGATGATATAATCGCCCCAGTTATGATTACACTCTGTTGCAGATTCTTCTTCGTCCGATAGAGTCGCTTCTTCTACGGAATTCGGCTCTGTTTCTTCGGTAACAACAGACCCTTCTACTGCTGTGATCTGTTTCGGTTCTTCCGTACCATATACAGCAGCTATATCACCTAAAGTAAAAGTAAATATAACTGCTATTATTATCACTATTGCTGATAGCCTTTTGCTCCTTCTCATTTTAATCTCCTTAGTATTAATAATATCGTCGAGCATTAAAATTATATCACTATTAGTTCTTCTTTTTTCATCCTTGTTTAGCTATAATAGATACATTGGAGGAAATGCTATGAATCTTTTTAAAACCGGACCTGTGCTACTGAAGATCTTCGGCACGGCAAGAAAATACAATAGTCATATTCCTGAATTTAAAAGACTTCGAAAAGCAGGAGATATCGAGGGTGAGAAAGCCCTTATTTTCAGTGCATCCGGAGAATGGGCTGAAGATGCTTCTCGTATACTCAAGCTGCATTATGAGATTGAGGGAGAAGAAAACATTCCTGATAAGGGTCCTATTATGATCTATGCCAATCATCAGGGTCTTGCAGACATACTTGCACTATACTATCTGTTCCGCAACCACTTCCAGATCGGATTCATTGCGAAGAATGAGTGGCGCAAGCTCAAACCTCTTGCTAATGCAATAGAATACACAAGATCTATATTTCTTGTAAGAGACAATCCTAAGGAAGCTCTTAAAGCTGTATCAGAATGTACCGATTTGCTTTCCAAAGGCTTTTCAATGGCTATCTTTCCAGAGGGCACTCGCTCTCAATCACATAAGATAGGTCCTTTCAGAATAGGTGCTTTCAAATTTGCAGATAAGGCAAATATTCCTATTCTGCCGATCACTTTGGACGGCAGCTACAAACTGTTTGAAGAAACGGGAGACTACAAGCCAGATCAGACTATCAAAATCAAAATTCATCCATTAGTTCACATTGAACAGATGGACAAAAGACAGAAGAAGAATGCTGCTATTCAAATTGAACGGACCATCCGGGAAGGTTTAGAATAACTTATTGATATCTAAAACAAGGAAAAACTGACTAAGAAAGAGAAAAGCGATGAGTGCCGATGTAGTGCTTTTGTCTTTTCTCTTTTTTTATATAGTCCAACGTCTTTTTAACTGTTTCTTTCTACTCCTATAAGTCTGTCGCCTTCATAAGAGAGTCTGATCTCCAGTCCACATTCTCCGTTCAGTATCGGCTCGAGGAAAGCCCTGTCCCCCTCCCACATGGGCAGAGTCCATATCTCCTCGCGCGGGATCCACGCAAGTTCGCCTTCATCACACTCCGGTACATATCCCGGTTCAATTTCAAAATCATCGGAAGAATACAGATACATGTCTTCCGGTTCATATTCTGTATTGCGGAATTCCGCAATACCATGAAAGACAGCCGAATTCAGACGGATCCCGGTCTCCTCGAAAACCTCCCTTGCATTCGCCTCTTCGGGTGTTTCGCCTGCTTCGAGTTTGCCGCCAACAGCGATCCATTTTCCTTCGTTCATGTCATTCTTTTTCCTGTTGCGATACAGCATCAGGAATTTTCCGTCTTTTTCAAGATAGCATTGTGTAGTCTTTTTCATTATTCTAATTAAAAACCGAAGCCGCAGCTTCGGTTTGTTCCCTGTTATTAAAGGTTGTACTTGTTCTTGAACTTCTCAACACGGCCGCCACGGTTCGAGAACTTCTGCTGGCCTGTGAAGAATGGGTGGCACTCTGAGCAGATGTCTACTCTCATCTCGTCCTTGTTGGAGAGAGTTGTGAACGTGTTACCACATGCGCAAGTTACTTTACATTCCTTATAATCAGGATGGATTCCTTCCTTCATGTTCGGTACCTCTTTCTTTAACTTCAGATATATCTTTTGCCTTGCTCCGGGCTTAACTGCCCCCGCGGGGTCACCCTGCCGTTCGCGACAGCTTGGATAGTATATCGCAAGAACCCGTGTATTGCAAGGGTTTTCTTGTATTTTTGCAAGTGTTTTTGCTGCTTATCTTTTGATAACATGCTCGGTTATCAGTGTCTTGATCAGCGATACTGCAAATCCAAGAAGCGCGATCCAGAATGCGACCTTCGCCAGTCTGAATATAACGAGTAACGCCACAACAATTACAGCTGCCCAGACAATGACCTTCCCTACAGAATAGCCCACGGCCTTGAGGTTGATTCCCTTTATATTCTCTATGATCTCCTTCCAGCTCTTGTTGCCCAAGAGGACTGATGTTATAAATGCTATTATCAGCATACGGTTCTCCTGTTAATTCTGTTTAGCCCTTTCTGCGCATACAGCGGCCCAGTTCGGACCCTTTGCAATGACTTCTGCAAGGTTCTCAAGAACACTCGGTATATCAATTTTCTGCGGGCATATTTTCGCACAGCTGCCGCACTTAATGCAAGCCTCCGGTTTCTTTTCCTCCGGAAGAGCTTCCATATGGATAGCAGTTGTAAAGCTTGCCTGCACCTTGGCATCGTTATAAGTCTTGATCAGCATCGGGATATCCAGCCCCATTGGACATCCGTCCACACAGTATCTGCAGGAGGTGCATGGTACGGCATCCTTCATGTCTTCTGCCAAAGCGAGCAGCAGCTCGTTCTCATCTCCCGACAACGCCTGCCCTCCGCTGAAAGTCTTCACATTATCTTCCATGTGTTCGAGATTCGACATTCCACTCAGGATCACCTTGCAGTTATCATACTGCTGCAGCCATCTGAGAGACCAGCTCGTAATGCTTTCGTCCGGACGCAGAGCCTTGAGCTTTGCATTTCTCTCTTCGCCGAGATCTGCCAGCTTGCCGCCTCTTACTGATTCCATGATGACCAGCGGCATCTTTCGTTCAGTCAGCATATCGTATTTCTCCTTAGCCTCCTGAAGCGTCCAGTCAAGATAGTTCATCTGTATCTGGCAGAATTCGACTCTGTCACCAAGATAGTCAAGTATTTCCTCAAGATTCTCAGCTCTTGCATGAGTCGAGAATCCCAGGTGTCTGATCCTGCCTTTCTTCTGCTGTTCTACAAAGTAATCT
This sequence comes from Mogibacterium sp., assembly GCA_024403055.1. Lineage (GTDB taxonomy): Bacteria > Bacillota > Clostridia > Peptostreptococcales > Anaerovoracaceae > Crickella. The sequence continues at coordinate 20,443 of JAKSSO010000007.1, read as the reverse complement.
ATGATCCCCCAGCGCTCATCCTTGTAAACATCAAAGCAGCCTTCATTAATATTGTGAAGCAGATAGAAATCAAAATAGTCCACCTTGCATTTCTGAAGTTGCTTCTCAAATATTCCTGCAGGATCGTAGCTTGGTGCTGTCTGATGACCCGGGAACTTGTTTGCCAGGAACCAGGATTCCCGCGGGTATTTCGCCAGAGCTTCGCCTATTGCAAGTTCGGATTTTCCGCCATGATAAGGCCATGCAGTGTCGAAATAATTAACGCCATTCGCCATTGCATAATCGACCATGGCCTGCACCTGCTCCTGGTCGATAGACTTGTCCTCTTTAAGAGGCAGTCTCATCAGGCCAAAACCCAGTCTTGAAATATTTTCTCCGCAAAACTCATTGTAGATCATAATGCAGACTTCCTTCATTATATTATCAACTATTGCTGGTTAAATTCCTTCTTCTCCTTGCCGAAGTGCAGCTCCTTCATTCCCTCTACCTCGTCACAGATAGGCTTGAGGCTGCAGCTGTGGCAGTCTGTCGACATTCCTTCGAGGATCTTTGACAGCGCTTTTGTTATCTCCTGTGTTTTCTTCGCGTCTGCTCTCATTGTCGCATAATCAGCATCATCGGCAGTGACGAAGATCACTTTGGCAGAAAGAATGTTAGGATTCTTCTTGTACTGGCGAATATATGTATTGCCGATCTTCTCGAACGAAATGCCGTTCTTTATAGCATCTTTCGAAACGCGGACCTGCTCACGGAAGCTGTCCGATGAAGTTCTTACCATGTAGCCCTTAGGGAATACATGGTACTTTACGAAGTCGATATCCTGGATTGCGCGGAACAGTGGCTCGGTATCCGCTTCATTCTCTCCCTTGAGATCTCCTACCTTGAGTATCACTATGCGGGCAAATGAGCTGCTTGCGTTAAGCTCCTGAAGATCCTTTCCATATACAACGACCTCGTCGGCATCAGCATAATCACCTGACGATACGCAGCTGTAGTTGACAGCTGGCTTGTTTTCCCCGCCAAGTTCGAATGCGGATTCTTTGGTCATGATCAGCTGGTGGCTTCCCACGTCCTCCCAGCATCTGTTTTCGTTATATGCATACCTTTTTGGCTCTGACTTTCCTACAATAGTGCCGACTTTTTCAATTATCTCGTTATACAGTTCCATAGCTTCCTCCATCTTTTTGTTAAAATGATTATAGCAGAAATACGCTCAAAATGTGATACAATGTTCTTATTACAGGAGGCGTATTATGGATAAACAGACAATACAGTTTTTAATTAAATACGCACTAGAGGCCCGTAAAAATGCGTATACACCTTATTCGCATTTCAAGGTCGGCGCCGCATTACTGACAAAATCCGGCCGCGTTTACAAAGGCTGCAATATCGAGAACGCTGCTTACGGTTCGACGATGTGTGCCGAACGTACCGCTATTTACAAGGCAGTCTCAGAAGGCGACTGCGACATTCAGGCAATTGCGATCGTCGGTGGTGAGGAGGGCTCAGAACCTACAGAACTCTGCCCGCCTTGCGGAAGCTGCCGTCAGGTCATGGCCGAATTTGCAGACGAGGATTTTCGCGTGATACTCGCCGTCGATGAAAACAATTACAGGGACTTCTCAATGGATGAGGTCCTCCCTCTCATATTTCACAATCTGGATCCGGAGGAATAACATGGATAATAAAGAATTACTCAAACGCGCTGACCATACTCTACTTGGGCAGACAGCTACTTGGGAGCAGATCCGAGCTCTGCTGGATGATGGCATTAAGTATGGTACAGCAAGCTGCTGCATCCCTCCATCATATGTAAAGCAGGCTGCAGAATACGTTGGCGACAAATTGGCTATCTGTACAGTCATCGGCTTTCCTAACGGCTACAATACTACTTCGGTAAAGGTTGCCGAGACAGAAGATGCTGTAGCCAATGGCGCAGACGAAATAGACATGGTCATCAACCTCGGATGGGTCAAGGACTGCAAGTGGGACGCATTACTTGATGAGATCAAGGCCGTCAAAGCCGCATGTCACGGCAAGCTTCTCAAGGTCATCATTGAAACCTGCTTCCTTAACGAGGAAGAGAAGATCCGCATGTGCGAGATCGTAACAGAGTCCGGCGCAGACTATATAAAGACTTCAACAGGCTTTGGTACCGGTGGCGCTACCTTCGAAGATATCGAACTCTTCGCCAGCCATATTGGCAAAAACGTCAAAATGAAGGCTGCCGGAGGCATCTCCTCTCTCGAAGATGCTGCGCATTTCGTAGAGCTCGGCGCAGAAAGACTGGGAACCAGCAGAGTTGTTAAGCTGATCAAGGCACAGGAGGAATAAAATGATAGATTACACTGAAGGTGCAGGAACACAGTATCATATCGGACTCAAGCCGGGAGATGTAGGTCGCTATGTTATACTTCCGGGAGACCCGGGACGCTGCGAGAAGATCGCTTCTTATTTTGACGATGCGAAATTCGTATGTCAGAACAGAGAGTACGTTACTTACACAGGAACGCTTGAAGGCGTACCTGTAAGCGTTGTCAGCACAGGTATCGGCGGACCTTCCGCGTCAATCGCAATGGAGGAACTCGCTAACATCGGCGCAGATACTTTTATCAGAGTCGGTACTAGTGGAGGAATGGATGTAAACATCTTAGGCGGTGATGTCGTTATCGCAAACGGAGCCGTTCGAATGGAGGGCACATCCAAGGAATATGCTCCTATCGAGTATCCTGCAGTTGCTGATTTCGAAGTGACTACAGCTCTCGTAAATGCCGCCAAGACGCTTGGCAAGAATTATCATGTTGGCGTCGTAGAATGCAAGGATTCATTTTACGGACAGCATCAGCCTTTAAAACATCCTGTCAGCTACGAGCTGCTGAGCAAATGGGATGCATGGTGTCAGATGGGCTGCAAGGCCTCTGAAATGGAATCGGCCGCCCTCTTCATCGTCGGCGGTTACCGCAGAGTCCGTGTAGGCTCGGTCCTGCTCGTTATTGCTAATCAGGAACGTGCCAAAGCAGGCCTTCCTAATGTACAGGTACATGATACAGCAGGCGCGATCGAAGTTGCAGTCGAAGCACTTCGCCAGCTGATCAGATCAGAGAAATAATTTCATGCGCCAGCGGGACTCTACCTCTGGCGCCTTTTTAAGGAAGAGCTAATGAAAAGAGTATTTTTGATCGTATTGGATAGTGTTGGAATAGGAGCGGCGCCTGACGCCGCTGACTTTGGTGATCTTGGAAGTGACACTTGGGGAAGCTGTGCGGAAAGCGGTAGCCTCTTCACTCCCAACCTGGCAAAACTCGGCATTAACAATATTGAGGGAACAAGCTTCCATGATCCTGTCGATGCGATCGGCTATTACGGCAGGATGGCCGAAAAGTCTGCCGGTAAGGATACCACGGTCGGTCACTGGGAGATGGCAGGTGTTATTTCCGAACATCCGCTTCCGACATATCCTGACGGATTTCCTAAAGATATTATTGATGCGCTTGAGGATGCCACAGGTCGCAGGATACTGTGTAACAAACCATATTCCGGCACCGAGGTTATCCGGGATTACGGCAGAGAAGCAGAGGCGACCGGTTCGCTTATTGTCTACACAAGTGCAGACAGTGTAATGCAGATAGCTGCCAACGAAGCAATGATCCCGCCGGAGGAACTTTACGACATATGTCGAAAAGCCCGCAGGATCATGTGTGGAAGAAATGCCTGCGGACGCATCATAGCCCGTCCGTACATAGGAGAATATCCCGATTATACAAGAACCAACAACAGACACGACTTCAGTCTGGAGCCGACCGGAGAGACACTTCTTGATGCATTGAAATCAGCAGGCCTTGATACTATCGGCGTCGGAAAGATATTCGACATCTTTGCAGGCAGAGGTCTTACGGCGACCACGCCTAATGAAGGTAATCACAGGAACATGGTCAAGACCATCGAGATAGCGCAGGGCAAAGCAGACTGTCTTCAGATGATCGACGGTCACGATACCAATGCCGACTGGAACGGTCTCTGTTTTGTCAACCTCGTTGACTTCGATATGATCCACGGTCACAGGCGAGACATCGCAGCCTATACCGCTGCACTCAATGAATTTGACGAACAACTCGGCGAATTTCTGCCGCTTCTGCATGGCGAATCATCGCCGGGAGCGAATGACGGAGATCTGCTCATCATCACCGCAGACCACGGCTGCGATCCGGGCTATACCGGTACAGACCACACCCGTGAATATGTTCCGTGCCTGGCATACAAAGCGGGCGACACACAGGGTCACAATATCGGAACACGCAACAGCTTCGCAGATATCGCCGCGACGATCGCCGAATACTTCGGTATCGATTACAGGAGCGAAGGCGTGTCGTTTATCTGACCCCGGATCTGAATATTGCAATAAAAAAGTGCTCTTCAGGAGCACTTTTTCTATGTCTCTAATTGTCTTTGTACATTATCTTCTTACATATCTCAGCTGGCAGGTGTCATCTCCTCTGGCGATGGTTCCAGGAAGATCGAGTTCTACGCCAAAGCACTCTCCGATACCGCGATCTCCGCACATTGCATGATCACACAGCTCGGCGATCTTCTCATCGCTGAGGCCCTGTTTCTGCCATGCCTTAACAAGCGGGCAGTAATGGAAATCGATATCCAGGTGGTCATCATCGCAGCGAAGGATGTCCATCTCGAAAACCTTCTGTGCGAAGAATCCGAAGAGGGCTTTCTTCAGTCCCTTAAGCGACTGACCCTTGCCGCCCTTCTCACGGAGCAAAGCACCCTGATACAGTCCGCATCTCTTTATTGCCGCAGGTGCAAATTCCTCTGTCTTAAGGCCCTTTTTCTCTGCCTCGTCACAGAGCAGATACATCCATAATGCCCTGTGCTCGAGCTGTTCTCTGATACCCACGATCAGCGGGTTTTTAATTTTTGCTTCATTTTTTACTTTACTCATGATCATGCTCCTTTTTCTGTATGCAAGTTCTAACCTGAATCAGCTCTTGAACTTTCTCGACTGAAACGCCTTCTCATAATCTGCCAGATCATACAGATCTATTTCCGGCAGGCTGATCGCACCACTCGCAAGTCCGTCCAATGCCTTGTCGAAAGGACCGCAACGGCTTCCTACAACTGTTATCTCGCGCACAGGGATCAGCGAGAGATCGACATCTGCGCCTCCGGCATATGTACTCTTCAGCACTATCGTTCCCATGCTTCTTACAAGCTGCAAAGCCAGCTCCAGTCCTGACGCACTTCCTGTTGCTTCAACTACCAGCTCGTACGGCTCGATCTCCGCACCGGTACCTGCAGGATCTTCTATTTTCATCGTCGCTTCACCCAGCAGCTCAGTCTTCGCGAACGACTCGAACAGCAGGAGCTTCTCAGCATGCTTCCCGATGACCGTCACCTCCGCACCATGCTGCTTCAGCACCTGCGCCAGGCAGAGCGCCAGCCTTCCGTCACCCACAACACAGGCAGGCGTACCCGGATCCATCTCCAACTGTTCCATCATCTGATAAGCAGCAGCCAGCGGCTCAGTAAACACAGCCACCTCATCCGGAAGCTGATCAGGAATAACATGAAGATTCTCGTTCTTCAGCACCATGTACTCTCCAAAACAGCCGTCCCTTGACAGCCCGGGAGTTTTCCTGTTAAGGCAGTGGTGCTCACGCCCTGTCCTGCAATACAGGCACTCATGACATACCTCGTTGATCTCACCAACGACCCTTTTGCCCACCAGCTCTTCATCATCGCTCTCAACAACAACAGCCGTGAATTCATGGCCCATCACGCCCTTGAAGTCCGGCCTGTAACCCTTAAGTATCTCTTTATCTGTCGTGCATATTGCCGCCAGAGTTATCTTCAGAAGGCTCTCGCCCGCACCCCTGACCGGCTTCGGAACATCTTCCCGATATGCAGCATTCTCTCCATCAAAATATACAGCTCTCATATCTCATACCTCATTACAATAACTGGATCTGCATTTTGCTTATTGTACCACAATCCTGTCTTTACTGTCAGCGCGAGCATGACTACGCCTCAACTGTCAGCGCGAGCGTACCGGGTCGGCCATGCTATTCATACTTATAGAGACACAAGTCAGGCATGGCAAATCGCAACCTCTGTCATCTTTTTTGTTATTGGAAGCGTGGTCATCACCCCTCCCCCGGTGACTTTGAGGCGTCGGTGCTTTGCGACTCGCGTCCACGTCTTTCCAATGCGAGAGCTTAGCATCCGCTACGCCTCAACTGTCAGCGCGAGCGTACCGGGGAGGGATGATGACCACACTTTTATATATAAAAAAGATGACAGAGGTTGCCCTCTGCCATCCCTGACATCTTATGTCTCTATCCCTATCTTTGCCCCTTATCATACGGAATACCTTCCGCTTTAGGTACTCTGGAGCTCTTTGATGTGAATGCCAGCACGATCAGTGTAATTACATACGGCATGAGTCTGTATGCATATGGACTGATACCGAGGTCATTCAGCAGGTATACTCCGTCTCCGTTGAGGTCCAGTGTCGCATATACAGCAGCGATGCACTTGAACAAACCGAAGAGGATCGAACATACTGCGATATTGATAGGAGTCCAGTTACCGAAGATCATTACTGCCAGAGCCAGGAAACCATAGCCGGCTACCTGTCCGCTCGATGTGCAGTTTGAAATAGTAAGTGAGAACTGGAATCCGCCCATGCCTGCAAGGAAACCTGAAAGCATTACACCGAGATATCTCATCTTGTATACGTTGATACCCAGCGAAGCTGCCGCCTGTGGATTCTCACCGCAGGAACGGAGTCTGAGTCCGATCTTGGTCTTGTACAGGAAGATCGATACTACGATGAAGAAGAACACACACAGATAAGTTGTCAGATAAACGTTGTTAAAGAACACGTTCATAATAGGCGATTCAAATCCGCCCGGCTGACCTGTGAAGTTCTTGGAAGTGATCATGAACCAGCTTCCTGCTGCTCCGTTGATCTTCAGTGAATTCTGATGTGCTATCAGAACGATGAAGAAAAGAACGATTGCAGGTGCCAGCATGTTCAGTGCAGTACCGCCTATTGTCTGGTCTGCCTTGAGGTTGATCGCCGAGAATGCAAGGAGCAGCGAGAATACCACGCCGCAGAGTCCTGCACCCAGCAGAGCGATTATTACCATCTGCTGACCTTTATCCTGTGTCCATCCGGCAGCCTGCATTATCCTGATGAAGATAACGCCCATGAAGGCTCCGAAAATCATGATACCTTCGAGTCCCAGGTTGATGATACCCGAACGCTCAGCACATACGCCGGCGAGGGCAACTATCATGAGAGGAACCGCGTACAGCATTGTCTGTTGAATCAAAAATACCATTACTCGTTACCTCCTTCCGCGATCTCTTTTTCCGCATTACCCGCAGCTGCAGCCTTTTCTTCCACGTACTCTTCGAAAGCTTCGGCATTAGCATTTTTGATCTCCTTGTCGTTCTTCTTTCTCTTTCCGAGGAACTGTCTGAAGAAGAGCGAGAATGCTGACAGGTATACGATAACTGCAATAATTACATCCGAAATATATTCGTTGTACATTGTCAGGTTCTTCAGCTGGAGACCTGAGATGTTGAGCATCGACATGAATATTCCGGCGAAAATAACTCCGATAGGGTTATTGGAAGCAAGCAGTGCAACAGGGATACCGTTGAAGCCTACTGCCGGCAGACTCATGTATGTCGACCAGTAGAACTCTGTATTTCCTGAGAGGTAGTACAGTGATGCTCCTGATGCTGCCAGTGCACCCGCGATAGCCATCGACAGGATCTGGTTTCTCTTGCCGTTGATTCCTGCGTACTTTGCGGCTGCCTTGTTAGCTCCGCATGCCTTGAGCTCATAGCCGAATGTCGTTTTGCTCATAATGATCCACATTCCGACAGCAATGATAATTGCGATCCAGAATCCGCCGTTAGCCTGTGATCCAGGACAGAGAACACCGAATCCCAGCTTAGGGGTCGTAACACCAACATTCTTGAGCGGGATGATATAAGCAACCTTGCCGCCTTCTGCCGAGTTCTTGAACTCATTGTGTGAATCGAACCACCACGTTACCAATGACGCCGCGATCCAGTTGGTCATGATACAGGTGATTACCTCGTTGATATTGAGGTATGCCTTGAAAGCACCAGGGATACATCCCCAGAGTGCTCCGAGCAGAACACCTACGACGAATGCAGCGAGCCATGCAAGGCCCTTAGGACATCCTGCCCATCCGAGCCAGAGTCCTACCGACAGTGTTCCCATTGTTCCCATCAGGAACTGTCCAGGTGCTCCGATATTGAAAAGTCCCGTCTTGAAAGCTACTGCTACAGAAAGTCCTGTCAGGATCAACGGCATTGCTCTGAAGAGCATGTTTCCGATGTTGACCGGGTTGAATCCGAAGGTCAGTGTTCCTCCGACTCTTCCTGTAGAGAATACTCCGAAGAGTACCAGCTTGAATCCGTCCCACATGTCTTTGGTTCCGATAGTCGGGCTCATGAGGCCTACTATGATTACGATGATCGCACCTACGAACAGGCCTATCACAATTGATATCAGTGCGGAGAAAATCGACTTTGCTGTATCAGTGTAATACCATTTTGTCTTCTCCCAAGGAGCGATAGCATTTTTATCTTTCTTTATCATTGCTAAGCCCTCCTTTCCTGACGTTTTGCACCGGACATGTAGAGTCCGAGTTCGTCTGCTGTAGTATTCTTAGGATCGAGTTCTCCGACGATCTCGCCTTCATACATTACAAGGATCCTGTCGGAAAGTCCGAGTACCTCGTCGAGTTCAAGAGATACGAGAAGGACCGCTTTGCCCTTGTCTCTCTCATTGATAAGCTGTTTGTGAATATGCTCGATAGCGCCTACGTCCAGACCTCTTGTCGGCTGAACTGCCACAATGAGATCCTTGTCTCTGTCGAGCTCTCTGGCGATAATAGCCTTCTGCTGATTGCCTCCGGACATCGATGCGCTCGTGGTGATTGCACCCTGACCGGAACGAACATCATATTCCTCGATCAGTTTTTCCGCGTATTCTCTTACAGCATCAAATTTAATAAATCCGTGGTTCTGGAATCTTTCTTCTTTGTAAGTCTGCAGGACCATGTTCTCTTCAAGGCTGAACGGAAGTACAAGGCCGTGCTTGTGTCTGTCCTCAGGAATATGGCTCATCACTTCCATCTTGTGTCGTACACTTGACTTGGTGATATCCTCTCCGTGTACCTTGACAATGCCTTTACTGCTCTTTCTGATACCCGTTATTCCATATATCAGTTCAGACTGACCGTTACCGTCGATACCGGCAATGCATACGATCTCGCCCCTCCTTACGTCAAAGCTGACATCTTTTACAGCATCACCCTTGTGGATCTTGGAAGGAACAGAAAGTCCCCCGACCTCAAGAACAACATCTGTCGGCTTTGCCTCATCCTTGGTGATCTCAAGCTGTACAGGTCGTCCTACCATCATGTTGGACAGTTCCTGCTTGTTGGTCTCCTTAGTGTTCACAGTTCCGATATACTTGCCCTTTCGGAGAACGGTAACTCTATCAGACACTGCCATGATCTCGTTTAATTTATGTGATATGAACAAGATGGATTTGCCTTCTCTCGCAAAGCCTCTCATGATTTCCATTAGTTCGTCGATCTCCTGAGGTGTCAGTACCGCTGTCGGCTCATCAAAAATCAGGATTTCATTGTCTCTGTAGAGCATCTTCAGGATCTCTACTCTCTGCTGCATTCCAACTGTAATGTCCTCGACTTTGGCATCAACATCAACGTTGAGTCCGTATTTCTGTGACAGTTCGATGACTTTCTCTCTGGACTCCTTTTTCTTCAGCCATCCGAGAGGGCCTGTCGTCTCTGCTCCAAGAATAATATTGTCGAGAACCGTAAAAACATCTACCAGTTTAAAGTGCTGGTGCACCATTCCGATACCAAGCGCGGTTGCATCATTAGGGTCATTGATTTCAACGACCTTGCCATCCTTTCTGATCTCGCCTGCCTCAGGCTGATAAAGGCCAAAAAGAACAGACATAAGGGTCGATTTTCCCGCACCGTTTTCTCCTAGGAGTGCGTGGATCTCGCCCTTTTTCAGCTGAAGCGTGATATCATCATTTGCCACAATTCCCGGAAATTCCTTCCGGATGTGACGCATTTCTATTACATATTCTTCTGCCATAGCTAGTTCCCTTTTTCTTTGTGATTAGCTAGTCAACGCAGCTATCCGTCTGCGCCCGTTTCTTTTCTTAAAAAAGGGGGAAATTTGCATTTCCCCCTTCTCCAGGTTTTACTTTAAACCTTCAGTGTATTACTCACCAATGAAGTTGATGTTTACGTTAGCAAGCTTGCCTGATGGGTCAGCTACGTCAGATGCGTTGTCGATCTTAACGTTTCCAGCCTTAACCTCTTCAAACAGAGCGTTGTAGTCATCAACTGTCCAGTTCTTCAGTGACCATGTGTCAGTTGGGATACCAACTGCATCGTCAGCTGCACCAAGAACGAGTGATCCGCCATATGTTCCATCTGAGTAGAACTTAGTCAGAGCTGTCTTTACAGAAGCAGTCAGGCCCTTCATTGCGGATGTGATTACAATGTCTTCATATCCTGCACTCTGGTCTACGTCAACGCCGATGATCTTGCCGCCAGCTTCTGATGCTGCAGCAACGCCGGAGTCAAACATAGTTCCGCCGCACATGAAGCAAGCTTCCATGCCATCATTGAACCATCCTGAAAGCATTGTCTTCAGGTCGTCAGATGCATTGAATGTTGCGCCATGGAGCCATGAGTAGTTCATGTCTACCTTAATTCCCTTAGCTGCTGCTGCGTCGTTTGCACCCTGTGCAAATCCGTAGCCGTATCTGCAGCATGCAGGGTTGGAACCGCCGCCACCGCCGGAGAATCCGAGCTTAGTGAAGCCTTCCATTACTGTTGCATATCCTGCAAAGTATCCGGCCTGCTCTTCCTGATAGCTTACGCCAACCAGGTTGTCAAATCCCATGTCCCAACCGTCGATGAATACGAACTGTACATCAGGATTTTCAGGTACAACTGCGTTCAGAGCTGTCTCCTGAAGGAATCCAGGAGTTACGATAACCTTAGCGCCGCCTGCGATAGCTGCATTCATAGCGTCGATTCTGTCATCATCTGTTGCCTCAGCTCCATTTGCCGGCTGATAGTACTGATAAGTCAGACCATTCTCTTCAGCATACTGCTTAACGCCTTCGTAAGTGTACTGGTTGAAGGAACCGTCCATCAGCTGTCCAACGTCTGTTACCATTGCGATCTCATATGTGCCGTCGCCTTCAGCCTCTGATGATCCGCCGCATCCTGTGAGTGCGAAGCAGAATACCATAGCCAATGATAACATTAACACCATTAACTTTTTGTTCATTGTAAACCTCCAATTAATACTGAAATTTTACATAAAGTGATAACGTTTTATACCTAATTGAATTATATCAAATAGCTAAGTATTATTACAAAATATATTTTCTAAATTTGTGCAAAAAACATAAAAGCGGCCGACCTGAGTCGACCGCTCTCTTAATGTTAGAACTTGATGTCCTGTGATTTACGGTTAAAGATCTCATTGACCTCTACATAAGCCCAGCTGAGGAGCTTCTGATCAAGGTTGAGGAAATACACCGTAAACAGTGTACCAACTGCTGCAGCTCCGCCAACGACAGCAACCTTGGCGATCTTGCAGATTGGGCAACCTTTCTTCTTCATAGCTTACTCCTTTCAGCTTATTTAGCCTGTCCCTTCTGACGTGCGAATTCAGCTGCTCCGAGAGCTCCCATCAGCTGTGGGTCGATCTTCAGATCGATAACCTTAAGCTTCAGAACGTGCTCGATAGCCTGCTTCAGACCTGCGTTCTTAGCGCATCCACCTGTCAGTGTAATGCTGTCTGTAGCGCCTGCCTTCTTAGCCATTACGAAACATCTCTTAGCTACTGCCATCTGAATTCCTGCTGCGATCTCGTCCATTGGCTTGTCCTCTCCTACGAGAGTGATAACCTCGGACTCTGCGAATACTGTGCACTGAGCTGTAATAGGAATTACGTTCTTAGCTGTGAGTGACAGGTTGGAGAACTCGGAGAGGCTCATCTCGAAAGATCTAGCCATTGCCTCGTAGAATCTTCCTGTTCCTGCTGCGCACTTATCGTTCATTGCGAAGTTCTTTACAGTTCCGTCTGTATCTACAGCGATACCCTTAACGTCCTGTCCACCGATATCGATGATAGCCTTTACTGCAGGGTCAGTTACGTGTACGCCCATAGCGTGGCAGGAGATCTCGGAGATGTTTTCGTCTGCGAAAGGAACCTTGTTTCTTCCGTATCCTGTACCGATCAGATAAGCAAGATCCTCTGAGCTCTTCAGACCAACCTTATCAAGAACTTCCTTCATTGCGATCTTTGCGGATTCGCCGGAATTGATTTTGCTTCTGATAGTAGTATCAGCTACCATCTTGCCGTTCTCGTCAAGAATAACTGCCTTTGTGTATGTTGAACCTACGTCGCAGCCACCATAATATTTCATAATATCTTCTCCTTTTTAATAAATCTTCTCAAGGTCTGTCCCCCGGTATGCATAATTACCAAAAGGACCTTCCCCTATTACATACAAATCTCGTCATCAAAGTCTACGAGGGTAGGGTCAACAGGTGTAGCCTTCATTACTGTAGTCATGTACTCGTTGACTTTCTGTCTCATATTCTTTCTGGATACTGTTCTTGGGTCCATCAGGTCGTGCTCGATCCAGATCATGTGATAATTCTTCTCTCTTGCCTGGTCATCCAGGATACCCTGAAGAGTTGACATGTTTTTGCAAGCTACGTTCTGATACATGATGATGATATCTGCTCTCCAGTCTTCGACCTGCTTCCACAGTTCGTTAACTACATTGTGATATCCACCATTAGTATGTCTTCTCATTACCATACGCTCGTACAGTCTTGCGAGGTCCATGAGTGCCTCTTCCTTGTCTTCTGTCTCGAGCATCTTAGTGAAGTTCAGTGACTCCATCTCTACCAGGATATCTACACCCCAGCAGTTAGCAAGCCAGTTACTGAAGTTTGCATAGTAGTGAGCAGGGCAGGACCATACGATTCCTCTGTACTTCATCTTGCCGACCCAAGCTTCTTCTCTACGTTCGTAAGCCTTCATCATAAGCTCAGTAGTCTTCTTGAATGTAGGAATAACTCTTGGATCTGCACCGCCGTCCATCTCGTAATTCCACTTACGGAAGAGCTCGTAGCAAGGTCCGAGGATCTGTGGATAATCAGTCTTGTTAACTTCCCACTTCTGCAGCTCATAGTTTGTTTCCTCGTTGAAACGCTTCATCTGCTTGAAGTAAGCATCCCAGCTCCACTTAGCACCTGTGATTTCCTCTACGAACTTGATGCAGCCCTTGATATCCTCAACGGCATCCGCAGTTGTTTCCTCATACTCATATCTAACAGGGAATGTCAGATGGTATACAGGCAGGTTAGGGAATCTACGTGACATGTACTCTGATGCCATTACAGAACCATCGCAAGGCATTGAGCTGGAGATGAAGCAGCTGCCCATGTGTGGCAGTGCGTCGATAACCAGTGCGCCGCACTCTGATGATGGTACCGGGCAAGTATCAGCAGGAAGTCCAAAGCTCTCGACTGCATCGATATATGGGATGCATGTGAGCTGGTCGATTTCTGATACCAGGAATACAGGCATCAGCTGATAAGGGATACCGAGCAGGTCAGGGAATCCTGCCATGATCTGTCCCATTGTCATCTCGTCAAAGAGAACGACCTTCTTGTTCAGCTCCTTGGAATTACCGTTCTTTTCGTCGCACTTAGCAAGGAATACGAGGTTCTCTGCTACATAACGGAATACGTCGTAGATCATAAGGTGTGACATCTTCAGTGCTGTTCCCTTCTGTCCGAAGGTGTTCTTGTCCATGAAGCCTACGCAGCACATGTATGAGATCATCCATCTGTAGTGGAATGTAGTGTTAAGAGCAGGAACGAGGTCCTTGCCGAATGTTCCGATGAGCATTCCCCACATTCTGCACCACTCCCAGAAGTCGTATGCAGTGTCAGCTAAGCCCTTCCACTCTCTTCTTACTGTAGCCATGTCGCCCTTGCGATACAGCTTGCCAAGAGTTTTCTCACCGTTGAGGAAAACGTCTTTTCTCTCTTCCGGTGTCATTTCGATGCCCTGCTTGATCTCCAGCTTAACTCTCTTAAGATCGTCGATAGTTCTGTCAAGCTGCTTCTTCCAGAAGGCCTTCTGATCGGAATCCTTGAAAATATCAACGCAGATCTTTCCAACCTCTAAGAGGTTTTCTCCCTGCTTTTTCCAATCCATGTTGTCTTTAGCCCTGAAGAACTTAGGGTTAGGGTATTTAACCTTTCCGGATTTTTTTGCCTTATTCTCCATGTTCTCGGCAATGGAGTTTCTGATTCCGAGTAATTCTGTACTGATAACCATTACTTCTTGCCTCCTTTCTGAATCTTCTTGATCTCAAGCGATTCTACGAAAGCCTGGAATCTTGTTCTGAGCTGTCCGGAGCCCTTTGCGTTATATAATCTGTCGATTGAAAGAACCGGATAACCGTATTCCTCAGCCATGATGTGGCTGACAAGAGCTCTCTCGAATCCCCAGAAGTCGCAGTACTTCATCTGTTCGTAGATGATTCCGTCTGCATTGAACTCCTTCATGAGTCTGTCTGCAGTGTCTCTTCTCTGCTGAACCTTGTTGTCTGCGATGTAACGAGCGCACTCAGATGTATCCATGTAATGTCTTACGATCTGTGGAAGTGCGTCTTCGTCATCTGTAAGCTCGATAACCTCTCTGCCAGGTATAGATCCGAAGCAGTGTCTGTCAAATACGACTCTTGCTCCTGCATCTTCGATCATCTTGGTGAACTCAGGATCGTCGATCTCGGATCCAATAACGCCAACCCTTGCTCTGAACGCCGGCTTTGCATCCGGTTTTCTCTTCTTGAGCTCTTCGAGTGTCTCTCTGAACAGAGGCAGGATCAGATACTTAGGGCAAGTGTAGGATACGATGTTCATTACGTGGAATTCATATCCTGTGATAACCGGGTTATCAGCCTTACGCATCTCGCTTATCTCCTGCATTATTTTGCAAAGCTCATTGTGCTCTGCTACTGCCTTGCGGATAGATGCATCGGAAACATCAACACCGTATGTCTCCTTCATTATATCCAGCAGTCTGATCTGGAGCTGCTTCTCAAGATGCTTGTAAGAAAAGCTTTCATTCTTATAAGGAACGTCAAGGTGTGTTACGAAACACCTATCCTTTTCGTTCATCTTGAGGATCTCGAAATGCTCATAGAATCTGTTCATCATTGAGCATGCATCGACACCGGCAACGCCGTCCAGGAACTGGAATCCGCCTTCAATACCTCTTTCTACCAGTGCTCTTGCATATTCACAGGTGTAGTTCGACATGTAGTAAGTTGCGATGTCGATAGATCCTGTTCTTGGTGCTCTGAGTCTGACAGATACACAGTTGTCAACGTTCAGGAGAACTTCAGGAATGTGATAGCAAGTGTAACCCATTACAAGCTTGCCGTCTTTCTTGGCCTGTTCTACTAGTTCGTTGTCAGGATTGTCTAAGAGGCTCTCGAAGTAAATCAAATGCTTCAAGTCTTTCAATGTACATTACCTCCTTCCAACTATATATTAATTATATTAGTTGCATTTTAGTGAGGGCCTGGCGTGTGCCGACCATTACCGGAGAGTTTTCCGGAAGATCGAATACGCTTACGCCCATTATATCGTTGTCAGCATGTGCCTTGTCTTCAGGGATGTATGCAAGGATATCTGCTGATTCAACCTTAACAAATGGTATAGATTCCTCCTTAACGCGGTTAACGATTACTCCGCACTTATCGTACATTACGAGCTCGTCAGCCACTTCCTTGATGGTATCTACTACCTTGCAGCCTTTACGGCTTGGGTCTGTGATAAGGAAAAGATGGGTGACCTTCTCCATGACACGACGATTGATCTGCTCTATGCCGGCTTCGCCGTCGATAATGACGTAGTCGAAATCAGCTGCGAGCAGACTGATGACTTCCTTTAGGTATGCATTTACCTTACAGTAGCAGCCTGCTGCCTCAGGACGTCCGATCGCCAGGAACGAGAACTTTGCCTCTTCCAGCATTGTATCGAAGATCCTGAATCTCGCCTCATTGAGCATCTCAATGGCTTCCTTAGGTCTGCCTTCCTCAACGCTGTTTACGATCTTCTTGCGAATTCCGTCCAGTGTGTCAGTCGGTTCAACTCCAAGTGCGGTGGTAAGTCCGATCGCAGGGTCTGCGTCAATAGCCAGGATGCGCGCATCCGGGTAGGTCTCTGCAAGAATCCTTACCATGGCCGATGATATTGATGTTTTTCCGACGCCGCCTTTGCCGGCGACTGTTAATATCTTAGTGTCACTCATTTCTTTACCTAAAACAAACTGCATATCGTATCAGTGTAACCTGATGGGTCTTCAACTGGCAGACCTGCAATGAGCAGCGCCTGATTCAGAAGTATCTCGCACATCTTTTTTGCTCTGTCTGTATCCTCTGTTCTTGCCTTCTCAAGTGCGAGGAAGGCCTGATGATCAACATTGAGCTCAAGTATGCGCT
The DNA here is from genome assembly GCA_024403055.1 of Mogibacterium sp. Classification (GTDB taxonomy): domain Bacteria; phylum Bacillota; class Clostridia; order Peptostreptococcales; family Anaerovoracaceae; genus Crickella. The sequence goes on along the minus strand of JAKSSO010000007.1, from coordinate 3,786 downwards.
TTGCCTTCATCCCCATCTCGGGACTGACCGCTGTAAAATATTTTTCCATCTCGAAGGTGATGCCTTCACCACTGGAAAGGCATACCGGATGTGACTTGAGCTTGGTCGATGGCTTAACGACATCCACCTTGTCGCCCAGAGTCTCCTTGACGAATTCGAAGGTGTCTTTGAAAGTCTCTGCGATCTTTTCGTCCTTCTCCTTATCTCCGAGGTCAAGGTCACCATCGATGACCGACAGGAACTGCTTTTCCTTGTAATTCCTGAAAGTATCGGAAATAAATTCGTCCGTTTTGTCTACAAAGTACAGGATCTCAATGCCTCTGTCCTTGAGGATCTCAGTCTGAGGCATCTTGTCGATGCCGTCCAGTGTGTCTCCGGAAGCATAATAGATATACTTCTGATCTTCCTGCATCCTCTCGACGTATTCAGCAAGTGTAACGAGCTTTTTCTCAGTTGAGCTGTAGAACAGGAGCAGATCCTGCAGCTGATCCTTATACTTGCCGTAGTCATCCAGTGCACACATTTTGAGCTGGCGTCCGAACGCCTTGTAGAATGTCTCGTATTTCTCACGATCGTTCTTCAGCATGTCCTCAAGTTTGCCTCTGATCTTCTTCTCGAGATTGGAGGCTATGAGCTTGAGCTGTCTGTCGTGCTGCAGCATTTCTCTTGAAATGTTGAGGGACAGATCCGGTGAATCAACAACTCCGCGAACGAAGTTGAAATACTCAGGAAGCAGATCTCTGCAGTTCTCCATGATGAGAACGCCCGAGCTGTACAGCTGAAGTCCGCCCTGATAATCATCCGAATAATACTTGTTCGGTATTGCCTGCGGGATAAACATGAGCGCATTGTAGCTGACCATGCCTTCTACGGAAACGGTCATCACTTCCAGCGGATCCATGTCATCACTGAACTGTTCTTTGTAGAATTCGTTGTACTCCTCTTCTGTGACCTCGCTCTTTTTTCTCTGCCAGAGCGGGATCATCGAGTTGAATACTTCATACTCGAAGACCTCTTCATACTCAGGGTTTTCCGGATCGGAACCCTCCTTGACTACAGGATGCGGCATCAGCATCTTGATCGGGAAACGGATGTAGTCAGAGTATTTCTTTACCAGCTTGTAGATCGGATATTCTCTGAGGTACTTGCTGTACTCGTCCTTCTGATCCTCTTCCTCGCCGTCTGCTCTGATGTGCATGATGACGTCAGTTCCCTGGGATTCTCTCTCAGCCTCTTCGATGCTATAACCGCCGGCACCTTCGGATGTCCATCTGTACGCTTTGTCCTCTCCGTATTTTCTGGTCACGACTTCGATCTTGTCTGCGACCATGAACGCCGAGTAGAAGCCTACTCCGAACTGTCCGATGATGTCGATCTCGTCAGCCTGACTCTCGTCCATCTGTTCTGCAAATTTCTTGCTTCCCGAGAAAGCGATAGTTCCGAGGTTGGTCTCGAGGTCTTCCTGATTCATGCCGATACCGTTGTCGCTTACAGTCAGTATCCTGTTCTCTTTATCGAGAGTGATGATTATCTCAAAATCGCTCCTGCTCATTCCGGCATTCTTGTCGGTCAGGGCCAGATAACACATCTTGTCGATGGCATCCGACGCATTGGAGATGATCTCTCTAAGGAATATCTCCTTGTGCGTGTAGATCGAATTGATCATCATGTCCAGCAGACGCTTGGATTCGGCTTTAAATTGTTTCTTCATTAGCAATAACTTCCTTTCAACCGTTCCGTCTGCGAGAGTTTCCTGAAGGGTACGGCTCTCGCCTCGTTCCGGCTATACGCAGCGGTACTAAGCTCTGCCGTCGCTCAACATAAGCCGCCCGGCAATCGCTAAGTGCCGGCTACCGGAAAGCCCCTTCACGGAACTCTCCTGCAGCCGAACCGCTTTAAACTAACTTCTTACATGTATTCCTTGTCGATCTGATCGTATGGTACGCTCAGCGGATCTCTTCTCTTCATGTTGTCGAATCTCTTGATCATAAACGGTTCAACAACGTAGTACAGGAGCTTTCCGTCAAGGTCAAAATAATATACTGCGAACAGACCTGCATATACAGCGGCAAGAGCGCCGACTGTTTTCTTAATTAATTTGCATGCTTTCATGATCGGCCTCCTTTCTACCAGCTGTTAGCATCATCAAACTCGAGCAGTGATGGATCGAGTGGCTCCTCGCCCATTACTGTGAACATGTAGTCGTTAACGATATCTCTGATCTCTGCTCTTGATACGTCTCTCTTATCAGGCAGTGCGTGTGGCATCCAGATCGCATTGATGTTTCTTGCACGGAACTCGTCCTCGAACAGTCCGTGTACACCCTGCATTCCTTTGCACTTCAGCTGGTCATACATCATAACCATGTCGCAGTTGAACTTTTCCATGTTATCCCAGAGCTCGAAGATGTGCTTGAGTCCGCCAACTGCCATTCTTCTCATTGGAGCCCATTCATGATATCTTGCCATATCCATCAGGCAGTTCTCATATGAATCTGTTCTGATCTCCATGTCGAACATGAGTGAGTCCATGTTGATGATAGTGTTAAGACCCCAGCAGTTGTATGCCCATGTGCACCATGCCGAGTAATACAGCGGAGCGCATGACCATGCGATAACTCTGTGTCTTGTCATTGGGAATGTGTTGATCTTTTCTTCAACACACTTGTCCATGATCTTTCTAACCTTGGCGTCAACCTCGTGCCAGATAGGCAGATCTCCGTACTGGCCCTGGAAAATTCTGTAGAGTGCCTGTGCAACGCCGTTGATAGGATAGTTGTTGGTATTAGCTGCAACGTCCCACTTCTCCCACTCGAATCTCTGGAGTTCGTTCTGGCTCTCAACGTTCTTTACCAGCTCATCCCAGTTGAACTTTACGCCGAGTTTCTCTTCTGTGAATCTCCATGCGCCTTCGATCTCCTTAGCGCAGTTCTCGAGAACTTCCTCGTTATCAAACTGCATTGGCTGTGGCATAGCATAGAGTGGCTTGTTGATCATCCAGTCCTGAATAACTGATGTTGCAACTGATCCGTCACAGGCCTCATTAGTTGTAACAAATGCCTTGAAGAAATCAGGAACATCATCCTGCAGGAAGATTCCTGCCTCTGCCTGACACATCGGACATGGATCTCCAGGAAGTCCCAGTGCCTGTGCAGCGTCGATATAGTTCAGTACTGTATGGTTGTTGCAGTGGCATGTTACAAAGTAAGGGATCATCTGAAGTGGAATATTGGTCATCTGATCTCTGAACGGATACCATACTCCGCCCCATACTGTCTCATCGTGACCCATAGTCTTATTCCAGAGCTTAGGGTCGCCACCGAGGCTTATGTCTCTGTTGAACATCTGAGTGATCTGTACCAGGCAGGCATTGATGATGCCTCTGAAATGCCATGCGGATCCTCTCAGTGCCTCACCTCTCATGCCTTCGAGGTTACGGTCTACCCAGTGCATTACTGTCAGATATGTCTGACCCATCCATCTGTATCTCATAGTTCCCTTGAGGAACTGAACGAGTCCCTTAGGACCTCCGCCCAGAACTACCAGGTCCTTAACGAGCATGCCGTAGTTATACAGCCAGATGTTATTGAAAGCGTACATGGTATCCTTGATACCTCTCCACTCTCTGTGCTTGTACAGTCCTGTTCCCGGAATGTACAGCTCGCCAAGTCTTCTTTCGCCGTGTGGCTTGCCATAAACGAAGTCATGAGCAAGCTTCTTGAAGTTGGTTTTTTTAATTTTTTCAAAATCCGGTTTCTTCATCTTACTTGCCCTCCTGTATCTTCTT
>JAKSSO010000069.1 GCA_024403055.1 Mogibacterium sp. | reverse complement strand
AGGAAAGAATTAAGATTGAAGATCTCAAGGCATACTTTGAGAAGAAATTTGAATTCTAATATTTGAAAACATTTAAATAATATTATTATACCCTCGCTACTTAGCGCAGTGTTCGTAAAACAGTAACACTGAAAATGAGCACTGTTGCTATCGGATTGGCCAACAAATGAGATACAGAGTAATGTGAACCACAAAGTCCATGTTACTCTGTATTTTTTATCGCTGTTTTTGTCGGCATAATGTCGATTTATATGTTACAAGAAAGCCCTGCTCGAAGCCAAGAATTTTGACTTACAAGTGGGGCTTTTACCATACCGATTAATTGTGCTTTTTCGTGAATACTATTGCAATTATCCTGATATTCGGACATAATATATTTTGTATAAGTGTATTAATTGGAGGCATGTCGATGAAAGGTTATATCTCAGCTCGTGAAGCGTCCTACAAGTGGGGAGTATCAGAAAGTCGTGTACATAAGCTCTGTCAGCAGGGGCGTGTCCCCGGTTTAGAAAGATTCGGCAGATCATGGGTCATTCCTGAGAATGCAGAAAAACCCATTGATCTCCGTAACCTGAAACAACCCGATTCGGGTAAGAAATGTACACTGTGAGTGTACGGAAGCGGTCTATGAGAATATTCGGCTTGTTCTTCGTCTGTATTGATCATGCAATAATCGAGATGGATTTTATAACGATGGGAGGTGCGGTGATACGGTTGCTAAAAGAAATAAAGAAATCAGACAGTATATAATCGTAGGTTTGCTGGTATTCATAGCATGGTGTTGCCGTTTACCGGGTGTTTATCATCTTCCGCACTGGCTTTTATTTGCCTATATTCGCGATGCAATCTACATTTTTATCTTCAGCGCATGGACGGTTTCCTTGATGGGACGTGTGATACAGAAAGAGGTGCGCAGATATCTGTATTATACAGGAGCACTGATGGTGTTCTGGATCGTGCTTCGAACATTAAAATACGATTTCATTAACGACGCACTGCTGCTGCATTGGATCTGGTACTTTTTCTATGTGGCGATTATTCTGATTCCCTTGCTTACGTTGTTTGTTGCCCGCTCTATCTGTTGCAGTGAGGAGTATCGGCTGCCGACAATATGGAAGCTCCTTATGATTCCGGCAGTGATCCTGGTACTGCTGGTTCTCACAAACGATCTGCACGGTCTGGTGTTTATTCTCCCACCGGATCAGCAGATGAATCCCTCCACGGGAACCTATGGCTATGGTGCGGTATATTTTATTATCGTCGCATGTGTGGGCCTGTGTTATACGGCTGCCTTTATAATCATCTTTGCCAAGAATCGCATGATGCAAAAGAAAACGCGTATCTGGATTCCGGCCGGCTGCCTTTTACTGATGGGGATATATTTAGTCTTTTATGCACTCTATCCACCATTTATCAGCCGATTTTTTGCCGACTTCAACGTAGTCTGCTGCTTATGTCTGACAGCATTTTTTGAAAGTCTGCTGAGACTGAGAATGATTCAAAGCAACTCCCATTATGTAGAACTGTTTCGCTGCCTGGAACTGCCTGCCGTTATCGTAGATCAGGCATATAAAGAGATGGTAGCTACCGCTGCCTACAGTGGCGTTGCTGTTGACGATATGCGAAAAGCAGAGGGTGATCCGGTTGTTCTTGACGGAGCAGTCCGCCTCTCTTTGGCTTCTATACGTGGCGGACGTGTGCTGTGGCAGGATGATGTGTCTGAATTGTCCGGTATTCTGGAGCATCTTCAGGAAGTGCAGGAGACCCGGTCCGAGGAAAATGACCTGCTTGCAGAAGAAATCGAACTGCGCACTCGCAGAGCGCACATTGAAGAGCAGAACAGACTCTACGACGAAATGCAGCGTCAGACCGCGGGGCAGATCTCTTTGATGAACGACCTTACTACAGCTTTTGAGCAGGCGAAGACAGAGGAAGAAAAACGCCGACTGCTGGGGACAATCGTGGTGGGTGGAGCATATCTGAAGCGCCGCAACAATCTGATTTTTATATCTGACAAGGAGCCGTATCCGAACATAAAAGAGCTGGAACTTTCTTTCCTCGAGTCGGTGAAGAATCTTCAGCTCTACGGGGTAGAGTGTGGATTTTCAAATGTACTGACAGGCAGTCTGCCTGCTGATGAGATCATGCATATGTACGATTTCTTTGAGGAGGTCGTAGAAGCCTCACTGGATACGATGTCTGCGATGCAGGTGGTCATAGGCCACGGAAAGCAGGGGCGTTTCATCACGATCACCACAGATTCGAATGCGGATCTAAGTTTCCTTGCCGGAGCGGATCGAACGATCCTTCAGGACGATGATGATGAATGGACCCTGACCATGATAACGGGAGGTGAGGAAGCATGAGATCTGGCGGTCGCCTCAGAAGAACTATAAAAGAGGCCATTGATGACTTACCAAATGGTATCTGCGTTTTTGATTCCACCGGACTCATGGTGCTGTGTAATCACACTATGTATCAGTTGGGATTTTTGCTCGCCGGACGTGATATTCAGACGTTGAGTGAAATGCGTAAGACCTTAAAGGAACTTCCCCAGAACTCTACGGCACGTAAAGACGGAAATCTGTTCATTCTTTCTGATGGAAGAGCATGGCAGTTTTCGGAATGCAAAGTTGAGGACAGCTACGGTGAGAGCTTTATCCAGTTCATTGCGGCTGATGTCACCGAACTCTACATTAAGCGTCTTGAACTTGAGGAAGGAAATCGGATACTGGAAGAATACGGATATCGTCTGCGCAGGCTGTCAGCCAATATTCAGGCCGCCACCCGCGAGGAAGAGATCCTGGACACAAAGATGAGAGTCCATGACAATATCGGACGCGGAATCATTGCTGCAAGGCAGTACCTGCTCTCGGGCAGACCGATGGCGGAGTTTGATATGAGTGTCTGGGAAGATGCCCTGCAAATCCTAAAGTACGATGTTGAGAACACGCCGGATAAGACTGCTCTGGAACAGTTCATGGATTCTGCAAAGGCCATCGGTATCCGTGTCCATATTATGGGGCGGTTACCTGAAAACACAAAAATGGGTGCGCTGATGATCATTGCCCTTAGAGAATGTGCCAATAACGCCGTTCGCCATGCAGGAGCCGACGAGCTGTACGCAAAGGTGGAAACAGAAGGAACGTTTTATACTTTGTCCGTTACCAACAACGGTCAGATTCCGCAGGGCGAGATCAAAGAGGGAGGCGGCCTTGGTTCACTCCGAACCCGCATAGAAAAAGCGGGCGGTAAGATGAGCATCCGGTGGGTTCCGGAATTTGAGCTGAGCATACGGCTTTGGCAGCCGGAGGAGGATATACTATGGTAAATGTTTTGATCGTAGAGGATCAGCGCATGATGCGCGAAACTATGGAATACTATATTCGGCAGAGTGAGAACTATTGTCTCGCAGCGTCCGTTGCAAACGCTTCTTACGCAGAAGCCTGCTGCGCGGGGTCACCCATCGATCTGATTTTGATGGATATCTGTACGGAAGACAATGCCAGCGGATTTGCCGCCACAGAAAAAATCAAGGCCCGCTTTCCTCACATTAAGGTGATCATTGTTACATCACTACTGGACTATGACTGTATAAAGACTGCGCGAAAGGTTGGAGCTGACAGCATCTGGTTCAAGGATGCCAGCCGCGAGGAACTGATGG
>JAKSSO010000068.1 GCA_024403055.1 Mogibacterium sp. | reverse complement strand
ATCACACTACCCTCTATTATTTGTTTTAATCTTCAAGTGTGATTTTTCACACTAAAAATGCTCTGAAAGAACATTCCTTCAGAGCAATGTCATTTAAATTATTGTATCGTCATCAGTAATATATGTCAACTTATTCAGTGGTTTTCGCGGCATCCCACTGAGCAATAGCCGCTTCGGCTTCTTCCCTTGTCAGGAATATCTCAGACTTTTCAACGCCGTTTCTGTCTCTGGTTCCACTCTTATATGTACCATAGAACACCGCCATATATGCACTGTTACTTGTCGCGTAGGTACTGCCGTCCTCGGTTTCCTTACCGCCCTTTGCATCAGCCTTGTAGCAGATTTCAAACACTTCGCTTGCCGATACGGAAGGAACTGATTTGATCATATTTCCGTTCTCCGATACTATCACGAAGCCTTCAGGCAGCTTAACCTTGCCGCTCTTAACCTCTATGGGCTTAATGTTATCCTCGGAAATGACATATCTCGCCTCGAGCTTAATTGTCTGAAGTGCCGAAGCAGGTTTTTTCCTGGTAGCATTCTGCCAGAGGATAATGGTGTTGCGCTCTCCTGTCAGGTAGGGTGCAATAGTAATGGCTTTCTTTACACCCAAATCCCACGAATTAACGATTGCGGTTCCCGCATAATCTTCATAAGTCGCATCCTCCTTCTCGGAAGGGAAACGATAGAAATCAGGAACTCCATTTGCATTCAACTTAATGCTATCCACTGTTCCAAAGTATGCGGTCATACCCTTCTTAAACCTGATCTCTTCCTTCTGGTAGTTCGCCTTCACCGTAGGCACCTTACTAACTGAGGAAACAGTCAGCTTCTTGCTCTTGCTTGCTGCCGTATAACCGTCTTCATTCTGCGCTGCAGCTATACGTACTTCTATCTTGGCTTTCCTGGGCCTGCCCTCATTGCTCAGACCGGGTACCCATACACCACCTTCAGAGGGCCATCTGCCCCATGCGTTTTTACCTAAAGCTCCGGTAAATGCCGCGTAATCCGAGAAAAACTTTCCCTCGGATCCTTCAGGAACTCCCGTCATGTCCATGGCGAAATCAGCACCTGCTTCATCACTAATCTTTATCTCATACTTATCAAGATTGTCGAGATACGAATACGCCCGGCTCATCAGCATCCACTGTCCGTTTGTGATTCCGTATTCATCACGTGCTACACAGAAATCGACCTTAAGTGTAGGCGTCGAAGGACGCTTCCTGATAGTATCGAAGCCGTAAACAACCGCATCTTCAGCCGGATGTTTACCCTTAGCGTCAAGCTTGTCAGTAAGCCTTATATCAATGTTCTTAGAGAAGAGTTTTGACAACTTCTCCGGCTCGATTTTTGTTGCATTAATCCACTTCCCACCATTATTCGTTGAGTAATATTTGAAGCCAAAGGATGATACAAACGTCTCGTCTGTCAGGTCGATATATACGCCTTTATTTTCCTCTCCGAATTTAGAGAAGTCATCTCCCGTCATCTCTTTCGCATAAAGGATAACGTGTGGTGCTTTGGCATCATAGTGGATATATCCGTCGGAGTAATTGATTATTGAAGGATCCTCAGAAACATAAAGCTCCAGGTCATCTCTTGAAGGGAGATCTGTGTTTCCGCCGCCTCCGGATGTGCCCAGAGTAAATGAAAGCTTCGCCGTCGCATCACCTACGGTTGCTTTGGCAACATAAGTCCCACTATTAACAGGTGCTTTTCCCGAGCCAGATGCGCCGCTGTTGGCGGCAGTCGTTAGCGTCGTTCCGTCACTAAGGTAATATGCTATCTCAGGAGCTGCGCCACCGGTTTCAGCTTTCCAGTTTCCAGCTTCTCCCGTAGCATAGCCTACTGTTTTAGATGTCATGTCATAAGTGAGTGTAAGGGTAGTCTTATTGCCGGTCAGATAACATCCCGCGGCATTACATGTCGCAGTTATTACATTGCCGCTTGCTGAATATGTGAAGCTATGCTCATGCGCTATCTCGGCAACATATTCCTCGCCAATGCTGATAGGGGTACTGCTCTTGCTGTCATAATAGAGACTCTCAAGTACTATCTGCTGATCGGCCCAGCCTTCCGCAGCGGTGATTCCCAGATGACAGGTGTCACCGACAATATCCTTTACATTAATGTCCTTAATTGTCATGGTGGGATCAGTCGGTCTGGTATTCTCGCGGTTGAAACGTGCGTACAGAGTGTGTGAGTTCGCATCATATTCCATCCAGCAATATACTCTGATACCGACATATCCATCCGGGGCGTATAAGCCCCACAAAGAGTCAATATCAACTATCTGATTGGGGGAATCTGTGTTTCCGTTAATGTGATAATCGCAATGGGTGCACCAGTCCCACCCATCCATATTGTCATTATGGAATGTATCAAATTCAATGCCGATACTTTTATTGATACCTTGATAACCCATTCCGCCGCCTTGACTTCCGATGCTTGTGTTGTCTGCGGCAATTACAAAGCAGAAACCGTCGCCGATATAGTAATTATCGTTGGCACTTCTGGAATCACCCATAAAAACACTGAATGCCAACGCAAAATCAGAATCCGACTTCAGTCCCTTGGTTATGAAAGCTCCTCCGCTTGATCCGTCTTCGTCCACTTCATTATCCGCATAGGATGGAATCAGCTGAATACCTTCATAGTGCTCACAGTTTTGACTCCATCCTTCCTTATATCCACAGTATTGGCTTCCGGTCAATCTGATTATGCAGTCATCATCTCTGCCGACCAATTTCTCAAAATCAGATCCCTCAAACGCAACGCTGATTGAGCCTGCGGAACTGTCTGCATGAACCATGAGATTCTGCGGTGTCATGGTAAGAATAACAACCATCAATAATGCTGTCAGATATCTGAAATATGTCTGTCCATTATGTCTTCTCTTCATAGCCGATTCCTCCTCTGGTGCTTATTTATCTCGCAGTATGCTATCTCAGTAGAAATGAAAATAGCAATCTCGGAATATACCCAAAGCTACGTAGAAGTGCATATCTCTGTACTTATACGATATGTGTATTATATCGTATATATAGTCCATTTGTCAACCCTTTTCGTGTTCTCTGCTGTACTCTTTCGCTTTGCGTGTTGTGAAGTATGCAGAATTTAAAGTGCTTCACATTTTCGATAGTCATGCCAAAATACATTATGAATCGGTCTTTCGTCACACATTAATATTTCTGAAACGCCAAGGTTACTTAGAGAAAAAGTACCTTATTACAACCATCAATCCGAAAAATCACAACAAAACTGCCGAAAAATCACAACAAAACTGCCGAAAAATCACAACAAAAGTGCCGAAATTTCACAACAAGGAGTGAAAGTCTACTAAAAAGGAGTTTATGATAATTATGGCAAATATTAAGCGAATAACATATGCTGCAATGGTTTTACTCTACATCATGGCATTGATTGGATGCGACAACAAAGAAACCGGTATAGCTTCCAATAGCAATGAAACAAAGACCTCGACGGACATGCAGGATACTGTGTTCGCCCGACAGAACGAAGAAAGCATTACGCTACCGAGATGCTTAAGGCTGCACTCGAGGTGTTTCGCATGCTAAATACCGGCACCGTGCTAATTTCCTGCGATAAGAACAACGAGGCATCTAAGAAGACGATAAAGAATTGCGGCGGCAAGCTGATTCGGGAGTTCTATAGTGAAGACTTCCAGACTGATGTGCAGATGTATTGGATAGAAGTGTAGTTGAATTAGTAATGTGAACAGAAACAGTCATAAATAGGGGATGCCAGTGTTTGGCATCCCCTGTGTGCTTC
>JAKSSO010000067.1 GCA_024403055.1 Mogibacterium sp. | reverse complement strand
GACGAGGAAAGACTGTCGACTTAGCCCGTGAGGTGTCGCTGAGGGAAACCTAGTAACAACGAACAGTGAGAAGTCAGCCGAAGCCATAGTAGTGATGATGTTTGTCGGATCTGGTTTTATGAAAAACAAATCAGCATTCATCACAGATTATTCTGTGTCGCCTGACGGAAAGGAAATAACTGTAAGTGTCGGGGTGTCATCTTCTATGGGATATATTTGAGATGTAAATGTTCATCAGCAACAAGGCGGAAAGTTGTATTTGGACTGCTATTCAGCGTTTGGCGGTCTGAACGGCAGCATTGGAGCAAAAGACACTTTTTCATTTGAACTTAATGATGATACCACGATTATTGCTGTTTACAGAAAATCGAATGTATATGAGGAAGTTTTGGTTAAAGCAGAGGATGGATCCTGGCAACGAGCCGAGTAGTAAGAAAATGCAGCTTGTGAGTGAATAGATGGAGGAACTGGGATGAATAAGCTAGTCAGAAAGACATTGGTAATGTCTATAATCTTAATCATGGCACTGTGTTTATGCGCATGTTCCGGATCAGGGAAAACCGCAAACTGTAATATCATCCCTATTGAATCCGAAATATATACACAGGAAGATTATGAAGAAGCATGTCGGGTTGTATTTGATTACTTCAAAGGCTTTACAGGTTGCAACATGACAGAAATCAGATATGCAGGCGATGATAAATCAGAGAGAGAAATGGATGTGCAAGATGCTGATGAAGTTATCGTTCTAGAGTCAAGCTTTGATACTGATAGTAAAGGTGGAGATGGTTCACTGAATCCAAATGATACATATACCGGGTGGCAGTGGATTCTTGTAAGAGATAAGGATGGTCGATGGAAACACAAAGACCATGGTTATGGTTAATGACAGATTGATATATCATCTATAGAGCTCCACGCTCGGCATCCGGAACTTTGACTTCACTATCCGGGGGACAATCCTATACCTTGCTACCTGAATTGTTTTAAAAGACTGAAAGTTTGGAAACGGTGGTTGCTTATATTTTTACTTGTGTTAAAATACATCGCGTATACAATAGGGGGAACTTATTATGAGGATAGTAATTGCCGGAGCCGGACGTGTTGGCGGAACGGTTGCAGAAGCGTTGACTGAAGAGGGTCATGACGTAACTATTATTGATAGAGACAGCGAGTTGATATCGCATATTTCCAATGATCTTGATGCCATCTGCATCGAGGGAAGTGCGACTGATGTTGACGTGCTCAAGGAAGCTGATACCGGCAATGCGGATATGTTCCTTGCTATCACTGAGGCGGATGAGATCAACCTCGTATGCTCGGTTCTTGCCAAGAACATGGGCGTGGACCACATTATTGCGCGTCTTCGCAATACTGAATATCTCGGCAAGGAAGCTTATGTTAAGCAGGCGCTCGGCATTTCGCTTCTGAGCAATCCGGAGCTTCTCTGTGCGAAAGAGATCTCACGTATGATCCAGTTCAGAGGTGCGAGCTTTGCGACGACTTTCACCGGAGGAAACGCAGAGATACTGAAGTACAAGGTGCATGCAGGGGACAAGCTTTGCGGCACGAAAGTCAGAGACACAAAGCTTATTACTAATAGTGACACCCTCATTTGCTATATTATTAATGAAGACGGAGTTTTCATTCCGCCTGCTGATTATGTTTATTGTGCGAACGATGTTATTGCGATAACCGGCAATTTCAGCAATCTCAAGAAGTTCTACAACAGCGTAGTACCACGATCCAAGAAAATCAAAAATATCATGATATATGGTGGCGGAAGGATCGTGGTTTATCTTGCGAGAATTCTGCTGAAAACCGGAATCGAGGTCACCATTATTGATGAAAACAGAGCAAGATGTGAGAGGCTTTGCGAACTCGTTCCTCACGCTCATATTGTATGTGGTGACGGAACCAAGAGAGATGTCATGCTTGAAGAGGGTATCCTTGAGGCAGATGCTTACATTGCACTTACCAATGATGACGGAAATAACATCATCACATCCATATATGCAAAGCACTGTGATGTCGGGATCGTGATCTCTAAGACCGAGCATGTTCACTTTGCTGATCTGATGGAAGTTTCGATCATAGACAAGATCATTACACCTAAGATCCTGGCGGCTCGCCAGATCGTCGGATATGTACGTGCGATCAACAACTCACTCAGTCAGGAGATCGAGAGTATCTACTATCTTGAGGAGGGCCAGCTTGAAGCGCTGGAGTTTAAGATCAAGAATGATTCTGCTGTTGTCGGAGTTCCGCTTATGGAACTTAATATCAGAAAGGATATTAAAATTGCTGCTATCATCAGAAATTCAACCACAATGGTGCCGACAGGCAGTTCAATTATAGAGAAGGGCGATGCTGTGGTAATAATCGCTCAGACAGATGAGATCAAGAAGTTAGAGGATATTCTGGCATGAACCGCAGAATGATTGCAAATGTAGTTGGAACTTCACTGCTGCTGGAGTCATTGTTTATGGCTCTGACGGCTTTGGTGTGCATACATTACGGCGAAGGGGTAAGTCCTTTTATGCTGTCGTTTCTTGTAACTGCAGCTGTCGGAGCGTTATTGAGATCGTTTGAGCCGTATAATAAGAAAATCACGTCAAGAGACGGCTTCGTCATGGTTGCTTTTGTATGGATAGGAATGTCCATATGCGGCGCTTTACCATTCTGTATCAGCGGAGAGATCGCGAACCCTATAAACGCATTCTTTGAAACAGTATCCGGTTTTACTACGACCGGTGCAACTATACTCACTGACATAGAAGCAATGTCACGCGGATGCCTGTTCTGGCGTTCTTTCACTCACTGGATCGGAGGCATGGGCATACTTGTATTCGTCATGGCTCTTATCCCTATGAGCGGAGATCATTCCATGTATATTCTCAAGGCGGAGGTTCCGGGCCCTACTTCGAGTAAAATCGTTCCAAGAGCTAAGGACACGACCATGATCCTGTATCTGATATACACAGTAATGACTCTGCTCGAAACAGTCCTGCTCAAGGTGATGGGAATGAGCTGGTATGATGCGCTCGTTCATGCATTCGGAACGGCAGGAACCGGTGGTTTTTCGACGAAAAATGCAAGTATTGCGGCATTCAACAGCTTTGGAATTGAAATGGTGATCGCAATATTCCTGATATTCTTCGGCATAAACTTCAATCTGTACTATTACATGGTTGTCAAGAAGTTCCGCAATGCGTTCAAGAGTGAAGAGCTCTATGTGTATCTCGGAATTGTTGCTGTTTCGGTTATTCTTATTTCGACTAAATGCGGCGTCAGGGATTCATTCTTTGCGGTTGCCTCGATAATTACTACTGCAGGATACAGTACTGCAGATTTTACCCTGTGGCCGATCATGTGCCAGATGATACTGGTGCTGCTCATGTTTGTCGGTGCCTGCGCGGGAAGTACCGGTGGAGGACTTAAGGTATCAAGGATCCTTATAATGTTCAAAGGCTGTGCCTCCAGGATATCCGAGCTTGTAAGAACAAGAACTGTCAGCAGAGTCAGAATTGACGGAAAAGTAGTAGACAGCAAGGTCGTATTCTCTGCTTATGCATTTTTCTTCCTGTATATAGTGATATTATTCGGCGGAAGCCTGCTGTTATCACTGGACGGCTATGACTTTGAGACCAACGTTACTGCAACGCTCAGCTGCATTTCGAATATTGGACCTGGACTTGGCAAGGTAGGACCTTCGGGCAATTTTGCGATATTCTCGAACTTCTCCAAGCTGATCCTGTCCTTTGTAATGCTTGCCGGAAGGCTTGAACTGTATCCTATCCTGATACTGTTCCTGCCGGGCAACTGGAACCGTCGCA
>JAKSSO010000066.1 GCA_024403055.1 Mogibacterium sp. | reverse complement strand
AATCCTGATCTGAAGAAGTTCCTGAGATCAACTGTGGTAGAAGATGAGGACATTTTTCCGAAGGATTTTGATCCTTCAATGTACAGACCTTATACGCAAGAAGAAATTCTCGTCGCAGTGTTTGAATATGATTGGCTGTATATGACTGTGGGGATGTTCTTCCCATGGGCATATCAGGAACTTGAGAAAAGCAGCAAAAGCAATAGCAAAAAGGGAAGCAAAAAGAAGAAAAAGTGAGAAAAGCGTTAGAGTACAGATAAGAAATACGTGAAAACTCTATGATGAAATCGAAATGACATAGTTAGTATATTTAACGGGGCCTGGCCCCGTTTTTGAGCTCTAACTATATGACGCGTCATGAACTCGCTGCCACATGTGGTTCTGAGGTCCTACAGTGATGAATCAGAGTTTCATTTCAGTACGTACATACTCAATGAAAGACTTGTATATACCGGAGTAGTTCTTGCCTCGCGGGTATACGAGGTAAGTGTTATATTCTATTGCGGGCTTGATTGGAATCACAGCAATATTGTCACTCTGTATAGATCTGGCAGAAGATTCCGTAATTAAAGTCACCCCATTCAGATCATCCAGCATATCAATCATGAAATCTATATTAGTGACAGTCTGATAGCCAACTTTGAAAGGTATATTATGCTCTTTGTATATTTGTTCCATATCCTTGAACTGGTTAGTGCCATCCTCTCCTGTAAGCAGAATGGTTTCTTTCAGGTCTTCTACTGAGAGCTGGCTGGCTGTTGCAAGAGGATGGGATTTGCTCATAATGCACATCGTTGGTTCTTCGATGAGGCATATATGTTTGAATTCCGGTCTGCAATCTCTTGGACGCATTTTGAGTATAGAGAAATCGATGTCTCCATCAAGCATGTCGCTGTAAGCCTGATAGTTGTCGCAGAGTTTAAGTGTCGCTACGATATGAGCATTGTTTCGAAGAAACCTGCGTAGGGTGGTGGCTAATTCTCCCTTCTGGAAGAAAGGGAAAACAGCGATGTTGATCACCGCTTTCTGATCGCTTGTATGCTGGTTAAATGCCGCCATTAGCTCGTCAAAATCATCTGCTACCTTGCTGGCGTGTTTGCAGAAACGTTCACCGTCAGCTGTCAGTAATACACCGTTAGGACGACGATCAAAAAGCTTGATGCCAAGTTCTTCCTCAATGGTGTTTATTTGCTTGGAAACATTTGGCTGAGTCGTATATAATGCTTCGGCAGCCTTGGTAAAACTGCCATATCTGGCAACCTCCAGAACATAGTACAGATGTATCATATCCATGCAAACAACTTCCCTCCATGATAGATTTACGTTTCATTCCCGGCTTTTTCACAGGATGTGTCAATCTCCAATGCGTATCTGCAGCTTCGCCTGACACTGTCACTAAATCATTAATTTAAAAGTAATTCTATCATAGGTTTAGCAGGAAATCTAACTGTTTCTGCAAGAGCTATGATCAGACGGACGCCTGAGAGTACATTCGCAGTCTATCATGCAGGAACAGCATCAATGTATTCTATTTCGGAATGCAGGTATAATAACTGGAACTTTGTGCAGCCTTGCTTTTTTACAATACAATAATTAAGGAAAATACTATGGGTATTTATTGTAAAAGTAGGAGGATCAAATTCAATGTATGCAAATGTTAATGGAGTCAAGTTATTCTTCGATGTTGAAGGTCTTCAGTTCGTGCCTGATGGGCCGAAGATGAAGGAAAAACCGGTCTGCTTCGTTCTTCATGGCGGACCGGGAGGTGATCATACACATTTCATGCCGGCGCTTTCTCCGCTGGCGGAAATCATGCAGCTGGTTTATATAGACGACCGCAGCTGCGGCAGAAGCGAAAGAGTTGATATCAATACAAGCAGTATCAAGCAGAATGTTGATGATATCGAAGCCTTGAGAGAGTATCTGGGACTGGATAAAATATTCATTCTCGGGCAATCATATGGAGGCTTTAAGGCTCAGAAATATATTATAGATTACCCTGAACATCTGTATGGAGCTATTCTTGCCTGCACTTCGCCGAATGCTGATGACATCGATAACGCCAGGATTGCTGAGCATGTCAAGGAGTACGGCAATGAAGAGCAGTACAGGATATGGACAAGCAACGCGGTCGCTACCGGTGAGGTAACGTTCTCTGAGTACATGGAAATCATGGGGCCTCTTTATCATGGCAAAGACAAATTCGATCTTAAAGAAGCAATAGATTCCAACATGAGAGGCATCAAGACTGATGAAGTCGTACAGCATCAGATGCTGGGCGAACTTGCTTCTATGGAATCATTCAATATGATACCGGGACTTAAAGAAGTAGATCTTCCTTGCCTGATCATGTGCGGAGAGAGAGATTTCATCACAGATTATGAAGCAAATAAAGACGTTCATGAGGCTATCAAGAATTCAGAGTTCCATGTACTCAAGGACGCTTCACACGAAATATTTGCGGATTATCCTGAAATCGTATTCCCTATTATCGAGGAGTTTGTGAATAAGAATTTCAAATAGCTTAAGGAGTTGAAGATGATGGAATTTATGAATGAAGCGCTTATGCTCAAAGACGTGATCATCTCTCACAGGCATTATCTTCACGAGCATGCAGAACTTGGATTCGACCTCCCGATGACGAGGAAATACATTCTGGACACTCTAAGGGAATGTGGATATGATCCCGAAGAGCTTGGAGGGGAATAGTATGTTCCGCCGGCGCGGGCGGCCCGGTAATACTTCTCAGAGCTGATATGGATGCGCTTCCTATGGAGGAGAACAGCGGACTGCCTTTTGCCAGCAGGACAGGAGCCATGCATTCGTGCGGTCATGATTCCCATGTGTCAATGATGCTCGGTGCGGCAAGAATCTTCAAAGAACATGAAAGCGAGATCCATGGGACAGTCAAAATGATATTCCAGCCAGCTGAGGAATTGCTTGCCGGAGCGAAGGCTATGGTGGAAGCTGGTGTTCTTGAATCTCCGCACGTTGACACGGCTATGGGCATCCATGTAGGATTTGGCAGACAGAAAGAATACTATCCTTCGCCAGGCAAAGTGATCATACCGGAAATCATGTCGTCCGCAGATGTGTTCCATATCCGCATCGTAGGAAAGGGATCACATGGGAGCATGCCGGAGACAGCAGTGTCCCCACTCGTTGCAGGAGCGAACATAATTCTGGCTATAGAGGAATTGTACTCTGAATATAAATCAGGCGATGGTAAGGCCATTATATCAGTCGGGGAATTCTTCTCGGGAGAGAAGGCTAATGTGATTCCTGAAGACGGGTCTCTTTCCGGAACAATACGCACTACTGATCCAGAGGTCAGAAAACAGTTCAAGGCTGACTTTGAGAGAATTGTCAGAGAAGCTGCTGCCAGAAATGGAGCTGCTGTGGAAATTGTGTATACGCTAAGCGTTGGAACTAATATCAACAATGCAGATCTGACAGAAGAGATGATCCGATATTGTCATGAAATTGGTGTAGAAACTGAGGTGATACCTAAGCACGGAGCCTCAGATGATTTCTCATATATCAGTGAAAAGGTGCCGGGATTCTTTGCATTCCTCGGTGCGGGCGGCCCGGATGAAGGATATGAATATCCGATGCATAGTCCGCGTGCTGTATTTGACGAAAATGTATTGCCATTTGGAACAGCGGTGCTTGTAAAATGCGCGCTAAGCTGGATCGATAACCATAACGGAGAGGACAAAGTGAGCAAGGAGAACTGACGGCTTTGTGATCTCAGTTCTCTCTGACCTGACACAAAAGAAAACATACGCCGTAGTGCTGCATTTCCAGGCACTTCGGCGTTTTTTGTATAAGAAAACCCCGCGTTTGTGATCACTGTCTTTTGTTTGGGTCTGGTGATTATTGGGCTTACTGATTCATATTGCACACCTGAGCTTCGAT
>JAKSSO010000065.1 GCA_024403055.1 Mogibacterium sp. | reverse complement strand
CAATGGTGGTAAACAAATTCGTTGTCACTGGTAAAGAAATTCATTGCAATTTACAGTAATAAGCATAAATAAAACCTAACAAAATATATCATAACAAAATTGTTATTTCAATATAATATAAATGCTATATGCCGCTATGATGCTGATGAAAATTGAACTATTATCGCTTAATTGCTATAATGATAAATAGAACATTAAGAAGAAGTAATGGCAAATACCAAACAGATAGTTTAATAATGCGACAATGCCAAAATGGCTTCTATAATATTGATCGCGGTTGCCTTGTTGGTACTGTTCGGTTAGAAGACATTCATTCATCCTGCTCAGGTTCTTTAGAAGCTGAGTACAAAAGAAAAAAATTGTAAGAAGAAAGAGGGCCAGTTATGAAAGGTATTATTCTTGCAGGTGGTGCAGGTACAAGATTGTATCCGCTGACAATGGTAACGAGCAAGCAGCTGTTACCTGTTTACGACAAACCTATGATCTATTATCCACTGTCAACACTTATGCTGGCAGGAATAAAGGACATCCTCATTATCTCAACACCGGAGGATACTCCGAGATTCGAGTCGCTACTTGGTGATGGCTCGCAGTTCGGAATAGATCTGTCATATAAGGTGCAGCCATCACCAGATGGCCTTGCACAGGCGTTCATCATTGGAGAAGAATTCCTTGATGGTGAGCCAGGCGCTATGATTCTGGGAGATAATATTTTTTATGGCAACAGTTTTGGCCCGATGCTGAAGAAAGCTGTTGAAAGAGCTAATAACGAAGAACGCGCTACAGTCTTTGGGTATTATGTAAATGATCCTGAGAGATTTGGAATAGTTGAGTTCGATGAAGATGGAAAGGTCCTTTCTGTTGAAGAAAAGCCAAAACATCCGAAGAGCAATTATGCTATTACTGGGCTATATTTTTATCCTAAGGGTGTCAGCGAGATGGCCAAGCAGGTCAAGCCTTCGGACAGAGGCGAACTTGAGATCACTACGTTGAATGATATGTATCTTAAGGAAGACAGACTAAATGTTCAGTTGTTAGGAAGAGGTTTCGCATGGCTTGATACAGGAACGATGGATTCACTTGTAGATGCTGCTGACTTTGTTCGTATGATCGAGAAACGTCAAGGAATAAAAATCTCGGCACCTGAGGAGATTGCATTCAGAAACGAGTGGATCGATAAGCCAACTTTGCTAAAGTCAGCAAAGAAATATGGAAAAAGCCCATACGGAGCACACCTTAAGGCTGTTGCAGAGGGAAAAATCTACAGTAAATAAAACAGGAGATTCTTTAATGCAGGATAAATATATTACTTTGATTGGCCTTGGCGCTGTGGGAGGACCTTTAGCACACAAGCTGTGGAATCAATACGGAGAAGATTTCGCACTCCTTTCGAGTGAGGATTTTCTGTGGACTCTTGAGAATCTGTATATCAACGAGGAGAAGTTTCACCCTAACATTTTCTCAAAGCCGGAACAGCTGAAGAAGAAAAACGGAATTGTTTTCATTTGCGTAAAGAACTACCATGTCAGCAGAATCGCGGAGTTCCTAAGGCCAATGATCGATGATGATACTATTATCGTTCCACTACAGAACGGTGTGTACAGTTATGATTATTTCACGGAAACATTTCCTAATAATTTCGTTCTTGAGGGGTTTGCACAAGGCCCGAATACGCAGATTATGAAGAACTGTTACGTATATCAGAAACCGGGCGTTTTCCACATCGGTACAAGCGATCTGTCAAAGAAGGAATTCGGACTTAAGGCTTACGAGATAATGAAGAATGCCGGTGTTGACTGCTACTATGATGACAATATTAAGCATGAAGTATGGAAGAAATTGATGCTAAATACCGCAGGGAATGCCATTACAGCCCTGACAGGCATCGATTACTGCATGTTTGACAAGTCGCCTGAGGTACAGGATCTCTGCAGAAGGACTATGAAGGAGTATGCGACGGTTGCTGTATGCAAGGGTCTTGAACTGACTGATAAAGACATCGAAGATATTATGAGGTATTATCTATCGTTCACTGTTTCTAAGCACACATCTATGCTTGAGGACGTTATCAACAAGAGACGTACAGAGAACGAATATATTGCAGGATATATTTACAAGCTGGCTGAAGAGAACGGTATCGAGGTACCGAATATCAAGATGCTGTATGAATTGATGAAGGTTAAGGAGCAGGTATACCTGGAGAAGATATAAAGAAACTTTCAGATGTTTAAAAGAAGAACTGTTATAAGAATACTAGTACTTGCTATTTCCGTTACCATGGTGATATCCACCACGGTAACGGATTCTGTTGCCCCTTTAACTTTTTATGGGGTCAACAAAAAATGATGCTATTCCAGAATCTGGGGTAGAACGACACAAGGGGTCGACAACATAGGTTGTCGACCCCATTTAGAATGCAAAAACTTAGATTTTGATCGATGAGTTTTCATTCAGAGCGTATATGACCCTGGTCTTAAAACGTTCAAAATTTCTATAGCCGTTTCCATTTTGCTTAACGGCCTTGATCCTTGAGTTTACGGATTCGATCGGTCCGTTGGATATGCGTTGACCGCCAATTCTGTCAAAGCTGTTAACGCTTTCTTTCTTGATGGAGGAAGATCATATATCTGGCTGGTCTGCATATCTACTAAGACGCAGGCCTATATTTGCTGCTTGTACTTAATAGCATATACTTCATCTATGCATAGACAGTGTAATCAGAACTTACAATCTCAACATCCTTCAATTCAGAAGGTTCTAAATTGAATAGCTTTATGATAGTATCTTTCATATATTACGTCTCCTATTCTAACTGTTGTGTGGTAACAAAAGAGTAGCATAGAAGATGAAAAGACGCATTGCCGTGAAAAGCAATGCGCCTTTTTTAGTGTTCTTAACAGACCCCAGAAAAAGTTAAAGTGCCATTCTGTTTAGGCTACGACAAAACCGGCTAAAGTAACTGGACAAAAGTTAAACGCAAGAACTGTGACAGATACACATAAAAAGATAAAGAAAATCACTTGATTTTCAAAACGTTTTGGTTATAATTATAAGGCGTGTCAATTTGGGCGCGTTTTATGCTGAAAAGCAAACGGGTCAACCAATACGGGTTGCTCGACCTGCTACACCGAGAAGATCGGTGTCGTGTAGACCAAAGGAGGAGAAAACATGAGAGATTATGAACTTCTATTCGTGCTTGATCCAGATCTGAATGAAGAGCAGAAGGCTGAAATGATCGAGAAGATCAAGGCTATCATCGCAGTAGACGGTGAGGCTGGTGAGGCTGACGTATGGGGCGACAAGAAGCTCGCTTACGCAATCAACAAGAAGAATGTTGGTTACTACGTAGTTCTTCCATTCAAGGCTGGTGCTGATCTCCCTAAGGAGCTTGACAGAAGACTTAGGATCAGCGACAACGTAATGAGACATATCATCGTAGCTCAGGACGAGCAGTAGTGAAAGGCAAGGTCAATAATGAATAGCGTAGTACTTATCGGAAGATTAACAAGAGATCCGGAGCTGAGCTATACACCTAACACACAGACCGCTGTTGCACATTTCTCGATCGCAGTAGACAGACCAAGAAGAAACGGTGAAGATGCAGGTGCTGATTTTATCCGCATCACAGTGTTCGGAAAGCAGGCTGAAACAGTAGATCGCTATCTTTCCAAGGGCAAGCAGGTCGCTGTCCAGGGAAGAATCCAGACCGGAAGCTACAAGAACAGAGACGGCGTCACAGTATATACTACAGACGTCATTGCAGACAGAGTTGAGTTCCTCGGAAGCAGCCAGAGCAATGGCGGCGGCCAGGGCGGTGCAGGTCGCAACACCGGTTCCTACGACAGACCTATGGGCGGATTTGAAGAAGCTCCACAGGGCGGTGGACTCGGAGCGTTTGATGACATGCCGGATACCTTCCAGGCAGCCGAGGACGATATCCCATTCTAGGATGGGCAATTACGAAAGGAGTAAGCACGTATGATGAATAACAGACCTAACAAGCGCGGAAACATGGGCATGAGACGCAAGAAAGTATGCCAGTTCTGTGCTGATAAGGACAAGAAAATCGATTACAAGGATGCTGAGACTCTGAAGAAGTACATCACTGAGAGAGGAAAGATCCTCCCAAGAAGAGTTACAGGCACTTGCGCTATGCATCAGAGAGCTGTTGCCAAGGCTATCAAGAGAGCAAGAGTCGTTGCTATCCTGCCATTCGACGCAGAGAAGTAATCG
>JAKSSO010000064.1 GCA_024403055.1 Mogibacterium sp. | reverse complement strand
AATTTCTCCGCTCATTGTGGAAGTGGGCAAGGCAATGCCGTGCCGATATTCAACATTTCGAGAATATTATTGTATCAGTGTTTTTACTAGAACTTACAGTATTCTTCTCTGATCGGCTCCATCTCAGCGCAGATATCATCTACGTCAAGAACCATCTCCATCATACTAACTTGGTCTTCGTATACGCCTTCATCAAATTCATCTTTGATCGCCGGCTCACAAACATGGTAACACGCGAGTCCCAACGAGACTCCGGCTAAAGGACCTGCAAAAGTAGGGTCTCCGGCAGATGCAGTCTCAGCTGCAAGACCTGCTGCTTCGCCCTCAGCAGCACCACCGAGAACTACAACGTTCTCCGGGCCGTATTCATCTGCGAACAGCTTGACTCTCTGCTGATTTTCAAGATCCATAGCGCCTGCGGCCGTTCAGACGACGCATTCTGTTGATGCGAAGATAACTTCTGCTCCAGCAGATTCAGCACATGCTGCGATAGCCTGACCCGGAATACCATCACGGTCTCCGATCGCTACAACTTTCTTTCCTTCAAGAATAGACATTGGTTATCCTCCTTTCCTTCATATTTTTTTACACAGTGATCTGTGAATAAAAGCTAGAGGTATTTTTCAACCATAGCCTTTACTGCTTCAGGTGTTGCATCTTCCTTTACAAGCTCCTCGACCTTCTCGCCGCCCTTGTAAATAGCGACTGTAGGAAGTCCGAGAACCTTCTGTCCGATTGCACATCTTCTTGCCTTGCTGGTGTTGATAGCGCAGAATTTGATCTTGTCGCCATGCTCATCTGCAAGTGCGTGTACATGTGGCATAAGTGCCTGACAAGGAACGCATCCGTCTCCATAAAAGTCAACGAGAACAGTTCCCTCAGCCTGCAGCACTTCCGGTTCAAATGTGGTCTTATCCAGTTCTAACATGTTATACTCCTTTACTTCTACAGTGATTCAACATATTTTGCAGCCTGCCATGCAGCGATCGCTCCATCAGCAGCAGCGGTAACGACCTGGCGAAGTTCCTTTACTCTGATATCTCCTGCTGCATAAACACCAGGGATATTGGTTCTCATCTGATCGTCTG
The DNA here is from genome assembly GCA_024403055.1 of Mogibacterium sp. Taxonomy (GTDB): domain Bacteria; phylum Bacillota; class Clostridia; order Peptostreptococcales; family Anaerovoracaceae; genus Crickella. Next base: position 3,280 of record JAKSSO010000064.1, on the reverse strand, counting down.
TGGGGATGTATCCTCTTTCATCAAGTTCAAGTCCTGTACCTTCAAATACCTGAGATACCGGCTTGTATCCGATAAATACGAACACCCCGAACATTCCGTCATCTTCGTCTGCGTAAATGTCTTTCGTCTCACCTGTCTTGGTATCCTTCACTACCATGTGGTCAAGGATACCGTCACCGGTAAGTTCTGTGATCACGGTGTTCCACATAAAGTCGATTTTAGGGTTGGCAAATGCCTTCTCCTGGATCGACTTAGCAGCACGGAGCTCATCTCTGCGATGGATAATAGTGACCTTGCGTGCAAATTTTGTGAGGTACATCGCCTCTTCAACTGCAGCATCTCCACCGCCCATTACATAAACTTCAAAGTCCTCAAAGAAGCCTGCATCACATGTTGCGCAGTAGGAAACACCCTTTCCGGTAAGCTCAGCTTCTCCAGGGCATCCGATCTTTGTAGGAGAAGCTCCTGTCGAGATGATGATAGCCTTGGCCTGATATGTTTCCTTGCTGCAGTTAACAGTCTTGATCTCACCCTGAAGATCTACGGATACGACATTGTCATATACCTTGTCACATCCGAACTTATCAGCCTGTTTGGAGAAACGCTCCATCAGTGATGGGCCGCTCTCGCCTTCCAGCATCGAACCCGGATAGTTCTCGATCTCATCAGTGATCGCAATCTGTCCGCCGTCTTTAGCCTTCTCGATGATAAGAGTATTCATCTTGGCTCTTCCGGCATACAGTCCGGCAGCAAGTCCGCCCGGACCTGCTCCGATAATAATGATGTCATACATCTTTGCCATTTTTATTCTCCCTATTGCTCGAATACAGTCTGTTCGTCAACCGGAGTCTCAAGTGCCTTAAGCGCTCTTTCGACAAGTCCTCTTCTGAGCTTTCTCTCTTCCTCGAGATCGAGTGCAGGGTTGCCCAGTGGGTGAGGAATAGCGATTGTAGGAACGATCCTGTTAGCTCCAACTGTGAGGGAAATAGGTACTACTGTGCACATATGTACTACAGGGATGCCTGCCCTCTCGATTTCCTTTACCATCGTTGCGCCGCAACGAGTGCAGGTTCCTCACGTAGAGGTCAGGATAACAGCGTCAACACCGTCAGCCACGAGTTCCTTTGCATAAGTCTCAGCGAACTTCTTAGCGTTGGCAACAGCTGTTCCGTTACCTACTGTAGAATAGTAATATCTATGCAGTGATCCGATCTTTCCTTCCTTCTCGAGCTGTCTCAGAATGTCAACAGGGAGTACTCTGTCTGCATCTGCGTTAGCATATACAGGGTCATATCCACCGTGAGCAGTCTGGAATGTATCAGCTGTAAGATCTGTGATACCTTCGATATCATACTTTCCATAGTGGGAAGCTGATGAAGATTCGATGTGATCCGGGTTGCCCTTCGGAACAATACCACCGGAAGTGACCAGAGCGATCTTAGCCTTTGTGATGTCCTTGACTGCAGGGTTAGGAGCAACTCTGTCAAACTCAGGCATCGGGAATTCTGTTACGAACTCTTCACCGTTGAGCTTCTTAACGAGCATGTCAACAGCTCTCTTAGCTCCTCTTTCCTTCTCCCAAAGAGGTACTCTGACGCCCCTTGGAATGTATCCTTCTTCTTCAGCACTGCCGATCTCTTCGCCTTTAGCGATCTTGAGAGCCAGCTTGCCGATAGCAGGCATAGCGTCCTTCATTCCGGCAGCGGAATTCTTTGTGGATACGATGTAAGTCTTGGACTTGTACATGTCAGCACCAGGGTTCTCGATATACATGCCCGAGACCGACTTGATGCCGAGCTGCTCAGTTACAGCAGCTGCTACGTTACCTGCAGCAACTCCGTAACGGCCGGCGTTAAAAGCAGGGCCTGTTACTACCAGATCCGGATTTTCCTCTTTGATGTATCCAAGAATGGTTTCAAGAGCCGAATCAGTGTTCTCTGCAAAATATGAGTCTCCGCAGTAAACAGTTGCTACGACCTCAGCCTCGCCCTTGAACTGTGCATTCAGCGCTGTTGAGATAGGTGGCAGTGCATCCATCTTAGCCGGACCGATGTCTGCCTTGTCTTCTCCGCCGATTCCAGCATAGAACTGGTTAATATAATGAACAACTTTAATCATTTTAGCTCCTCCTTATCTTGCACTGTAGCAGTTGAAGCCCATCTCGTTAGTAGCACCGGTGATAACCTGAAGCTCTGCTTCGATGGAGCCGTCTTCCTGGAGTGAACCAACCCATCCGCCTGCGATAACATCAACAGCCTCGATGTGTCCGATTACCTTGTCCAGCTTAGGAAGCTTGATAACAACATTAGCATTTCCGCCTGTAACTACTGCGTCAGCAGCCTTATCAGCGTCTGCGAGCGACTGGGAAGCTCCGTCCTGTCCTGCGTACTCATCAGTGATGATGCAGGTCTTGACTCCCTCAGCCTCGATCTTCTTGCAGTTCATGATCAGGTCTGTATCAGGGTTGCCGAAACCTTCCTGAGATACGATAGCACCGTCAAGACCGAGGAACTTGCACAGCTTAGCAGTCCAGTTGGATGATCTTTCCTTATCAGCCAGATAAACGTTCTCATTTGTGATGATAACGCCAACGAAGTTCAGAGTCTTGCCATGTGCAGCGAAGAGCTCCTCAACTACAGGGTTGTTCTGGTGATGGAAAGTTGTGTTCTTGTCGCATGCGGAAACGCAGTTTCCTGAAATGATCGCGCCGTCGAACAGTTCTGTAGGCATGATCATTGTTGTCAGTGACTGCTTGGCATCTACTCCGTAAACGTATGTGTCGTGGAGCAGGCCCTGTGACTGCAGCATAAGAACATAAGCAACTCTTGGAAGGCCCTTGAACTTTTCAATTCCATCAGTGATAGTCTCTGTTTCAAAAGTCTTGACCTCTGCTGCCTCAAGATCCTTAGCGAGTTCGCCGAGATATGTAGCGACCTTGAGTCCGGCAATTCTTACAGCCTTCTCATAAGTGTGCTGATCTTTTCCTTCTACCGGCTCGACCTTGATAACAACGTTATTAGTCTTTGAGAACGGTGTGTACTTTGCACCTTCTCCAGTCATGTCGATGATTCCCTCCTGGAAACCAACGATCTTTCCTGTGGTAACTACAGCTGCACCCTTAAGCACGTTAGTTCTGCCTTCACCTACAGTGTCAACCTTGTGCATCCAGCCCGGGAATACTCCGCCTTTACCGGAAACCTTTACTCTCGGCTCGATCACATCCTTAACAGGTGTAATTCTTACAGATTCGCCTGGTCTTGCGAGATCGACCTCGCAGGAA
>JAKSSO010000063.1 GCA_024403055.1 Mogibacterium sp. | reverse complement strand
TCGATGTTAAAGAAGATATAACTCTTTATGCGATCTGGGAAGAAATTCCGGCAACAGTAAGGGTGGATCTTTATGCCAATGACGGAACTGATAATGTAAAAACCATCAAGGCTGCAAGCGGCGAATATCTGCTGCCTGAAAACAACTTCGATGTACCGGAAGACAAGACATTTGCAGGATGGTCACTCAAATCTGACGGAGAAGTGATTGCTGACAAGAGCATCGACCTGGTATACGATACAGAGCTTTATGCGATCTGGAAAGAGGCTCAGCATGTTCATGATTTCAAGATAACAACAACTTTTGAACCGACATGTACAGCTGACGGATACGACATCCTTGGATGCATCTGCGGTGAAACCAAGAGGGACAACTTCACAAATTCTAAGGACCATGACTGGGGCGATTATGAGACTCTCGCTCCTGCAGGCTGCGGCAGCAAGGGCGTAGAAATCCGTGCATGCAAGGTGTGCGGTCTTACTGAAGCAAGAGTAATTGAGAAGGCTGACCATGTTTTCGAATCAGATTTCACTGTAGATCAGAAGGCAACTGTATATTCTGATGGAAGCATGTCAAAACACTGCAAGAACTGTGAAGCAACGACAGATAGTACAGTTGTTCCGGCGATCGGTGCGGCTATACTTTCTGATTCAATGTACACATATGATGGATCAGAAAAGCTGCCGGAAGTAAAACTTGTCGACAGAGAAGGAACAGAACTTGTCTGCGACAAAGATTTCACTGTGACCTACAGCGACAATATCAATGCAGGAACAGCAACTGTGGTAATTGCATGCTGTGGTAAATATGAGGGCAATATTATCTCTGAGTTCAGAATTATCAAGGGAACTCAAAATCTGAAGATCACGTCCTCATCAGGAACTGTGAAATACAAACCTTTAAAGAAAAAGGCACAGTACCTTGCCGCATTGAAGGTGACAGGTGCGAAGGGAACAAAGACATTTACTAAAGTCGGCGGTTCATCAAAGCTGACTATCACAAAGAGCGGTAAGATCAAGGTAAAAAAGAAGACAAAGAAGGGAACATATCGCATCAAGGTCAAGGTAACAAGTGCTTCCACATCTAATTACAAAGCCGCAAGCACAACTCGTACAATAACTGTAAAGGTTAAATAGCAGTATTCCTATTCTTAAGAGAGTAATAAAGAGATATCTATTTACTGGATTTAAAGTATTGTGGAACAGAACTCCGAATCATTTCTACATGAAAAAGCTGCCTTGATCGAAGGCAGCTTTTCTAATGGTTGTATTTTGTGCATCGAAGACTAGATCTTCATTGCCACATCCCATGCGCTCCAGATAACTTCTCTCAGAGCTCCCCACTTGACGCAGGTACCGACTCTGTGGAGGTGCTTGTTTTTAATGGAAGCGAACTGGTCATTCGGAACGAATCCGATGCCGTTGACTACGCAGTCACATTCTTCCTTCCACTCTTCACCGGTCTCGAAGTTCTTGATCATGCAGTATCCGTCGCCGATCTCCGTGATGGAGCTGGTCAGATGTACCGGAACTCCCTTGAACGGCAGGGCCTCTCTGAGGAACGAGGAGTTAGCGAGGCATGTGCCCGGAGCTACGATCAGGTCGTCAAGGAATTCAACGACTACAGGCTTCTTGCCGGCGAGAACTGCATCATATGCAGCTTCGCAGGAGCTGAGTCCGCCGCCGAGGAAGACGATCTTCTTGTACTTGTCGGAGTCCTTTCCGATCAGAAGGTCTGTGAAAGTGATGGTCTTGTCGAATCCCTTGATGTTGAGAGCCTTAGGGAATGTGCCGATCGAAACGATGACATCATCATAAGCCTTGAGCAGGGCGTTGATATCCTTGATCTCACTGTTGAATCTGACATCGATGTCCCACTTCTCCAGCTCTCTCTCATACCACTTCATGAGCAGCTTGTCCGCATCCTTGAAGGACATTGCGGCTGCTGTATTGTACAGACCGAACATCTTGTCGCTCTTTTCGAATACTACCGGCTGATGTCCTCTCTTCTTGAGAACGAGAGCAGCTTCGAGTCCGCCGAATCCGGCGCCGACGATAGCGACTTTCTTAGGCTTGTCTGCAGGAACGATCTTGTATTTGTTGTGCTGCATCGTCGAAGGTGTCAGTGCGCAGCGTGCCAGCTGGAGCGAGTCGAACAGAGGCTGAGTGTTTGCAGTGTGTTTCGACTTTGCAAAGTTGAAGCATGCATTGTGGCATCTGATGCAAGGCTTGATCTCTTCTTCGCGGCCTTCTCTGAGCTTGGTCACCCAGTCAGGGTCAACGAGGTTCTGACGCGCAACGCCGAGGGCATCGATCTTGCCTTCTTTGATCTTGTCTGCAGCGAACCTGATATCCATCTTGCCTGCGCATACTACAGGCTTATCAGTGAAGTTCTTGATGTGAGCAACTTCTTCATAGTTGCAGTTGTCAGGCATATAGACAGGAGGGTGAGCCCAGTACCATGCATCATATGTACCATTGTCGCAGTTGAACATGTCATATCCCATGTCGCTGAGGTACTTGATGGCCTTTTCGGATTCTGCCATGTCACGTCCGAACTCTTCATACTCTTCGCCCGGCTGTGCACCCTGGAGCCATCCCTTTGTTTTGGATACTACGGAGTATCTAAGAGCAACAGGGAAGTCCTGACCGCATTCCTTCTTGATCGCCTGAACGATCTCGACAGGGAATCTGAATCTGTTTTCGAACGATCCGCCGTATTCGTCGGTTCTGTAGTTCATGTTTGCGATCGTGAACTGGTCGAGAAGGTAACCCTCGTGAACGGCGTGGATCTCAACTCCGTCAACGCCTGCATCCTTGCAGAGCTTGGCTGTCTTTGCGAAAGCATCTACCATCTCGTGGATCTCATCGATAGTCATCATTCTGGACTTGATCGAAGGATACCATCTGTTTGGAGTTTCGCCTGCTGAAGCACAGCAGTATTCGATGTCTATTACAGGCTTGGATATGGCGCCGAATGCCTTGTTCTCAAGCATTTTGACGAACATATCGTTGATGGCCATCGAACGGCCGAATCCGCCGGCGAGCTGGATGAACAGCTTGGAGCCTGTCTTGTGGAATTCAGGCATCCATTCGGCAAGATCCTTGAACATCTTCTTGTTCTGATAGAGCCATCTTCTGCCCATCGTGTCTCTGACACACTGCATTCCCGGGAGCACCAGACCAACGCCATCCTGTGCACGTCCGAGGATATGGTGAGCAGCCTCCTTGTCGAAGTGGCAAGGCTCGAGCCATCCGAAGAGCGATGTGCCGCCCATGGATGTCTGAACGATCCTGTTAGGGATCTCGACATTGCCGATCTTCCAAGGCGTAAATAGAGGTTCATATTCCTTCTTCATGTATTATCCCTCCTTAGAAACGGAAATAACTGATGTTTTGTTGATATTCACTACAAGAAACTGATTCTCGTATATCAGTTTCATTTTAATGCATGGACTTGTGTTAGTCAAATGAAAATGGCCTCCGCCGGGCGCCTCAGAGAATGAAAAACAGTGTGCATTCAATAAATGCGCATAATATGGTAAAATACCAATTACAATGCAGATGCTGTGCGCATAAGGCAGGACGCGCAGAAATGATAAACGAGGAAGAGAACAGATATGGAACATGAATTCAGAATAAAGACATTTACGGATGAGCGCGCATATCACAACACGGCCATCCTGATTTACCTCAAGGCAGTAAAAAGCGTTTTTGAGCATGCTGATGTGACTATCGGCAATTCCCTTAATCAGGGATATTACAGCTATATAAATCTCGGAGGAGCGAAGCTGACGACATCTGATATCCACAAGATCAGGGACAAGATGGAGAAGATCATCGAAAAAGACTGCGAGATAGTCATCGAAAGGGATACTGCAGCTCATGCTGCCGAGAAATGGGAGTCCCTGGGCTATCCTGAAAAAGCAGAGCTCCTGGCCGCGCGTCCGGCTGATGAGACTGTCGAGATAGCCGAGCTCCACAACTACAGAAACTGCATGTATTCCGTCATGCTTCCGTCATCGGGATACATCACCAGGTTCGAGCTGAGACCATATCGCAACGGTCTGCTGCTCAGACTGCCGAATGCACTGCACGGGGATACCATACCTGAATACAGAGACGATGATAAACTGTATGAAGCATATGCCGAGTGCAGGCGCATGCGCAAGTATACGGGAATAAACTATCTGTCGGACATCAACAGAGAGATCAGAAACGGCAATGCTGACAGGATCATCAGAGAGAGCGAATGGCTCCAGTCGAGACTGCTCGAGGAATATGCCGGGAAGATCGTCGAAGAGCACAAGAGGATCGTTCTCATAGCAGGACCGTCGAGCAGCGGCAAGACAACGACAGCAAAAAGAATATGCGCTGAGATCGGCAGACTTACAGGAGAGGATCCGCTTTATCTGGGAACAGACGACTACTTTGTGGAAAGAGGGATGACACCGCTGGGCCCGGACGGAGAACCTGACTTTGAGGGCCTTGGAGCTGTAGACCTTGAACTGTTCAACCGCCAGATGGAGGATCTGCTCTCAGGCAAAGAGGTCGATCTGCCGGAATTCGATTTTGTCAACGGCACAAAGGTCTTCGGAAAGCGCATCACGGCGCTTAAGAAAGGACAGATACTTGTGATAGAGGGTATCCACAGCCTCAATGACGTACTGACTGAAAACATTCCGAGAGAAGACAAGTTCAAGATCTATATCAGCCCGCTGACTCAGATAGCCATAGACAGGCACAACAGGATTTCCACGGCTGATGCGAGGCTGCTCCGCCGCATGGTAAGGGACAATCAGTACAGAGGATATGATGCTGAGGCGACTCTCGGAGCATGGCCTAAAGTCAGAGCAGGAGAGAGCGTGAATATTTTCCCGTACAGCTCATCTGCCGATGTTGTATTCAATTCGAGCACGGTATATGAGACAAACATGCTGAAGTCGTTCGCTGAGCCTCTGCTCGAAGCCATCCCTGAATCGAGCACACAGTATGCGGAGGCACAGAGGATACTGACATTCATGAAGTACTTTGATAAGATCGAGGAGACCTCGGCTGTGCCTGCGAATGCCGTACTGAGAGAGTTCATCGGTCCTGAAAAGCAGGCCTGATCGAATAATAGAGGGCGGAACGATCTGAACAGATCGAAGGAAAGAAAGGAAAACACTGTCACATGAAAAACATTTTCATTGAAGAGAGAGAAAAAAAAATGCCAACGATAAAGCATGCACTTGTTTCGCTGCTG
>JAKSSO010000062.1 GCA_024403055.1 Mogibacterium sp. | reverse complement strand
TACTTCTTAGCCTATAAGAAAGAAATCTAGCGGAATTCCTTAAGATCTTTCATATCCTTTCGTATCAAACCGGTCATACTTTCTTTATAGCCGGAGATGTCCATGAAATGATGGTATTCCATTGGAATATACACTATTCCGCCATCTGTTGTTTCTTCGCCTGTCTGCTTAAACCCCAGCCTTTTATATACCTCACTTGCGTATAGTGACGAGTGCACCGTGATGATGTCAGCCGTACTGTTCTCAAGCATGGTTTCCCACAGCATTCGACCGATCCCCTGTCTGTGATATGCCCCTTCAACAAAGAACAATGCTATGTGACTGCCCTCGTTCCTGCTCGCAATTATTCCAACCGGTTCATCCCCGTCAAATGCACCATAGGCAGTGAGCATGTCCAGATATTCTTTTGAGTGAATTGCATCATAAAAGACCTGTTTGGAAGTCTCTGTATAATTAACAGCCTCGTATTCGCAGAACACCTTCCACACAAGTTCAAGTGCGCTGCTTAATTCGTCTCTTGTCAGCAGTCTGATCTCCATATTAATACCCCTTATTTAGCCTTAATGCATTAGTGCATACGCAGAAGCTCGACAGGCTCATTGCTGCAGCTGCTATCATAGGTGATAATGTCCAGCCGTTGAACAGTGCCGTATATGCGCCTGCCGCAAGTGGTATCAGAAGAATATTGTAGAAGAATGCCCAGAATAGATTCTGCTTGATTATTCTCAGAGTCTTCCTGCCGAGTCTGATAGCAGCTGCCAGGTCGGCGATGCTGCTGTGGACCAGGACGACGTCTGCGGAGTCCAGGGCCACATCAGTGCCGGCGCCGATCGCGATTCCGACATCTGCACGGGTGAGCGCCGGTGCATCGTTGATGCCATCGCCGACCATTGCCGTCTTGCCCTTCTCCATCAGCTGTCTGATAACTGCCTCCTTGCCGTCCGGCAATACTTCCGCAACTACCTCATCCACGCCTACCTCAGCTGCAATAGCCTCAGCTGCAGCTTTCTTATCACCTGTCAGCATTACTGTATGAATGCCCAGTACCTTGAGTTCTGCGACCGCGGCTGCACTGTCTTCTCTTATGGAATCAGCAACAGCTATTACGCCCAGCAGAACGCGTCCTTTGGTGAAATAGATGCGCGTTTTGCCCATATATGAGTATTCTTCAGTGTCCTTCTGTGCTTGAGCTATGCTCAGAATAAGCCGGCACTCCGGGCTGTCCTGACCGGACACTGCTGCCAGATCATTGAACAGAGCATTCTCGCCTGTAAGTATGGTTTCTGCCGAACCCAGAAGTTCCTCAACGCCTGTCTCATTCATACCTGCAGCTGTAAGCACGAATTTCGCGGAGCCTCCGACGATAGGAACAGCATCTCTGCCTTCTATAATAAACGCTTGAACACCTTTTCCCGGAACCTCTTCAAAATCACTGATCCTGGTCGTCATCACTTTAATATATTTGCAGATGGCTCTGGCAAGCGGATGCTCCGATCTGGCCTCAAGAGCCGCAGCTACATCGAGCAGTTCTTCCTCTTTAATGCCCTCAGCCATATATACGTCTGTAACAGCAGGCTCACCTCCGGTCAGTGTACCCGTCTTGTCTAACGCAACGATCTCTATCCTTCCGGTCTCTTCAAGCGAAGCTGCCGTCTTGAACAGTATTCCCCTTCTTGCTCCCGCTCCGCTTCCTGCCATGATAGCAACCGGTGTTGCCAGTCCCATCGCGCATGGACATGAGATGACGAGCACCGCAACTGCCCTCGTCAGAGCCGCAGCTGTTCCTACACCTATGAACATCCATATCGCAAATACGACGATCGCAATGCCGATAACGATCGGAACGAAAACACCTGCTATTTTATCTGCCATTCTAGCAATAGGCGCCTTGGTAGCGGCCGCATCAGAAACAAGTTCTATGATCTGTGCCAGAGTCGTATCCTCTCCGACACGTGTTGCTCTAGCTTTGACATATCCCGACAGGCTTATCGTTGCCGCACTGATGCTATCGCCCTTCTTCTTGTCGACAGGCATGCTCTCTCCCGTCAGTGCAGACTCATCAACTGCTGTATGGCCTTCGATGATCTCCGCATCAACAGGGATCTTCTCACCTGCTTTGACGATTATCACATCACCGATCTGGACTTCGTCTGTAGGGACCTCGATCTCGTCACCGTCACGCAGTATACGTGCAGTCTCAGGTGCCAGTTTTATGAGATCTTTGAGCGCATTGGTCGTTTTGCCCTTGGATCTTGCCTCCAGCATCTTTCCTACTGTGATCAGTGTCAGTATCATCGCTGCTGATTCAAAATACAGTGAACTGAGCTCTGTTTCAGGCTTCAGGAGCACATACACACTCCACAGAAATGAAACACCTGAACCAAGTGCCACGAGTGTATCCATGTTTGCCGCTCCGTGCAGCACGCTCTTAAACCCGTTAACGAAGAATGCTCTGTTTATGATCATGATCGACAGAGCCAATGTCATCTGAATGCATCCGATGGTCATCGGCTTCACGCCTGCAGCCCAAGCGGCACCTGCCCACAGCATGTGTCCCATGCTGAAGAACATGAGTATTACAAGCAAAACAAGCGACCACAGCAACCTCTTGCGAAGCTGCGGTGTGTCGCTGTCTTTTAACTGTTCTTCCTGTTTTGCCAGTTTCTCGGAATAATGACTATTTACTGGGCAAGGCCTCTTCGCAACCGAATCCTACAGCCTTTACTGCCTCGCATACAGCTGCAGCATCGAAGTTTCCCTCTACCTGCATCGAATTTGTCAGCAGACTTACAGCAACTGCCTCTACGCCTTCAACAGCTGCAGTGGCCTTCTCGACCTTGGCTGAACATGCTGAGCATCCCATTCCTGTAACATTGAATTTCATGATTTATACTCCTTATTTTTATACGGTTTCGTATTCGTAAATTATCTCGCACTCAGGAATTTACATGTGGGTATTGTATCATATTCTTTCGATCAATACATCAATCACTCCACTGCTTGCTCGACTTGGTATATTCAGTGAAAACGGAACTCTGGATCCGTCAAAGAAGACACTTCTCATGTGGGGCATTCTTGAAGGATTATTTGCGATAGTACTGATGATAGGAAGCAAGGATGCCCTGACCACCATGGAGACCCTGGCGATAGTCAGAGCCTTCCCATTCATATTTGTAGAAATAGGTGCAGCGGTGGGACTGACACGCGGCCTGAAAGAAGATAAAAAGCATTAAAAAGAACCCCCGACTTGTCTGAACATGTCGGGAGTTTTTTGAGTTTCCCTGTCTTGATAGCCCGATCAATAAGCCGCAGCCAGGCCGAAGAGCAGCAGCGCTGATGTGAGGATCAGGTTGAGGCACTGGAATTTCCATGAAAACTTAGCCCACTGACCATAGCCCACATCAGAAAGCCCAAGCGTGATCAGCAGTGCCGGATTAGTCGGATAGAACACATTGCTGAATCCGTCACCAAAAGCAAATGCAACAATGCAAAGCTGTGCACTGATCCCGAAAATCTGTGCAATAGGCACGATAAGCGGAATGAGCAGAAATGCTTTTGCCGAACCTGAAGGTATAAAGAAATTCATTACCAGACATATAAAGTATATGAAGATAATCACTTCTGCCTTAGGCATGGACTCTGCAGCACTTACAGCACCATGAAGCATTGTATCAAGGATCCTGGATTCCACCAGAGTGTATTTGATCGATGAAGCCATCAGTATCATGATTATAGATGGTGAAATGGCAACAAGACCGCTCATAAAAGACTTTCCCAATTGCTTGCCGGCCATTCCGGTAACGAGTGCTGAAACTATGCCGGCAACAAGGAACATCAGAGCAACAATGATCATTGTATAATCCTGAAGGAATTCTATGAAGCCGGAGCAAAGCACTGTCATTATGCCGATCCCCAGAATCGAGGCAAAACACACCAATGCCTTATCCATTCTCTCATCCTGTACGTAATCATTCTCGATCCTGTTCCCTTTCAGATCAGAGGCTGAAGACCTGTCTATTCTCTTTGCATAGTGCCTGAGAAAGGCGAGCAAAAGCAGATATATCAGGGCAAAGGAAAGCAGTCTCAACCACATTCCGCTGAACATAGGCAGACCCGCAAGGCCCTGTGCAACACCAACGGTAAAGGGATTTGCTACCCCGGCAGCAAATCCGCAGCCTGCGGCAAGCAGAGACATGCCTACACCCGTTAAGGCATCCCATCCGAGAGCAACAGAAAGTGCTACAACGATAGGAGACATAGGTACTACCTCTTCAAAGGATCCTACCAGAGATCCCATAGCCATCAAGAAAAAGCACAGTATCGCCATAAGCCTGTATTTAACCGATCCGAATCTGTGCACGATCTTGCCAAGCATGTAGTTCATCAAACCACATTCTGTAAGCGCATTAAACACCCCGCCTATTATCAGCAGAAAAGCAAGCACCGCTATGATCGTTCCGGATCCCTCGGAAGTCAGAACAAGAATTGGTGAAAGCAGCCATTTCCAGAAAGAAATGCCCCCATCGACATACTTGAATCCACCTGCTGTGTCGATGATCGAATTACCGTTGCTGTCGATAATTCTCGCATATTCGCCTCCCGGAAGTACCAGTGTAAGCATGTAGGTCCCTATCATGAGTGCCAGAATAATGGCAATAGCTACAATAAATGATCTGGCGCTGATATTCAGTCCTTCTTTTTCTGATTTCATCGTTTCCCCTTCTCTGAGTAAAAGTCTTTTTATTCCCTATATTGTTCCGACGCTTTAGATCCTGTTACATTTTCTTCATCATATATCTGTACCACTCCACAGCAGGAATAAGTGCGTCTATGCTCATGTTCTCATTTATGCCATGTATGGATTCCAGCTGCTGTTCATTAATTGTGAACGGAAGAAATCTTATGCACTGGTTGGATACCTCATCATAAAATCTGGAATCGGATGCTCCTGTCATAATATATGGCACGACCTCATCAACATTCGGCAGTGCTGCTCTGGTAGCCTCCTCAACAAGTCTGAATGCCTCTCCCTTGTAATCTGTCAATCTTGATTCAACGCCCGGATCGAATATATCAAGTTCTATATCAAACTTCTCTGCAATTTTCCTTATAGCTTCAACGGAGTTTTTTTCTCCCTGATGATGCGATGACCTCATATTTCCCACTACCCATGCCTCAGCAGGAAGCGCGTTGCTGCTCTCAGCACCCTTTGCCATGGTAAAAGCAAGCGTCGTCTTCAGTAAAGCTCCTGCCGTTGCACTGAACTTTGGCAGCACTCTGTTCAGCACAGGCT
>JAKSSO010000061.1 GCA_024403055.1 Mogibacterium sp. | reverse complement strand
ATAGCGCATAAAAATACCCTCCCTCCTGGGTGTCCAGGAAAGAGGGTACATATCACTGCTCTCTGTGTTCGTTATATATATTTCTTCTTTGCTGTCAGGAACATGATCAGTGCATCGTCAACTGCATCTGTATATCGTCCTTCTCTGGTCAGCTTGTTCTTCATCCCTATCAAGGAAGTCACGATGAGATCATAATGTTCATCATCGAGCAGAAGTTCAAATTAATCTTTTCTCATAATCGTCACCTCTCCGTTTGCTTTGTACTTAATATATATCAAATCAAAATACTTATGAATGGTGCGAAATAAAATGAGCTGCGATATTTCGCAACTCGTAACATGCACTATATGACCACAGTCATAGTCATATATAACATCGGGCCTACTATTCTTAAGACCACCGTCAGAAACAGCAGGATAGCCCCTCGCTTGATCTTTTTCTTATTCTTATCAAGCACCCCGAATATTATATCGATTCCTGATTCTATTCCGGCAGCGACAGGGAATATACTCCAGATATATACCCCGATATGCGATAGTGTTTTTCCAATGCTTTCTGATCCCATTCCTGCTTTATATGCAAAATAAAACAAGACCCAGGTGATAAAATGAAGGATCATAAGACCAAGGCACACCAAAGCGATCATGAAAAACAATCTACTGTCATGCTCCTTCTCTACAGAGGTGTTTTCATCTTTTCATTACAACAGTTATCAATATGTTATCCAGGTTGCCGAGAACTCCATCCTTGTCATACGGTTTATCCAGGGTGACATCCTCAAGAGTCGCCACATCTCCTCTGTTAGATATAGGGTATAAGCGTACTAACTGCTCCCATGAACCGTCTTTCGTGTTGGAATGATATGCATTAGAGGTGATTTCTTTATTCTTCACATTATTGAAGTCATAGCCAAGGTTTCCGTTATATTCCAGCTTATCGCAAGCACAAGCGGTGCATAACAGCAATGCCATAAATACCGCCAATAATACGGAGATCAGTTTTCTCATCTCGCAGACTCCGCTCCTGTTATTTTATAGATATTTTCATAATAGCACACTGGCTTTAAACATGTCACCATCTATAGTGATATCAAAGGCACCTCCCATGAGGTGTGTAAGGTCTTTTGCGATGGCGAGCCCAAGTCCCGAGCCTTCGGTGTTTCTGGAATCATCTCCTCTTGTAAATCGTTCCATCAGTTCCTCAGGTGAGATGTTCAGCTGATCGCGGGAGATGTTCTTGATATCCAGGCGCACACGGTCATCGCCCGTATCTGTCAGGTCAATGTACACTCTGCTTTTTTCCAGTGCATATTTGCTGACGTTGGCAAGCAGGTTCTCGATCACTCGTGACAGAAGCCTGCCGTCAGCTCGGACTTCGGTTTTTGAAGCCCTGACCGTTTTGATCAATTCCAGTCCTTTTTCATTCAGGAGATCACACATCTCGGCGAGTTCCTGCTCGAGCATGTCAGCAAGGTCGATCGTAGTGATCTCACACGGGATATTGCCACTCGAAGCTTTTGCCGCCTCAAAGAGATCCTCTGTCAGAGTCTTGAGCTTCTGCGTCTTCTCATTAACTATGTCGAGATACTCCTGTGCGCGAGGACTGTCAAGGCCCTCTTTCTTCAGGATGTCCAGATAGCTGATCATCGAGGTCAGCGGGGTCTTGAGATCATGCGACACATTAGAGATCAGATCCGTTTTCATCCGCTGATTCTTCAGCTCATTCTGAACAGCTGCATCGGTAGCTGTTGTGATCTGATTAATATCATCGGCAAGTTTGTCTAAGTCGCTGGCCGGGCCTCCGTTTCTCTGATTTGTCTCAGTCGCGATCCGGTAAGCCAGATCACCGTCTTTCACTGCAGCAACTCCACGGCGAATGTCCAGATACTTCCTGATCTTGCTCGGAACGATCGCAAAAATAATGATTAGATCCACGATCGCGCCTACCCATGTCATCGCCAGCAGGATCATGCCGATCGGCACGACGATATACTTAAGTCTGAGCTGTTTGCTGGCATGGCCATTGTCATCATCCGGCAGAGTTGTCTTGTCCCAGACATTGCGCACACCCGTTACCAGTCGCATCTCCGCTTTGCCGAGCAGCGCAGTCCTGAGAAATTCACGTGCTTTGATCTTCTTTACCATGCTGATCAGCAGCACCAGTGCCAGTTCCACACATGCCAGCATTGCCGCAACCGCCAACACGAGCATGCTCGAATTCGGCATCGGATCAAAAACGTAATCGTTCGGAATGAACGGCTCATAGAAGCTGAACATTTTCGTCGCCGGAACAATCTTGTAGATCGGTACTGCACAATATACCGCAACGCATGCTGCCAGCGCGAACAGTACGATCTGCAGCTCAGTCCACACACGATCGAAGCTGTTCAGTTTCACCCCGTCTTTTTTTTCGCCAAAATGGCCGGTCAGAATGCACAGACCAACGACCGCCGCCACAAAAACGAGTGCAAGTACGATCAGCCAGATCCCGTACTTCCCGATAAAAGCCTTCGCATCAGCCTCCGAAACGAAGTGTACGGCATTGGTATACATAGGTTCATATTCCTTCCAATGCAGTATCTCGTCCCGGGATGGTTCATACATGTTAGCGACAGAAAACAGGACTCCTCCGAGAACTCCGCAGACTGTACCGATGATCGGGGTCAGCACAGAGAGCACCCCATATATTCCTTTCCTGGTATTCAGATTCATTTCTTTCCTCCGATCTTTTCTATCTTGTATCCAACGCCCCATACTACTTTCAGGTAACGCGGATTCTTCGGGTCGATCTCCAGCTTCTCACGAATTCGCCTGATGTGCACCGCTACAGTGTTCTCCGCACTGTAGGCTTCTTCTTTCCACACAGCTTCGTAGATCTGATCTATGCTGAATACCTGTCCGGCATTTTCGGTGAGCAGCTTCAGGATCCCGTACTCTGTCGGAGTGACCGAGATAGCCTCGCCGTCCAGAACTACTGTTTTGGCCTTGTCGTCGATGACGAGTCCGCCACTTCTGTATATGTGCTCATCGTTCATTTCGACCGCACTGCCGAGCATCTTGTAGCGACGCAGCTGGCTTCTGACCCTTGCAATTAATTCAAGAGGATTGAAAGGCTTGGTAATGTAATCGTCCGCACCCACATTCAGCCCTGTTATTTTGTCATAATCCTCAGACCTGGCCGAAAGCATGATGATCGGAATGTTGAGTTCCTCTCTTATCTTCATGGTGGCCTGAATGCCATCGAGCCGTGGCATCATGATGTCCATCAGAATCAGGTCGATATCGTTGTTTCGAACCGCCTCAAGTGCGTCAAAACCATCATAAGCCTTGGTCACGCTGTAGCCCTCATTCTTCAGATATATCTCGATAGCCCCTGCGATCTCGCGGTCATCATCCACTACCAGAATATTTGCCATGGCATTCTCCTTTCGATCCTCAAGTCTGATCATAGTATAAGTATATTACAAAACAGCTATCATAATTATTACGATTTCCTTACAAAAAGACCATATCCCGAAAGATATGGTCCTGGATCATAAATTACGTCTGTGTATTTATCGTTTTCGGATCGATCTGAACATGAATAGTCATTTTCAGTCCTTTACTTATTCTTATTCATCGGCATTTGCCTTGTTTGTCAGGATTATTCCCAGACAAACCAATGCAAGAGCGATCAGACAGAGAATATTCAACTGATCATATTCTCCTAGCAGCAAAGCTGCCAGAATGACTCCGAAAACGGGAGTCATGAAACCATAAACAGTAACCTTTGATACCGGGTTGTATTTCAGCAGTATTCCCCATAACGAATAAGCCACCGATGATACCAATGCCAAATAAAACAATATCAAATATGCACTTGCACTCGCAGGGTGAAGAGAACCGCCCATCACAATTCCCATGAGAATCAGCACTATGCCCCCTGTAAAGAACTGATAGCCGCTCAGCACTACAGGATTCTCACTCTCGGAGAAGATGCGTATGAGAACAGTAGAAACAGCAGCGGCAACAGCTGTCATGATCATTAAGCCCTCACCCATGAAGCTGAAGCTAAGATCAAATTGCAATCCCTGTAGATTGACTATGATAAGACCGCATAAGCCAAATGCACACCCAAGGGATTTCAGAAATGAAAGTTTTTCAATTCTGAAAGGATAAACAGCTAACAAGATCGCAAACACATTACTGGTACCATTGATAATTGATGCCTTGACGCCGGCAGTGTGAGCCAGCCCTACATAAAATGAAATATACTGAAGAATCGTCTGAAATAGTGCAAGTATCAGCACCTTCGAAAACGAGAAGCGTTTAGGTCTGATAAATGAACGACTTCTTATACTCTCAAAAGCAATAACAAGCATTCCGGCAAGTGTAAATCTGCATCCTGCAAATAGAATCTGAGATGCAGAGTCGCCTGATCCGACGCCAAACAGTTCGTATCCTATTTTTATCACAGAAAACGCACTACCCCATAATGCACAGCAAAAGAGGGCTAGAATACATACTCCCAAACTGCTACGAATAAACCCATTTTCATGTATAGATGTTCTCAATGCACTTCCTAAAATAGCGGCGATCCAGGTCTCCATGTCGCCGCCTCCTTATCATTTCCTGTATATTTTATACCAAAATTTTTTCAAAAATTGCAATAACAAGTTGAACACTCTGTTAGAAACAATTTGGGAACTGCATAGATCAGGTCAGGCTGTTCATCAAAGCTCCCGCGATGTCACGTTGAAATTCCAATAAAAAAACAATATCCGGATGGATCTTGCTAAATAATGGTGCGGATGAAAGGATTCGAACCTTCACACCCGTTGCAATCACTGGGTTTGACGATGCGTTGATGCTCCCGGTGTCCCTCGGAGCCCTTCGCAAACGCACGATTATTATAGACGTGGGCAATGAAAAAGGTTAGCTGTTTTAACTCCGACAGCTAGCCTTTTTTCAACCTTATGCACAATGAAATAGTATCAGCTACTACTCTGTGTAAGAAATCCTGATTTTCTATCTTCTGCAATTAAGATTTCTTTATGCGTGTATCTACAGATAACCTGCCTTTTCAAGAAGTTCCTTCATGTATTCTGTATAATACTGCAGAATTTTTTCTGCCGGTCCTTTTCGTTCTTTCTCTTTTGACGTTACAAGGCCGATCTTGAGCGCACCGAAAAAAACGTTTCCGGATGGAATGCTCTCGATAATCTCCGTCTTAACGCCCTCCGGCGTATCACACACAGATAAGATCACCTTATTTGCCTTGTTAAAAAGTCCTCCTGCTTTTCTCGGATATGCGATCACCATATAATTCGGTGTTGCCGGAAGAAGAATATATTCTTCTATAGAGGCTGCTGTAGGTCTGCCCTTTATGAACTTGCAATGTGTTTCAGTATCCCAGTTTTCATTCATGAATTGTAAAAGTTCATCCAGCGAAAACCCTTTATTTACTTCGATCACTTGTCTTCCTATCATGGCTCCTCCTTTGCTGTCTTCTTTGATAGCATCTTCTGTTTATTTCAGGTTCCATCCGTCTGTATTGCACTGACCCTGATAATTTGCACCGGCTGTCAGAACACTGCCGTCGGAAC
>JAKSSO010000060.1 GCA_024403055.1 Mogibacterium sp. | reverse complement strand
CAGGTGGTGATGATCGAGACCGCAGGTGTGGTGGTGATAGGCTCTTCAAAGAAGACGGCAGTCGTGTATGGAAGGCTGCGTGCAGCAGGCATCAGCGAAGACAAGATCGCAGGGGTGCATACTCCGATAGGATTAGATATCAAGGCAACTACACCGGAGGAGATCGCTGTTAGTGTTACAGCTGAAATGGTGCTGGTAAGAGCTGAGAAAAGAGAAGACGATGGAACCAAAGCGTGTCCCATGAGCATGTAGCTGATGAGAAACACAGGGCTGAATAATTCTAAATACAGTATTACAGACGGGAAGCTGATTCCCGCCTTTTTGATGTTCATGCTGCCATTGCTGGCGACCAGCGTCCTGATGCAGTCATATGTTTTTGTGGACGGACTGATACTGGGCAATTTCATTAATGAAGAGGCTCTTGGATCGGTAAACAGTGTGAGCTCAATAATAGATATATGCACTCTTGTCCAGGTAGCCATATCCGGAGGATGTTCAATAAGCGCCTCGCACCTCTATGGTGCCGGAAAGAATTCCGAACTTAAGAGAATGATAAGAGATTTTTACATGATCATTCTGGCTGTATCTGTCGGTATAACGATACTGGCAGTCATTGGCGCAAACCGGATACTGGAATTCATAAACACTCCGGATACACTGATGGAAGGTGCAACTGCGTATCTCAGGATCGTATTCCTCGGTGTGCCTTTTACCTCGTTATATGCTCTGCAGTCCGGAGCGCTGAGGGGCATGGGAGACAGCAAGAGGCCGCTGGGAGGCATAGCGATATCCAGCTGTGTCAACATAGGACTGGATCTGCTGTTTATAGTTGTTCTTGATATGGGGATCGCGGGCGTTGCGGTTGCAACTGTTGCGGCAAATGTGCTTTCGTCAGCATATCTTCATATCAAACTGACGAAGAGAGCGGCAGGACTGACCGATGATGACGATGAACCTCGGTCAAGAGTTGCGGAATGCATTGAACTGGGCCTTCCGCAGATAGTGCAGTCCATGGTGACTTCGGCAGGCAAAGTAATGCTGCAGAATATTACTGCTATGAAGACAGACCTGAGCTCGCGGAGCTTGCAAGACAGGCCGGTGCAGATATAGTTATCGAAGGAGCTGTTGCGGAGAATCTGAAGTCGCTCAAGGGCGGAGACGATGTCTTCATCGTAACGATGATGAGAGCACATGCGCTGGATCAGATGAATCTCGAGGTGCTGCTTCCCCTTGAGTCTGCGTACATTGGAATGCTGGGATCAGAAAAGAAGGTCAATGCGATCAAAGGGAACCTGGATGCGAAAGGCTTTGACCTTCGACTGTTTGACAAGCTTAATACTCCTATCGGTCTTGACATCAATGCACAGACACCTGAAGAGATCGCAATTGCGATCGTCGGCCAGATCATACAGATCAAGAATGCCAAAGTTCAGCATGGCGAGGCTATGACTGATGAGATGCTTGAAGCTGTTATCGGTGGCAAGAGTCCTTCAATACTGGCAACACTGATAAGGAAGAAGACAGCTTCACCAAGAGATCCCGGAACCAAAATGGTCATCTACCATGATGGCAGTAAGGTCGGAACGATCGGCGGAGGCCTTGCTGAAGCGGAAACCATAAAACTGGCAGCTGAACTGATGTCTGACCCTGAGTTTAGAACCTGCGTGCATACAGTCGGCGAAGGCAAGATAAAAGTGGAACTCAGCGGCATGGTATGCAGCGGAGTACTGGAGGTCCTGTTAGAAAGAATATGAAGAAGTGTTTAAAGATCCTGTTTTGGGCTGTTTGTGTTCTGGCCGTTGTGTATTTTGCAGGCACCGGCTTCATGAAGAATACATCGGCAGTTATTAATGATTATTCTGTATCGGCTGACGGAAAAGAAATAACACTCAATATAGGTGTGGTCTCCTCCGTGGGGCATATTCGTGATGTTAAGGTCCGTCAGCAGCAGGGCGGGGAACTGCAGCTGGATTGCTATTCGGCCTTTGGCGGTTTAAATGGCAGGATCGGCGAAAAAGAGTCATTTACATTTGAACTCAACGATGATACTGACAGTATTGCTGTTAACAGGGATCAAAACGCCTACGAAGAAGTTCTGGTCAAATCGGAGGATGGATCCTGGCAGCGAGCTAAACTGTAAGTTATCCCGGCTTGAGCGGCCAACCGGCTGATCAGTGCATCGCGACCTTTACGATCTTCTCTGTAAGCCTGCTGTAAGGCATGTATCTTATCGGCAGGTCGATCCAGGTGGCTTTTCTCATGATGCTGCGGCGGTGTGAGAATGTGTCAAAACTCTGCCTGCCGTGATATGCTCCGTTTCCGGAATTGCCGATACCGCCGAAAGGCATGCTCGTAGTGGCCAGATGCATGATAACATCATTGATGCAGCCTCCGCCGAATGAGCATGTATTGAGAACTTTCCTCTCGACCTTTCGATCTTCAGTGAACAGATAGAGAGCGAGAGGCTTAGGCCTGGAAGTGATATGATCGATCACCGTATCGAGGTCATCAAATGTGACCAGAGGGAAGATCGGGCCGAAGATCTCCTCATTCATGATCCTGTCTTCAGTTGTGATACCGGTGAGCAGTGTCGGCTCAATGAAAAGTGTGCTGTCATCAAAACCGCCGCCGAGTGCGACTGTGCCCGCATCAGTAATAAGGCTTTTAACTCTGTCATAATGCCTCTTGCTGACTATGTGTACCATCTGATCGTGATCGCCCTTAGGGAAGAACGCCTTAAGGGCTTTTTCATATTCTCCCACGAATTCATCCAAGACAGATCTGTGTATGAAGCAATAGTCAGGCGCCACACAGGTCTGACCGGCATTCAGCACTTTGCCAAAGGCGATCCTCTTCGCAGCTGTCGGAATATTGGCTGTTTTGTCAACGATGACAGGACTTTTGCCTCCGAGCTCTGTGACGACAGGGGTCAGATACTTTGCTGCAGTTGCACAGATCTTCTTTGCAGCCGAAGCATTGCCTGTGAAAAAGATCAGATCCCACGGCTGATCGAACAGGGCATCCGCGCTATCACGACTGCACTCTGCGACTGTGACATATGACGGATCGAAAGTCTCAGCGATCATCTCCGAGAGCAATCGGCTGGTTTCCGGAGTCTGAGCAGACGGCTTTATCACTGCGGTGTTCCCCGCACTGATGGCACCGACAAGTGGTGACAGACACAGCTGTACGGGGTAGTTCCACGGACTTGCGATAAGCACGGAACCATATGGCTCTGCAGTAGTGAAACTGTTTCCCTTGAACTGCGTAAGCGGCGTAGCGGCACGCTGATCGCTCATCCATTTTTTGAGATGCTTTTTATGATAGCGGATCTCTTCGAGCACGAGCGCCAGCTCACACATATAGACTTCAGAAGGATGCTTATGCAGATCATTCATCATGGCCTGATCTATCCTTACTTCCCATTTTCTGATGGCTCCGCGCAGCTTGTTCAGAGCTTCTATGCGGGACCCATCTGACCTGGTCGCCCCGGTCATGAAGTATCCATGCTGCTTCTCATAAACTTTTGAATGATCCATGTTTACACCGCCTTTAAGTCAAAGTTTTTATAATAATAACAGATGGGAGGATGTTTTGGTACTTCATTGACTATAACAATGACTATGCTCGGAAAGACTATCTGCATGCATCAGCGGCTGCGGAGATGACTGTTAATGTTGAGCAGGTTCACAAAAACTTGTATAATGCTGATACATAGGGGGCTGATGTGCCGGACAGAAGAGATGTATCGCGACAGCATCAGAGCTTCCCTGATGTACACATTAATGTCTGTTTTTAAAAAATGGAGGAATGGCATGAAGGTTTACGACACAGTAAAGAAGGAAGAACTGGATCTCAGCACAGAGGAACTGATCCAGAAAATAATTGACGGACGTCAGGTTGACTGCATCCTCGCAGAGAAGGTATCCGATGAGGTCGGATACATGACATGGGATGAGGAGCACTGGGTAACTCTCGACGGAAGAAAGTATGTATGTACATATACATTAGAAGGTCGTCAGCTGAATGATTATACATCACACAATTCCGACGACCTTTATAACGAGTTTCATCCTGAAAAGGCTGTTAAGGTCACTTTAAGCTAAGGGATGACCTCTTCGCCGGGGCGGACTATCTTGTGGACCCACTCGCTGCGGATCTCCCAGATGTTGCCGCAGACGTTGTAAATGTGCCATTCATCAATGGTGAATATGCGTTTCCAGCTTTCACGGACTCGCTCAACTTCCTGCGGGAATGCACCGGCGTACTTTGGGCTGAATATGTCCCAGCTGTTGTTAAGGCCGATATCTTTCAGATGCTTCTGATAAGATATACGGTCTTCTTCATTTTCCGGAATATATATCCTGTTGAGAACATAATCCCATTTGCCTTCATCAAAATATATTACCTGAGACTCCGGCACATCAAGGATGTATACAACTGTTCCTTCTATCGGGCGCAGGCAGTATTCGTGACTGGTGGTGCACCATATGGATGCGGTGACATCATCCGGCTTTGGGACCATGGTAGAGGCGATCCCGGTGAACCAGTCGTAACTCTCCATGTAGTGTTCTGCCATATCACCGAAATGCATGCGAACATACATGCGGCGATTGATTATTCTGCCGTTGCGTTCGAGCTCTGAAAGAGTCTTATCATTTTGCCGAGTATATAAACGTACTGTCTTTTCCATGGTTTCAAGCCTGAATATAAGCCATCAGTAAAGCGTGACAGCTTCGGATGCAGGAACTTAAGTGATCCGATATTGACAGTTGCATAATATCATACCGACCTATATATAAAAAAGTGCCAAAAATGCATTGAGTTGTTTTTTTGAATAATTGATCAAAATGATATTGAAAAAACCAATGCTGTATTGGTAAAATATTAACAAGTGAGAATATGTTGGATAAAGGTTGCAGGAGAGCATATTGTATATGCACCAAAGGGTTAATCACTATCGGGGTGGCAGCCGGTATTGAGATATCTCAGGTACTAGATCATGTAGTGGGGACTGCAACTGGACAAAACTCTGGAGAGCACACCGTGAGTGTGCACCGAAGGTGAAAGTTATCCGGCGATGCCGGATAATAAACTCTCAGGTACAACGGACAGAGACAGCTTAGCCGTTTGGTTTGAGCTGTCCTTTTTAATGGCACATATTTACGAAGATGATAATTGTTACAAACAACAACAAAACACTTGATTATTACAAAGAAAAACGTGGATATGAGGTCATTATGATCGACGGCACATACAGAGACGTTCTTGTTAAGGTTCGTGACATGCTGCATGTGGGGCATCAGCTCCTGACCCATCCTCTGATGGGAAGCATCAAGCCTAATGAAACACCATACAGGAGCATCGCTGTATCAAAGCGGACCGGCAAAGTTGATTATGACAACATCATTCTCATGGAGGAGGCAATTATGACCTTTGACAAGTTCGCACTCGTTGAGCGACCTAACAGAGGCGTAAATGCCACACAAGCAATGAAGGACGATTATGCCGAAATCGACTTGTCATTGATCAGCAGTGCGATAGACAATTAATACAGTCTGTTGCAGATCACTATTTAAAGGAGGTTGAGCATGAAACTGGAATTAGGTCTGATTAAGATTGAAGACATTCAGTTCGCATCC
>JAKSSO010000006.1 GCA_024403055.1 Mogibacterium sp. | reverse complement strand
AGCGCATAAAAATACCCTCCCTCCTGGGTGTCCAGGAAAGAGGGTACATATCAGAAAAGCGGGTCGTTTTTTTGCACTTTTTCTTTTATGTGCTTTTAACTTTTGCTATAATAAATCCAAAAGTTAAAAAATAAACACATGGTTTGTTTTTTGTTGAGAAAGGAGAACCATCATGGCTTTCAGAAAATCTATCATGAAGATGGTTACCAAGGTAAGCGTTGAATCCGGTACTTACCTGGGAATCAAGCCGACTGACTCCGAGTACATGATCTGCGATCCTATCGTTACAGATGAGATGGCAGAGGTATTTATGGGACTCAAGCTCCGTACACCTCGTACAGCAGAAGAGGTTGCTAAGAGAGTTAAGAAGCCTGTAGATTACTGTACTGAGCAGCTGGAGGAACTCGTAAGAGTCGGTATCGTACGTACAGATATCGAGGGCGATATCGTAAGATATTTCTTCCCTATCTGGGTACCTGGTATCATGGAAGGTATCCTTGCAAATGAGGAGCAGTGCAACAAGTATCCTGTACTCGGAGAGTGCTTCGAGAGATACACAAGAGAAAGAACTGCAGCTCTTGCACCTAACCTGCCTGTAGGACAGGGCCTCATGAGAGTAATGCCTGTTGAGGAATCCATCCAGAACAGTGACAGAGTAGCAACTTTCGATGAACTCAGCTATCTGATCGAGAATGCCGAGTACATTTCAGTAGGAGCATGCTCATGCCGTCGTTCCCGTCGTCTGATGGGAGATGGATGCGGACACCTTGAGAAGGACATGTGCATGTACCTCAACAGAAGTGCAAAGTCCATGTCTGATGCAGGACACCACAGACTCATCAGCAAGGAAGAGGCATACGAGATCCTGAAGAGAGCAGAAGATAACGGTCTCGTACACGAGATCAACAACGTAGAGAAAGCGGGCGACGCTGAGGCTATCTGCAACTGCTGCGGATGCTCATGCTTCTCCCTGAGAATCGCAGAATACTTCAAGTGTCCTGACCTTATCAGATCCAACTATGTATCTGAGGTCGATCCTGAGAAGTGCGTTGCATGCGGACAGTGCGTAGAGAACTGCCAGGTAAATGCTCTTCGTCTCGGACAGAAGCTCTGCACAGTAGAGCCACTTCCTGAGGCACCTAAGGAAGCAATGCCACAGAATACACCTTGGATGTTCAATTCCAAGCAGTGGGCTACAGACTACAGAACAGCTCGTAAGGAAGTTGTTGACACAGGTTCAGCTCCTTGCAAGATGTCATGTCCGGCTCACCTGCCTGTACAGGGATATATCAAGCTTGCAGCACAGGGCAAATACGGTGAAGCTCTTGAACTCATCAAGAAGAACAATCCGTTCCCTGCTATCTGCGGTCGTGTATGCAACAGACGTTGTGAGGATGCATGCTCAAGAGGATGCCTCGATGAGCCTATTGCTATCGACGAGGTCAAGAAGTTCATTGCTGAGCAGGATATGAAGGCTGAGCACAGATATGTTCCACCAATGATCAACCAGATCGGCAAGCCATATCCTGAGAAGATCGCTATCATCGGTTCAGGTCCTGCAGGACTGACTTGTGCATACTATCTGGCATGCAAGGGCTACACTCCTACAGTATTTGAGAAGGAAGAGAAGCTCGGCGGCATGATGACTCTCGGAATTCCTAACTTCCGTCTTGAGAAGGATGTAGTAAAATCAGAGATCGAAGTTCTGAAGGAGCTCGGAGTAGAGTTCAAGACAGGCGTTGAAGTCGGCAAGGATATCACTATCGCTCAGCTCAAGGAGCAGGGCTACAAGGGATTCTATGTAGCTATCGGTCTCCAGGGCACAAGAAAGCTCGGAATCAGTGGAGAGGATGCTGAAGGCGTTCTGTCCGGACTCGACTTCATCAAGAGCGTCAACAGAGGCGATGATGTCAAGCTTGCAGGCAACGTTGTTGTTATCGGCGGCGGAAACATCGCAGCAGATATCGCACGTACAGCAGTAAGATGCGGTGCTAAGAACGTTGACATGTACTGCCTTGAAGGTTATGAGAACATGCCGATGGGCGTAGAAGATCGCGAAGAGTGCGAGGCTGAAGGCATCAAGATCCACGCAGGTTGGGGCCCTTCAGAGTTCACAGTAAAGGACGGCAAGCTTACAGGCGTCAAGTTCAAGGAGTGCTTCTCACTCAAGGACGGTTCAGGTAAATTCAACCCTGCATACAACGACAATACATGCTCAGCAGATGCTGATTATGTTCTGGTATGCGTTGGACAGTGCGCAGACATGGGCAATGTCCTCGACGGAACAAAGTGCGTAGTTGGCAAGGGCAACCTGGTTGAGGCTGACGGATTTACATGGCAGACAGCAGATCCTGACGTATTTGCCGGCGGAGATATCGTAACAGGAATGAAGTTCTGTATCGATGCTATCGCAGAAGGTAAGGAAGCAGCTATCTCACTGCACAGACACGTTCACGAAGGTCAGAATCTGTACTACGGACGTCCTACAGGCGAGTACAAGCCACTCGATAAGGACAATGCTGACCTCAGCTCATATGACAGAGCACCTCGTCAGAAGCCTGGCGTAAAGAAGGGCAAGAAGACATCCACAATGAACGACCTCAGAGAGGTATTTACAGAAGACCAGCTGAAGAAGGAAACAGACCGTTGCCTCGGATGCGGTGCTACAGTTGTAGATACCAACATGTGCCTTGGCTGCGGAATCTGCACAACAAAGTGCAAGTTCGATGCTATCTCACTGAAGAAGGTACACAACGAGGGATCACTCGGATACGAGAAGATCATTCCTGGCGTAATGGGCAAGACTCTTGCCAAGAGAGCAGGAAACATCGTAGTAAAGCCATTTAAGAAAAACTGATCGGCACTGATCGATGAAGCGGGCCGAAGGATCTGACCTTGGGCCCGCTTTTTAAAACAGGGAGATCAAAATTATGCATGAAATGGGTGTAGTAATGGCTGCGTGCGACCAGATAATCGCTTTCGCACAGGAGAACGATATCAGCGAGATCGCCGAGATCGTTTTCGCAGTAGGTGAGGGAAGTGGTGTCTATGAGCCGTATGTCAGAAAAGTTTATCCTGCTGTCGTAAAGGGTACCATGCTTGAGAATACTGAACTCATTATTGAGACAGTTCCGGGAATGGCGGAATGTCTCGATTGTTTTGAGATATACAATGTTCTTGAAAATAAAGGCAGGTGTCCGGAGTGCGGCAGTCAGATGAAAGAGGTTCTATCGGGAACGGAATTTGCCATTAAGGAGATACACGTTCCTGAAAATTAAAAAACAAATTTAAGAGGGTATTATGAAGAAAAGATGGTTGTACCTGGGAATATCAACACTGGCGCTGCTGTTCCTGGGTCTGATCTATGCATGGTCAATTTTTAAAGCGCCGTTCAGTGAACTGTTCACTACATGGACTGTAGGACAGCTCTCCATGACATTTACTATTTCGATGATATGTTTCTGCCTTGGCGGATTTGTGGGCGGACTTACCAGTAAGAAACTCAGCCTGAAGCTCAGACTGTTCATTTCCGCAGTTGCACTCTTCGCAGGCTTCTTCGGAGTATCACTGCTCAATGCAGCTGATGCAGCAGGCAGCCTGACAAAGCTGTACATTTTCTACGGAGTATTAGGCGGAGGCGGAGTAGGATATGCTTACAATGCCATCATCGGATCCATCACAAAGTGGTTCCCGGACAAGGTAGGACTTGCATCCGGAATCATGCTCATGGGATTCGGATTCGGCGGACTCATTCTTGGAAGTATCGTAAATGCAATGATCGGCAATATGGGCATTTTCCCTGTATTCAGGATCCTTGGTATCGCTATCGCAGTTGTAATGGTGGCATGTGCTGCACTCGTAAGACTGCCTGGCGAAGGCGAAGTTCTTCCAGTTGCAGTTAAGACTGCTAAAGCAGACGATGAAGCTAAGGCTGCATCCGAGCCACGCAGCTACACACCTGGAGAAATGCTCAAGACTCCTGCGTTCTGGCTGTTTACTATCTGGATCGTTCTGATGAACTCTGCAGGACTTCTGGTCATCAACAGTGCTGCAAGCATTTCCATCGCATTCGGCGGAACTGCAGCTCTCGGAATGATCATCTCGCTCTTCAACGGAGCAGGTCGTATCTTTACAGGTTCCATGTTTGATGCAAAGGGCAGAAAGCCTATTTCATACATCAACAACGGATTCCTCGTACTCTCCGGAGTACTCATGGCAATCGGCGGAATGAGCAATTCCCTGATTCCTGTTATTATCGGACTCATTCTGATGGGAATGTGCTACGGCGGAAATCCTACGATCACATCCGCATATATCAATGCTGCATATGGTCCTAAGAACTTCGCTACCAACTTCAGTATTGCCAACTTCAGTCTGATCCCGGCATCGCTGATCGGTCCGACAATTTCATCAAAACTGCTTGAAGCATCAGGCGGAAGCTACCAGACTAACTTCTATGCGATCATCGCATTCGGAGCAGCTGCACTGGTATTCAATGTTATTCTGAACAAGGTTAGCAAGTAATAAAAGTCTGATGTTTGACTGATAAAGACAAGGAATGGCGTTTGTCCGCGAAATACGGACAAACGCTAATTTTTTTTCAATAAATGTGGTGGTTTTTGTATGTTGTTGTTGGATTTTGTCCGCGAATAGTGTACAATTCTAGCTGTTAGATTTATATAAAACAAAACAGGAGGAAATACATATGAAAAAGGTATTAGCTTTATTTGTTACTTTAACAATGGTACTTGTTTTCTGTGTTGGTTGCGGCGGTTCATCCGCTTCATGGGATCCTGAAGGCGACACTATCACTATCGGTGTATTCGAGCCTGCATCAGGAGACAACGGAGCCGGCGGAAAGCAGGAGACTCTTGGAGTTCAGTATGCAAACAAGGTTCAGCCTACAGTAGAAGTTAACGGCAAAGAGTACAATGTTAAGCTCGAGATCGTAGATAACGAGTCTGACAACTCAAAGGCTGTAACAGCTGTACAGAACCTTATTTCCCAGAATGTATCCATCGTTCTCGGATCATACGGTTCAGCAGTATCCATCGCAGCAGCAGACACACTTGCTGATGCTAACATGCCTGCTATCGGAATCACTTGCACTAACCCACAGGTTACTGCAGATTGCGAGCAGTACTTCAGAATCTGCTTCCTGGACCCATTCCAGGGCACAGTTCTTGCTAACTACGCATATGAGAATGGAATGAGAAAGGCATACTGCCTGTCCAAGCTCGGTGATGACTATTCAGCAGGACTTGTTAACTACTTCAAGGAAGCATTTACAGCACTCGGCGGCGAGATCGTTGAGGAGCAGTTCCCTGACAAGAACACAGACTTCACTTCCTATGTAGCAAACGCTAAGAAGGCAGGATGCGACGTATTCTTCAGCCCTGTATCCATCGAGGCTGCTGTAAACATCGTAGACCAGGCTCAGGCTCAGTCACTCGGAATGCCTATCCTTGCAGGAGACACTTGGGATTCCAACATGGTAACAGCTGCAGCTAAGGGCACTGACGTAGAAGTAGTTGTAACTACATTCTATCAGGAGGGTGGTAACCCTGAATTCGACGAAGGCATCAAGGCTTGGATGAAAGAGGATTCAGACGCTCTTACAAACAACGGTGGAAACACTGATCTGGCTGCTGTAACAGCAATGGGTTATGACGCTTACTTCGTTGCTCTTGAGGCATTCAAGGCAGCAGGTACTGCAAATCCTTCAGACGTTCTTGCAGCTCTTCCTTCACTCGAGGTAAAGGGACTTGTTTGCGGAGATGTTACATTCAACGAGACAGGCGATGCTAACAAGACAGAAGCATTCGTTAAGAAGTGCAACAACGAGAAGGGTGTTTGGGAGTTCCTGAAGAAGCAGGCTGCAGAGTAATATCTGTCAGACAACTCTCAGTATCAGACATTAAGTTTGAACAAATTCTGATTTAACAATTGAAAAGCGGGGGGCCGCAAGGCTTCCCGCGTTTCTTGGCAACTAGGGAAAAAACAAAAAGCATGTAAATTACTGATAAAAGTGATTTACGCAGAAAAATAATATAAACCGAAAGAGAAAAACTATGGGAATTATACAGACATGGTTACCGTACATACTTGCGGGTATCGCAGTTGGCGGTCAGTATGCGTTAATAGCCATCGGATACACAATGGTATACGGTATCCTGAGACTTATTAACTTTGCACACGGCGACGTGTTCATGTGGTCAGGACTTATCATGATATATCTGATCACAGTTCTTCCACTCTGGCTTTCGATCGTGATCGTTATCGCATTTGCCATTGTGCTGGGAACAACAATTGAAAAGGTGGCTTACAGGCCATTAAGATCTGCACCACGTATGTCCATCATGATCTCTGCAATCGGAGTTTCATACTTCCTGCAGAACATCGCTCTGTATGTAACAGGTGGACTTACCAAGACTTATCCGTCTATCGGTTTCCTGCAGAAGACCGTTCATATCGGATCTGCAACGACCAAGATGGTT
The DNA here is from genome assembly GCA_024403055.1 of Mogibacterium sp. Taxonomy (GTDB): domain Bacteria; phylum Bacillota; class Clostridia; order Peptostreptococcales; family Anaerovoracaceae; genus Crickella. The sequence goes on along the minus strand of JAKSSO010000006.1, from coordinate 31,111 downwards.
ACACTCATCACTCCAATACTGACAATTGTTCTGGTTGTCCTGCTGGTTCTCCTCATCAAGAAGACCAAGATCGGCATGGCAATGCGTGCAGTATCAAGAGACTTCGAAACATCTTCCCTCATGGGAATTGATATTAACAGAGTAATTACAGTTACCTTCGTTATCGGTTGCGGCCTTGCTGCTATCGGTTCGGTACTGTACTTCTCAAATTACACAGGCATCAACCCTATGTCAGGTGCAATGCCTGGACTTAAAGCATTCGTAGCCGCTGTATTCGGTGGAATCGGCTCTGTACCGGGCGCTGTAGTAGGTGCCTTCGTAATCGGTATCTGCGAGAACCTTATCAAGGGTGCAGGCTGGACAACATTCTCCGATGCATTCACATTTGTTCTGCTCATCATTATCCTGATGGTTAAGCCTACAGGACTCTTTGGTGAGAAGAACATCGATAAGGTATAGAGGAGGGGACCATGAATAACGAAATTACTTTGAAAAAGAAGACCAAGTCCCTTCTCTCAGTTGCTTCTATCCTTGCCATCCTCGTCATTGTATATTTCATTGACGACATGGGTGGAAACGGAATGCTCGTAACAGTAATCGAAAAGGGCGCAGTATACGCACTCGTAGCTGCATCCATGAACCTGCTTAACGGTTTTACCGGACTGTTCTCACTCGGACAGGCAGGATTCATGCTCATCGGAGCATATTCATATGCGATCTTCACTATTCCTGCAGGCTCACACGCTGCAGTATATCAGTACTTCGACGGTGGACTGATCCAGTGGTCTCTCGTTGAGATACTGGAGGGAAAGCTCGGTATCTTCGGACACTACCTCGGAATGATCATTCCTATGCTGTTCGCAGGACTGTTCGTAGCACTGATCGCATATCTCATCGGTATTCCTGTACTGAGACTTAAGTCGGACTACCTGGCAATTGCCACACTTGGCTTTGCCGAGATCCTCAGAGCATTCTTCCAGTGGAATACTCTCGGACCTATCACTAATGCGTCAAACGTACTTCGTAAGTATGCAGTATACAAGAATGCGATATTCCCTGTAATAATTGCGGGATTGTGCATTGCATTCATCATGCTGCTCATCAATTCAACTTACGGACGTGCATTCAGAGCTATCAGAGATGACGAAATAGCTGCAGAGGCAATGGGTGTCAACCTGTTCAAGCACAAGGAGATGGCATTCGTTATTTCCTCATTCTTCGCAGGAATCGGTGGAGCTCTGCTGGCAATGTTCCAGACAACTATCAATGCAACACCTTTTGCAACAACAATGACATACGAGATCCTGCTGATGGTAGTAATCGGCGGTATCGGTTCAATAACCGGATCTGTTATTGCTGCATTCCTCTTCACAGCATGCTCTGAGTGGTGGCTGAGAGGACTCGATGCAGGAATGTGGCTCGGTATCTCTTCACCGATCTTCCGTGCAGGCTTCCGCAAGGTAGTATTCGCAGTCATCATCATGCTGATCGTACTCTTTGCTGCACAGGGTATCATGGGTACCAAGGAGTTCAGCTGGGAAGGTCTTATCAGCTGGTTTAAGAACCTGCCTGAAAACCTCAAGGCATGGCCTGCAAAGCACAAGGCTAAGAGCGAAGCAAAGAAGAAGGAAAGAGCTGCTGCAAAGGCTGCAAAGCTCAAGGCCAAGGAAGACAAGAAAAATTCAGAGGCTAAGAAGGCAAGCGGCGAGAAGCTCTTCACTCCTCTCGAAACATTTGATCATGTTGTAGTATTTGATAAGGAGGGCAGATAATGGATAACAGAGAAGTTGTACTTAAGCTCTCCGATGTAACAATGCAGTTCGGAGGCGTTGTCGCAGTAGACAACCTTAACCTCAAAGTTCACAAGAACGAGATCGTCGGACTTATCGGACCTAACGGTGCCGGAAAGACGACCGCTTTCAACGTTATCACAGGCGTATATGAGCCTACTAACGGTAATGTTGAGATCAATGGAGAAGTTGTTATCGAGAATTACCCGCAGGGTAAGATGAAAGATACATACAAGGGTCGTAATCAGGGAGTTTATACTGAAGTTAAGACCATGCTTCCTGACAAAGTCACCAAGCTGGGTGTTGCACGTACTTTCCAGAACATCAGGCTTTTCAAGGGCATGACTGTACTGGAGAACGTACTTGTTGCAATGCACATGAATCAGAAGCAGAATGTTTTCGGATCAGTTTTCAGAAGTCCTACAGCACGTAGGGAAGAAGCTGCAATGAGAGAAGAGGCACTCGAACTCCTGAAGAAGGTCGACCTCTACGAGAACAGAAACGACATGTCGACTTCGCTGCCTTATGGTAAGCAGAGACATCTTGAGATCGCTCGTGCTCTTGCAACTCATCCTTCGATCCTGCTCCTCGACGAGCCGGCTGCCGGAATGAACCCGCAGGAGTCTGATGATCTGATGAGATTCATCGGTCGCATCAGAGACGAATTCGATCTCTCTATCCTGATGATCGAGCACCACATGCAGGTTATCATGGGCATCTGCGAACACATTTATGTACTGAATTACGGCGGACAGATCGCAGACGGTACACCTGAAGAGATCCAGGCTAACCCTGCAGTTATCGAAGCTTATCTGGGAGGTGACGAGTAATGCTGGCAATAAGAGATTTACATGTTTATTACGGCGGAATTCACGCCCTGAGAGGTATCGATATCGATGTTCCTGACGGCAAGATCATCTCGCTTATCGGAGCAAATGGTGCGGGAAAATCAACTACTCTTAAGTCTATCATGGGTCTTGTGCCTAAGGCTGAAGGACATGTTTACTGGGATGATGTGGACATTACTTCCGGCAAGACCAAGGACATCGTAGGAGAGGGTATTATCCTCTGTCCTGAAGGCAGAAGAATTTTTCCTGATCTGACTGTAGATGAAAACATCATGTGCGGTGCATATCTCAGGAAAGACAAGGAAGAGATCGAAAAGGACAAGGAATGGGTATACAGCCTGTTCCCAAGACTTAAGGAAAGAACATGGCAGCTGGGTGCCACACTTTCCGGCGGTGAGCAGCAGATGCTGGCAGTAGCAAGGGCACTGATGTCCAAGCCAAAACTGCTGATGCTTGACGAGCCTTCACTCGGACTTGCACCACTGGTAATCAAGGATATTTTCACTATTATTCAGAAGATCGCTGCAGAAGGCGTTAACATCATGCTTATCGAGCAGAACGCTAAGGCAGCACTCGATATTTCTGATTATGCCTATGTTATGGAAACGGGTGTTATTACAATGGCAGGACCGGGCAAGGCACTGCTGAATGACCCTCGTGTACAACAGGCTTATCTGGGAGAATAATGATCAACGGAATTTTAAGACTTACAGTAAGCGGAATATTTATGATTCTGCTTACTGTTGCTTTATATAGGTGTGAGGAAAAACACATTGAGTATAGAGCAGAAAAACGTAAAATGTGGCAGATAGTCATAGGCATTATCTATGGCATTCTTGCTGTGGGCGGAACTGAGCTCGGTGTTTCCATTGATGGAGCGATAATGAACATCAGAGACGCAGCACCTCTCTGTGCCGGACTGTTCTTCGGAGCACCTGCAGGAATCATTGCAGGTCTTATCGGCGGAGTTGAAAGATGGTTCGCTGTTTACTGGGGCGCGGGCGAGTACACAAGACTGGCTTGCACGATAGGAACAATAGTGTCGGGCCTTTTTGGTGCTTTCATTCGAAAGCGTGTTCTGGAAGATAAAAGGGCACGTTTCCTATATGCACTCGCAATAGGATTGGTAGCAGAGGTAATACACCTCCTGCTCGTATTCCTTACCAATATTGACGATACTATAAACGCGATCAGAGTAGTAAGCCTATGTACTCCGGTCATGATACCGGGCGTTGCGTTTACAGTGGGCCTTTCTGCACTTGCCATAAGTCTGATGACAAAGGACAAGCTCAGACTCGATCAAAAGACCAGAAAAATTGCCGAAGACATGCAGGCCGGTCTTTTAATTACCGTCGTCATTGCCTTTGTTCTGACCAACAGCTTTGTGCTTCTCCTGCAGAATCACATGGCAACAAAAAACGCATCGGACATTATTTCTCAGACATTACATGATGTAAAGTCGGACGCTGCAGAGTCCGGGTATACAGGTGATGAACTGAAGGAATTTCTGGAGGAAGAGGTCAAGAACTGGCACATAGGCACAAACGGCTTTATCGCAATTCTGGACAGTGAAGGATATATAGTTGCTGCAACAGAAAAATCATTTTCTGCGGATGAAATAAAGGCCCGCTACGATGTTGATATACTTTCCAGACTTGAAGAGTATTCTATTATCAAGCAATACACAAGCAGATCTGACGACATATACTACATTTCATATGCCAAAATGGGAAGATACTATGCGCTGGGTGTTTATCCTAAGGTTGAAGCAGAACTCAACAGAGATGTTTCGCTGTATACGACAGCCTTCTTTGAGATCATCATTCTGGCAGTGCTTTTCATACAGATATTTTTCCTGATAAGAGAAAAGGTCGTGAAGAGCATGAAGAGGGTCAATGAGGACCTTGATAGGATCAGTTCAGGAAACCTGGACGTAAGGGTCGATATTGACACAAACGAAGAGTTTGTTTCTCTTTCCAGGGACATAAATGAAACTGTAGATGCTCTGAAACACTATATTGATGAGGCTTCAGCAAGAATAGATGCAGAACTGCAGCTTGCCAAGGATATTCAGTATTCTGCACTGCCGAGAGTATATCCGAATGGAAGCAAGCTGGAACTTTATGCCAACATGATGGCAGCTAAGGAGGTCGGAGGAGACTTCTACGATTTCTATCCTGTAATGGGTGATAAGATCGCATTCCTTATTGCTGACGTATCGGGTAAGGGCATACCTGCAGCACTCTTCATGATGAAGGCAAAGACTCTTATCAAGAGTCTGGTCGAGACAGGTGCTTCGCCTGAAACGGCACTGACAAAGGCCAATGAAGAGCTGTGCATCAATAATGACTCGGGCATGTTTGTTACGGCCTGGCTTGGTATCATCGATCTGGATACAGGTGTTATCCAATATGCCAACGCCGGACACAATCCTCCGATTGTTATTCGTGAGAATAAGGAGCTTGATTTCTGCGAGCAGAAACCTGGATTCGTTCTTGCCGGTCTTGAGGGTATCAAGTACGTAGGCCACGAGTTAACACTGGAGAGGGGCGATACCATCCTGCTGTATACTGATGGTGTGACGGAGGCTACGAATTCTCAAAATGAGCTTTATGGAGAAAAGCGACTTGCTAATGCAATCAGTAAAGCTGCAGGAATGAATACAAGATATCTGTGCAAGTATGTAAAGGCTGATGTGGACTGGTTCGTAGGCACAGCGCCACAGTTTGACGATATCACCATGCTGGCGATCAGAAGAAAAAATGAACTTGACGGTTCACTGAGCGTTAAGCCTGATAAGGGATCAATTGCGGAAGTAGTACAATACTTTGATAACTTTAACGAAGAGAACGAGATCCCACGTTCAATGTCTGCCAAGATCATGGTAATCGTTGACGAAATATATTCCAATATCGTAAACTACAGTGGAGCGACATTTGCGAAGTTATACTGTAGACTGGAGCAGAATCGAAGCAGGATATGCATGTCCTTCGAAGACAATGGCATAGCATACAATCCATTGGAGAAGGAAGATCCTGACATAACGCTTTCTAGTGAAGAACGAGAAATAGGCGGACTTGGGATATTCATGGTCAAGGAAATGGCTGAGGATATAAAATACAGCCGAATTAACGGAAATAACATTCTGGATGTTATTCTGGAGAATGAGAGGTAAAAGATGGAAATTATTAAAAATCTTGATGGTGAGAAGCTGGAACTGCAGGTGAAGGGCAGACTTGATACAACAACTGCTCCTGAACTTGAGGAAGTTATCAAGAGCTCTCTGAAAGGTGTGAAGCAGCTCGTTCTGGACTTTGACGAGCTTGAGTATGTTTCATCTGCAGGTCTGAGAGTAATACTTGGTGCTCAGAAGACCATGAATCAGCAGGGAGAGATGAAGCTGATCAATGTTATTGATGAGATCATGAACGTCTTTGAGATAACCGGTTTTGTAGACATTCTTACTATTGAATAACATGTAATACGGCGGATACGTCGGGTGGGTCATATATCGGAACTATGAAGAAAATTGCGACTATTATTTTAACAATCACTGCAATGCTGTTGTGCGGTTCCTGTCGTTCAGGTGTGAACGGGGAAGTGTACGTGTATTGTTATGGAGATTATTATGATCCGATGGTGGCTGAGGATTTTGAAGCGGAAACAGGGATCCGTGTTATTCAGGACTACTATGACACGGCTGAAGAAATGTACACCGTACTTGAAAACAATGCCACTACCTATGATGTTATCTGTACCTCGGACTACATGATCGAGAAGCTTGCGCAGAATGACATGCTTGCCGAGTTGAACTACGATAATATCCCGGAAGCGAAGAATATTGATGAGATATACATGGAGAAATCCGAGGCATTCGACCCGGGCAACAAATATTCCGTGCCTTATCAGGTAGGTATTCTGGGCATTGATTACAATACCAAAATGGTCGGAGACAAGAAGATAGATTCCTGGGAGGATCTCTGGGACGAAGATTTTGCTGACCAGATGGTAATGCCTGACAGTGTAAGAGATGCCTTTGCTATCGGACTCAAGAAGAACGGCTCTTCCCTGAATTCAAGCAATGAAGAAGAAATCAGGAAGGCAGCAGAGGATCTCATCGATCAGAAGTCAATGGTATACAGATATGCCAATGACGCTGCAAGAGATCTTCTTGTTGATGGCTCCGCAGCTGTAGGTGTAGTGTGGAACGGAGAGTACCAGTACATCAAGGACCTCAACGAGGACTGCGAGTTTGTTGTGCCAAAAGAAGGGAGCGAGTTCTTTATCGACTCCTGGTTCATTCCTAAAGAGGCGATAAACAAGGAGCATGCAGAGGCCTGGATCAATTATCTCTGCCGTCCTGAGGTAGCATATAAGAACTTTGAGTATCTGTACTATACAACTCCTAACAAAGCAGCTCAGGAGATGATAGACAAGGAGTACCTTGAGGACAAGGCCATATTCCCGGACGAGGAACTGGTCGGAAGATGTGAATCACTGAAGACACTGAATAATGACACAATGGACATGTACAGCAAGTACTGGAAGAAGGTCAAGGCAGAATAGTTCAATACTGAAATAAATAAACAGGTGACATCAGCAAATGCTTATGTCACCTGTTTTTATTTCTCCATGTCATGCTGATCCGACGCGTGCCGGAGGTCGGCCTGCAGAGGATTATTTTGCTTTCTTTTTCTTCAGTCTGGATCCCGTTTTTAAACTGATCTTTTTACTGCTGTCGGAAGCCGTGTCAAGAACTCTTCCTAATGGGATGCTGTCGAGATCATTGAAGTACTTGGCATAATCTTCGTTGTACATTCTCATGTAATCCTCATTGTTGGAATGATGCAGCTCGTGAACATAATTGTGCTCGCTTCCGATAATGCTGTCGTCTTTACTTCCAAGGAGGTGAACTGCTATATCAGAACATTTATCGGAGACGTGCTCCAGATTGGTCAGAATAGACTGGAAATAAATGCCTCTGATAGGATTGCACAGCTGGTTGACCATTCTGTAAACGTGTCTTCCGTTCATGTTTTCGATAAGATCATCGATAACCTCTTCAAGAGGCTCGACCTGAGCGGCGATGTTCATGTCTGTATTTACGAAAGCCCTGTTGGCAAGTTCGAGGATCTCGTATACGGCATCAGTTGCGATCTTCAGCTCGGCCATTCCATTGGATGAGAAACTCTCATTCTCTTTTCTCAGTTCAGCAAGATCATCAGAGATGTTAACAGCAAGGTCACCGATACGCTCGTAGCAGATCAGGAGCTTGAGCAGATAGTTCTGTTCTCTTGTATCTTTCTGCAGGGAAACATGCGGTGAAAGCGAAACAACGTATTTGTTCGCATTGTCGGCCATGGTATCAAGCAGATTTTCACGCTGCTTGATACGCTCATCTCTTGCCGGATCATATTCATACAGCTGCTTAACGCATGCATCAAAGTTGTGCATTGCGATCCTGCTCATCTCGATAACGACTCTCCTTACCTGGTCCAGTGCGAGAGCAGGGGAGTTGAAGAGACGCGCATCAAGTGCATCAAGTGCTGCGAGAGCATTGGCATCTTCTTCATATATCGGTTCTTCAGGTACGATCTTGACTGTGATCTTTTCAAAAAGATTTGTCATAGGAAGGAGCACAATTGCAGGAACAAGCCTGAAGAAACCATGCAGGTTAGCTACACCTCCGGAATTCAGAGTCTTCATCCAGAGATCATCGCTTATTATACCGGTCGTTCTTCCGAGGATGACAAGCAGGATGCAGAGCGTTGCAGCGAATACGTTATATACAACATGAACTACAGCGGTCCTTCTCTGAGTCGGTTTTGCGCCGATACGGCTAACGAGGTATGTGGTAAGACAGTCTCCGATGTTGACGCCGATAACGACTGCGAAAATTCCCTTAAAGCTTACACCGACTGAACTTGCAATAGATTGAATGATACCGACAACAGCTGAGGAACTCTGAACAACTCCGGTAACGCCGACACCGGCAAGGAATCCGAGGAAATAATTGTTCTCAAAAGCTGTCAGCAGATGACTCAGTGAATCGCCGAATCCTGATACAACATCGCTCATGTAGATCAGTCCCATGAAGAGTACGCCAAAACCACATGCGATGGCACCGGTGTTTTTCGACGACCCGCTTCTTACGAACATGATCAGAATGATACCGATGATGAGCGCAAGAGGTGCAAGGTTGTCAGCCTTGAAAAAATAAAGAGGACTGTCTGTACCGGAGCTGACATCCATCAGTCTGATGATCTGTGCTGTGATAGCAGTACCAACATTGGCGCCGAGCACGATACCGATAGACTGGTGGAAGGTCAGAAGTCCTGCACCTACAAGTCCTATTGTAATAACGATAGTTGCTGTTGAACTCTGGATAATACATGCCACGATCATGCCGAGCAGGAATCCCAGAGCCGGTTTAGCGGTAACCTTGGAAAGGGCACTTTTCATTGCTCCACCGGACATGCTCTTGAGTCCGTCGCCCATTACCTGCATTCCGTAGAGGAACATTGCAAGTCCTCCCAGAAAAGCTATTACCTGATAAAAAATCTGCATTCCCTATACACTCCTTTTGTGTAATAAAAAGTATAAACTCCAATTTTTTCCATATATATTATACTTCAAGTAAAGTATTTGTAAATAATCAGTAAAATTTTATTTAACGCGATAAGAATATAACAGCTCTAAATTCCTCCTTTTTGGTAGGGATTAGGTTGACTTATTCCCACCTAAGTGGTAGGATTTAAAAGAATCAGGAGAGGAGGTATTCCGATATGATGGTTTCTACCAAGGGCAGATATGCTCTGACGGTAATGGTTGATCTGGCAAAGCATACCGGTGAGGATTATATTTCACTCGCAGATATCGCAGAGAGAGAGAACCTTTCGATGAAATATCTGGAGAGCATTATATCGATCCTGAATAAGGGCGGAATGCTGAACTCGGCCAGAGGCAAGAACGGTGGCTATAAGCTGGCCAAATCGCCTGAAGAATACACTATCAATGAAATACTGATACTGACTGAGGGCAGCCTGGCACCTGTCAACTGCATAATGCAGGACGGCGTTCAGTGCGACAAGGCAGCTACATGCAGTACACTGCCTCTCTGGGCAGGTCTGGATAAGGTCATTGATACGTATTTGGGCGGTATAACCCTGCAGGACATAATCGACGGCAATCGCAAGAAGATGCTCGGCGATTATTGCGGGCAGTGTGCACAGTTGTAAGCACCGCATATACCAGACAAGGTTCATCTGGTGATAAGTTACAGTCAGAAATTCAAAATGAATTTGAAAGGGGATATATAGATGAAGGTTTATGCAGATAATGCGGCTACAACATACCTCAGCAAGACAGCTAAGGAAGTGTTGCTGGACTGCCTCGACAATTACAATGGCAATCCTAACAGCCTGCATACAGACGGCCAGCTGACTCAGGAGAAGCTGGACGAAGCAAGAGCAACAGTGGCAGCCTGTATTAACGCCAAGAATCCTAATGAGATCTACTTCACATCAGGCGGAAGTGAGGCAGACAACCAGGCGCTGATCAGTGTAGCGAGAGTTCAGAAAGAGAAAGGCAAGAACCATCTCATCACTCTCAACATCGAGCATCATGCTATTCTCCACACCATGAGAAAGCTCGAACTGGAGGGATTCGAGGTTACTTATCTGGCACCTCAGGCTAACGGAATAGTAGCAGTTGAGGATGTAGCAAATGCGATCACAGACAAGACATGTCTTGTTTCGGTAATGTTTGCAAACAACGAGATGGGTGCAATTCAGCCTATCCCGGAGATAGGAGCACTCTGCAAGGAGAAGGGCGTTCTGTTCCATACAGATGCTGTTCAGGCAGCAGCTCATCTGCCTATAGACGTACAGGCAATGAACATTGACATGCTGTCAATGTCAGCACATAAATTCCACGGACCTAAGGGAGTAGGAGTTCTTTACTGTCGCAACGGCATCAGATTACTCAACGTTATCGAGGGCGGTGCTCAGGAAAGAGGAAAGCGCGCAGGTACCATAAATGTACCGGGCATCGCTGCAATGGCTGCAGCACTCAAAGAAGGCTGCGACAACATGGAAGAAAATAACAGAAAAGTCATCGCACTCAGAGACAGACTGATCGAAGGACTCAGTGATATTCCGTACTCACAGCTGAACGGAGATCCTGTTAAGAGACTTCCTGGTAATGTAAACTTTTCATTCGAGGGCGTAGAGGGCGAGAGCCTGCTTCTCGGACTCGATAATTACGGCATCTGCTGTTCTTCAGGATCAGCATGCACGAGTGAGTCGCTCGATCCGTCGCACGTTCTGCTCGGAATGGGAGTTCCTATCGAGGCAGCACACGGATCACTCAGATTCAGCCTCAATGAGGAGAATACTGAGGAAGAAGTTGACTTCATAATTGAGAAAGTACACAAGGTAGTGAATCTCTTCAGGAGCATGTCACCATTCTGGGATGAGCTTCAGAACGGAGAGAGAGAGCATTGCATAGCAGAATAAAAGGAGAAAAATCATGGCATTATATTCAGACAAGGTAATGGATCATTTTGAGAATCCACGTAACGTTGGCGTTATTGAGAATGCAGACGGAGTAGGCGAAGTAGGAAATCCGGTATGCGGAGACATCATGAAGATGTATCTCAAGATCGAGAATGACACTATCGTTGATGTTAAGTTCAAGACATTCGGCTGCGGCAGTGCTATCGCAACAAGCTCGATGGCAACTGAACTTATCAAGGGAAAGACTATTGAAGAAGCTCTTGATCTTACTAACAAGGCAGTTGTTGACGCTCTGGATGGACTTCCTGCAAGAAAAATCCACTGCTCAGTTCTGGCCGAGGATGCTATTAAGGCTGCGCTGGTAGATTATTACACAAGAACAGGCAAGAAAATGCCTGAGAGCCTGGTAGGATTCGAGCCACACGAAGACTAAAAAATACACCATGCCGAAAGGTAAAAACCCGCAAAAATCGCGGGGGGGGGGTACAAGGGTAATTAATTGGACAAACCCTTGCAATTCCAACGTTTTCAAGGGCTTTGTTATTTTTATAACCGCTGTAATTTATTGACTTTGCATACTCGTCTTGATAAAATTTTAATTAATTAAAGTGTCATAGGCACTAAGCGTTGGGAGGTATTTGATGAGTAATGGTACAGTCAAGTGGTTCAACAACGAAAAGGGATATGGCTTTTTAGCGAATGATGAAGGTGGAGATGACGTTTTCGTACATTTCTCATCAATTATGATTGATGGTTTCAAAACATTAAAGGAAGGCCAAAAGGTTTCATTCGATATTGAGGACGATCCTAAGAACCCAGACAAGATGAGAGCTGCTAACGTTCAGATCGTTGAGTAGATCTGAGAAAGCTTTCAAAAGAGCACGACCCCAAGAGCACGACAATTAAGAGTACGACGAAGATGCTTCCGGAAACGGAAGTATTTTCTGTTTTTGAGAAAAATTTACAAACTGCAGTAATGTTTTTTCATATTAAAAAATTCATTTAACCTTCACTCAGGGCTTGACTGATATTGTATAATCATTCCCGGGTCAAAAGTTACAGGGAGGATTTTTGTGACTATGGAAAAGAAAGTAATGAAACTTGCATCAAGTGGAAAGAGACTGGGTGCGTATCTTATAGACAGGGTGGCGCCTTTTACTCTTTTTATGGTATCAGCAGGATCGATCGCTGTACTGAGTTACATGCCGTACAACTTTGGATTCGGCAACGGATTCGGTAATGGATATGGCGGCTTCGGCGGAAGATATTCCAATGTGGGTACAGTAATGACACTGCTTATATGCATGCTGATCTATGTTGCGTATTTTGTTGTTCAGCTTATTTTCTATAGCAAGTCCAAGACTATCGGAAAAGCTATCCTGGGCATGCAGGTCATCAGCAGTAAGAACGGAGAGCCTGTAGATTTCTGGGTTATGCTGCTCAGAGAATGGTTCGCTAAGAAGGCGTCCAGCGCCGTTTTCTTCCTTGGATTCATCTGGGTACTCATTGATGACAGGAATCGTGGATGGCATGACAAGATCATGGACACATATGTAATAGATCTCAAGGAGACCGAAAACCTGAGAAAAAGTTCTGCTCCGGCAGCTGCAAAGACAGCTCCTGTGACCGTAGTAGAGGAGCCACAGAGCGTGGCCGAGATCGTAGTAGAGGAGCCACAGAGCGTGGCTGAGACTGTAGTAGAAGAGCCACAGAACGTGGCCGAGATCGTAGTAGAGGAGCCACAGAGCGTGGCCGAGGCTGTAGTAGAAGAGCCACAGAGCGTGGCTGAGACTGTAGTAGAAGAGCCACAGAGCGTGGCCGAGGCTGTAGTAGAAGAGCCACAGAACGTGGCTGACGCTGCGGTTGAGCAGCCGCAGAATATCGAGGTAGAGACTGTAGTAGCTGAGGAAGCTGAGAACGAAGAGTTCATCGGCGAGTAGATCGATACTGCCATCGGGCAGAATTGTCAGAAAAGGATAATACAGAATTAATGAAAACAGGCATAATTGTTGAAAACAAACAACTTGTTGAGGGCTTGTATAAAATAACTTTCGAGTTAAGAGATAACGGCTTCACACGTTCGGGTCAGTATTGCATCGTTTACATGGAAAACGTAGGTGAGAAAACTTACTCGGTATGTGAATTTGACAGCAAGAGATTCACTATTGTCGTAAAAAGCGGCAACAAAGTATCAGACAAACTTATTTCATGCGAACTGGATACCGAGGTCAGCCTTGAGACAGGTCTGGGTAACGGATTTGATGTCAGCGTTGTTCCGGATGGAGCGTTTCTGGTAGCAGATACCGGTGGCATTCCACAGATGCTGGGACTTCTCAGAGGTCTGCTGATACACGGTAAGAACTGTAATCTGGTACTTGGATACAGTACCAAGGATAGAGTGTACATGACAGAAGTATTTAAGAATCTCTGCAACAATATTGAGATATTTACTGCTGACGGAAGCAACGGCAGAAAGGGCAGGGCTGATGACGGCATACGCAAGGCTGAATATGTATGTGCCGCAGGAAGCATTGAAATGCTGGACAGACTTGCAACCAAGGCAGAGCATGGACAGTACAATCTAGACGGCATGAACATCACGAGCTGGTAAATACAGCGTGATGATCAGATGATAGCAAAAAGTAATAAAGTAATAAAAAAGAAGCTGTCGCACTGACGCATTTCGTTCGTTAGTGCAGCAGCTTCTTTTTTCGATTTTATATGTAGTTAACCCTACATCACCAATGTAGCATCCGATTATCCATCGATCTCGCGAAAAAATGCGCCCGTTTTGCGCCCGCTTTGTGCCCGCTTTGCGCCCGTTTTGCGCCCGTTTTGCGCCCGTTTTGTGAAGTGTATCAGTGACGATCTTAGGAGCCTTGATGTTTCGTTTTGCACTGATACAAAATGCCAATACTGTTCTTGCAAATGTATCAGTGAGGAACGAAAATTCAATGCGCATCAGTTGTACACTGATACATTTTCACATAAAAGAGTTTATGGATCGTCGGATTTTTGCTGTAAAAATGCAAAATTGTATCAGTGCCTAACGAAGACAATAGGGTTTGAGAGGCTTCACTGATACAGCAACGAGAACAGGCGGCGTAAGCGATGGCAAAAGTCGAGTTTGATGCAGGAAAAGTGAGTTTGATGCGGGAAAAGTGAGTTTGGGGCGGCAAAAGTCGAGTTTGATGCAGGAAAAAGATGAGTCTGAGGGAAGGGCGTTGAATCGAATGGAAAAAACAGGTCAAATGGACCAATAATTGGTTCATTTGACCTGTTTATCATGCTTGTTATTGTTCTTCTTCCTCGCTCTCGTAGATCGCAGCATATGTCTCAGTAATTGCGTCGGACAGTGCCTTGGCAATATCATCTCTTTTCTCATCAAAGATCTTGTTGTCGCCTGCATCCTGCATGAATCCTACTTCGACCAGACAGGATGGCATTGTCGGAACGCTGTTCTCCAGGTAGTCGTCGTTGGATGTGACCAATGTGCCGGCTCTAACGGAACGCTCAAGGAATCCCTGAGATACGAGAGCCTTCATGACATTGTTGCCGAGCAGCTGTGATTCCTTAGTGTTGGAGGAAGGAATGTATACTTCTACGCCGTTGCCTTCCTCTGCCTTGTTACGGTGTATGGAGACCATGAGTCCGGCATTCTTCTCGTTGGCCATCTCACCGCGCTTTGATCTTTCCACATCGGAATCATCGGTCCTTGAAAGATAAACCTTAAAGCCCTGGTCTTTGAGATCTTCGCTGACGGCAAGTGCGAGAGCAAGTGCGTCATCCTTCTCGCATCTCTCACCGACAACAGATCCACCGTCAACTCCGCCGTGTCCCGGGTCAATGAATATGACGCCTCTTGCGGTAGTTCTTGCGCCGCGATTCATGAATATGCCTACGCCGAGAAAGATAATGAGAAGAAGGAGCAGGGCGAGCGTGATGCGCCTTTTGATCTTCTGTTTCTTCTTCCTGCGCTTTCTTTCCTCCAGTATTATCTGGCGAATTTCGTCATCTGTTAATTGCATTAATATACCTCGCAGATCCGCATTTGTTCTGCCGATCCTCTTCTGTAGTGCTCTATAAAAATCATCACATATTGTATCAAAAAAAGCCTAATAATACTACTTTTTGCGCGACGTTGTATGCTATAATAACGTGAAGTTGTATGTAAGCACATGCAGCACAGCGTGTGTGATACAGACTGAAAAGAGGCAGTTATTTTACGGAGGACAGAAGAAGATGTATGCATTGACATCTGCAGAAATGCGTTACATGGATGAATACACGATAAGCGGAGGACTCTCCGGCTCTGTTCTTATGGAAAATGCTGCCAGAGGACTTGCCGACGAGGTGGCAAAACGCTTCGCTGACAAGTCGACGTCGATACTCGTTGTATTCGGATATGGCAAGAATGGAGGAGATGCCGTTGCTGCTGCAAGATGGCTGCTTCATTTTGGCTATAAGAATGTCAGAATGTACTATGCAGGACCGCTGGACCGCATCAGCAAGGAGCTCGCAGACCAGCTGAATATCCTGATCAAGGCTTATCCGACAGTGGAGATAGGACGTCTTCGCAAGGTGGATCAGAATGAGATACTGCATGCGAAATATGATGTCATCATCGACGGATTATACGGCATAGGTCTTAACAGAGCGCTGGGCACGACTGACACGGGATTTGCGAACTATATCAATTCCAAGAGTGCTTACAAGGTCGCAGTTGATATCCCGTCCGGACTGAATGCAACAACAGGAATCGTCATGTCAGCGGCTATCAGGGCTGACCTGACCGTGACATTCGGCAATT
Organism: Mogibacterium sp.; assembly: GCA_024403055.1. GTDB lineage: Bacteria > Bacillota > Clostridia > Peptostreptococcales > Anaerovoracaceae > Crickella. The sequence goes on along the minus strand of JAKSSO010000006.1, from coordinate 15,147 downwards.
ACAAGACGGGAATGTTCTTCGGCGCAGGCAGAGAGTACTGCGGCGAGATCAAGCTTGTAGATATCGGACTTATGGAGTCCGGCTACAAGGATATACCGAACAAACTGCTCGTTTGTGACAGAGACTATTACGAGGCAGGCAGAGAAAAGGCACTCAGGGAGAGATCTGAAAGCGGACACAAGGGTACTTTCGGAACTGTCGGCATCGCGGTAAGCAGCAACGGAATGCTGGGAGCAAGCATGCTGGCAGCAAGAGCCGCATACAGGAGCGGCTGCGGACTGGTCAAGATATTCTGCCCGTCCAAATACGTCGGATTCTTCAACGTTTCTATACCGGAAGCTGTGGCTGTTCCGTACAAGTCAGATGACGTGATCGGAGCATTCGAAGACTTTATAGCAGGCGTTGATGCAATGCTGATAGGCCCGGGACTCAGAGAAGATGAAGAAGGCAGACTGCTGGTCAAGAAGGCGCTGTCAGGCACTGTGCCGGCTGTTCTGGATGCAGGCGCACTCAACCTGCTGTCTGATAATCTCAAGATGCTGCGTAAGAGAAAATGTCCTTGTGTTATCACACCGCATCTGGGAGAGCTGGCAAAACTGTGCAAAACAGATGTTGCCACTATCGCTTCCAACCGCGTAGGCATCATCAGTAAATTCTCAGAGGAATTCGATATCAGCATGGTGGCAAAGTCAGATGTTTCGATCATCTCTCTTATCGACGAGAGAGGGGAGAAGTCACTGTATATCAATACTGTAGGTAATTCGGGGCTGGCAACAGCCGGCTCGGGAGATGTTCTGGCAGGAGTTATCGCATCACTTATTGCTCAGGGCAACACTCTCAATAACAGCCTGTTGTACGGAGTAATGACTCACGGAGCGGCAGCGGAGAAATTTGCAACGGATGCAGATGAAAAACGTAAAATGATGGCAACAGATATCATTGACAAGCTGTTTTAGTTAATGTATAATCAGCCCGTTGTGAAAATAAAAATCCACTAGCGTCAGGAGGTGAGACAAGAATATGGCACAGGTTGTAGTAAGAGAAAACGAAAGCTTAGAAAGCGCTCTTAAGAGATTTAAGAGATCTTGCGCTCGCGATGGCGTTATGGCAGAGCTGCGTAAGAGAGAGCATTATGAGAAGCCAAGCGTAAAGAGAAAGAAAAAGTCAGAGGCTGCTCGTAAGAAGGCTAGAAAATACTAATCAATAAAAAGGATGCGAACACCTGCGGGTCGTTCGCATTTTTCTTTAATAAGATAATATATATGTAAAGACAACTTTACATTACGAAAGGAGACATCATGGGACTTAAAGAACAGTTAATGGAAGATTACAAAGCGGCAATGAAGGCCGGTGATCAGGTAAAAAAAGAAACAGTTAATCTGGTAAGAGCAGCTATCAAGCAGCACGAGGTAGACCAGAGAGTAGTTATTGAGGACGATGCTGAGATCGTTAAGATCATCAAGAAGCAGGTCAAGATGAGAACTGATGCCCTTGCAGATTTCGCAAAGGGCGGAAGAGATGACCTTCTTGAGGCATACAACAAGGAGATCGATGTCCTCAAGGCATATCTCCCTGAGGAGATGTCAGAGGAAGCTATCGCAGATAAGGTAGCAGAAGTTGCAGAGAGACTCGGGATCACTGAGGGCATGAAGAACATGGGCATGCTCATGAAGGAATGCATGGCAGAGCTCAAGGATGCAGCAGACGGCGGCCTTGTAAACAAGAAGGTTAAAGAATTTCTGAGCAAGAAGTAATGTAAAGGATACTTTACATATAGAAAGCAGAGTTTAATGAAAGAATTAAGAGTAACGATTCCTGAAAATGTTAATATCCAGGCTTTGTTCGGTAACTACGATGCCAACGTCAAGGCGGTAGAGAAGATCACCGGAACAGCCATGGTGCTGAGAGACGAGGCACTCATCATCAGAGGTGAGGACCCGGAGCTCGCAGCGCGCATTATCGCGAGACTTATAGAGGCACTCAATGTTGCACCTGACCTTGATCCTCAGCGTCTCAATTACATTATCGACATGGAGGTCGGCGCACAGGAATTTGACGAGGAGAAGACGTCCAAAGACATCATCTGCTACACCCACATGGGCCGTCCGCTCAAGCCTAAGACCAAGGGTCAGAAGGAGTATGTCGACAAGATAAGACGCTCGGACATGGTGTTCGGAATAGGTCCTGCAGGTACGGGCAAAACATACCTCGCATGTGCCATGGCCATTACGGCTTATAAGAATAAGGATGTCGAGAGGATCATTCTGACGCGTCCTGCAGTTGAAGCCGGAGAGAGGCTCGGCTTTCTCCCGGGAGACATGCAGGAGAAGGTCGACCCGTATCTCAGACCACTTTATGATGCGCTTTATGACGTGCTCGGACCTGAGGCAGCGCTCAAGCTGCGCGAGAAAGGCGTCATTGAAGTAGTTCCTCTGGCATATATGAGAGGACGTACACTTGATAACTCATTTATCATTCTTGATGAGGCGCAGAACACCACTCGTGAGCAGATGAAGATGTTCCTGACCCGAATGGGATTCAACTCCAAGGTAGTTGTAACAGGAGACGTTACACAGATAGACCTGCCGAACGGCACACAGTCGGGACTCAGAGATGCGAGCAGAGTGCTGAACGGAGTGGAAGGCATCGAGTTCAGCTACTTTACCGAGCTCGACGTTGTGAGACATGAGCTGGTCAAGAGGATCATCAAGGCATATGAGGCCTTTGATAAAAAGAATAAAGTCAGAAATACCAATGTTAAAGGCGATAAGGTGAGCAATCGATGATTATTTATGTAAGTGATGAAGAGGGAAGACTGAGCGAAGAAACAGTCCTCCTGATGGACAAGGCTGCAGAGACAGCGATGGAGATCGAACTCGGGGACAGTTTTGGCGAGCAGAAAGCCGGCGATCTGCCTGTTGAGCTCAGCGTCACCATCGTGGACCGCGATGAGATACAGGAACTGAATAAAGAGTACAGAGGCATCGACAAGGTGACAGATGTGCTTTCGTTCCCGCAGTTTGCGGATGAAGAAGAGCTTGTTTCGGATATCAGTGAATTCGGCGTTGAAGGCAATGAGGTAATGCTGGGCGATGTCGTTATCTGCTACGACAGAGCACTTGAGCAGGCCGAGGAATACGGAACAGGCATCAGAAGAGAGCTCATATATCTTTTCGTGCACAGCATCTTCCACCTTTTCGGATATGATCACGAGACAGAGGAAGAGAAGAGCGAGATGAGATCCCGCGAAGAAGCTGTCATGGATGCGATCGCAATACCGAAGAGAGTCGACTGATGACAGCGACAGGAGAGTATATACAGAAATGAAATCAGGATTTATCGGAATTATCGGCCGACCGAATGTAGGCAAATCGACACTGTTGAATGCGGTGCTCGGTGAGAAGATCGCGATCACTTCGGACAAGCCGCAGACAACACTCAACAGAATAACAGGCATTTATACAGATCTTGACTACGACAACGGCGAAGGTCTGCAGATGATATTCCTTGATACACCGGGCATCCACAAGCCGCATAACAAGCTGGGCTCAGCCATCAATGAGACAGCGATCAACACATTCAAGGGCGTTGATGTTATCGTGCTCATGGTGGACGGCACCAAGGAATTCGGAACTGGAGACAGCAAGTTGATCGAGATGATCAGGAACGCTGATGCTCCTAAGATCCTTGCCATCAACAAGATGGATCTCATGGGCCCGGAGAAGTATCTGCGCCTGTACAACGAGTATGAGGCCATGGGGCTTTTCGACGATATCTATGGAGTTTCCGCACTCAAGGGAGACAATGTTCAGATGCTGATCGACAAGCTGGCTTCATACATGGAAGACGGCCCGATGTACTACCCTGAAGACATGGCGACCGATCACCCGGAGCGCTTTATCGTCAGCGAGATCATTCGTGAGAAGCTGCTCAACTATCTGAATGACGAAGTGCCTCACGGAGTTGCCGTAGAGATCGAATCATTCGAGGAACATGACCGTATAACGGATATCAGCGCTGTCATCTACTGTGAGCGCAAGTCGCACAAGTCGATCATTATCGGCAAGAACGGCAACAAGCTCAAGGGAGTAGGCAAGGCTGCAAGACTTGAGATAGAGGATCTGCTGGGGACCAAAGTGTTCCTGTCGCTCTGGGTCAAGGTCAAGGAGAACTGGCGAGACTCTGATCGAACGATCCGCAATTTCGGATACAAGGACGAATAATGAATATAAGCACAGAAGGCATCGTATTAAAACAGCGCAAGATCGCGAATAACAGGCGCATGATCACCGTGTTCACCAGGAAATACGGCAAGATCGGTGCGGGCACTTCCATCAATGAGAAGAGCAAGACAAAATCCGCTCTTGCATTGCGGCCTTTTACATATGCCGAATACGATATCTTCAAGGGCAGAGAATCATACAGCATCAATTCGGCTCAGGTGATGAAGAGCTATTATTCGATAGGCGAGGACTTCGACAGATTCCTTGTCGCATCAAAATTCATCGAGTATCTGGATAGAATACTTGAGGATGAACAGCCGAGACCTAAGATCTTCGACATGACTCTGGAATTCCTTGAGTCAATAAGCCGTGCGAACGGCAATTATGAGACGCTGCTGTATGCATTCATAGTAAAAACATTACGTGTTCAGGGCGTCATGCCCGAGCTCGGCTGCTGCGTGAATTGCGGCAAAGATATCGCACATTTTGGCTATGAGATCGGAGGCGGTAAAAAGGCATATTCCTTCTCGGTAAGCTCCGGCGGGATCATCTGCGAAAACTGTGCGGAGCGGGAAAAAACGGGAAGCAATTCGTTGATTTACAGACCGCAATTTGATATTATTACTATAATTGGTTATTTTATGGAACAACCGCTTGAGAAGTTCGAAAGAGTCACTCTTAAGCCGGAGGTTTCAAAGCAGATAAAGAAAATTCTTGGAGAGTATATCGATCACTACATGGGGGTCGATGTGCTCTTTGACGACGTTGAATGGAGGTAATCAATTGGAAATTAATCTTGAGAAAATCGAACTGGTAAAAGAGAAGACCGGTTGCACATACGAAGAAGCTAAAGAAGTTCTTGAGAATTGTGAAGGAAGCGTAGTTGACGCTATCATCGCTCTCGAGAAGAAGAAAGACGAAGAATACAATGCTGTTAACGGCCCAAGTCTTAAGGACAGCCCGATCTTCCAGAAGATGAAGGAGATCGTGGATAAGGGAAATATCACTAAGATCGTTGTCAGCAAGAATGGAAAGAATTATGTTAACTTCCCTGTAACTGTTGGTGTTGCAGGCGCGCTGCTCGTGCCATGGGTAGTTATCATCGGCGTTGTTGCAGCACTCGGTTATCAGTGCGATATCGAGTTCGTTGACCAGGACGGACAGGTCATCGATCTTGACGGCAAAGTCAAGGGGGCAGTAAGCAAGGCTGAGGAAAACGAAAAGATCGCTTCGTTCGTAAAGACCGGTGAGAAGGTGATCAGCAAGGGCAAAGAGAAGTGGGACGACTTCAGCAAGGATGGAGGCACCATGGACAAGGCAATGGACACACTCGAAGATCTCGGATCCAAGGCTAAGAAGAAGGGCCAGAAACTTCTTGATGATATTATCAAGAAACTCGACTAATCGATAATTTACTGCATCAGCCAGATGCAGGGAAAAGGAGAACATACATAACATGGCAATTGACAAGACAGGAATGCCGGATGTCGATAGAGCCGTAACGATGGAGAAGATCATCGCTCTGTGCAAGAACAGAGGATATATCTTCCCGGGCTCAGAGATCTACGGCGGACTCGCTAACACATGGGACTTCGGTCCTCTCGGAGTTGAGTTCAAGAACAACATTAAGGACGCATGGAGACGTAAGTTCGTTCAGGAGTCCAGATACAATGTTGGTCTTGATGCAGCTATCCTGATGAACCCTGAGACATGGGTGGCATCCGGACACGTAGGCGGATTCTCAGACCCGCTGCTCGACTGCAAGGCATGCAAAACAAGATACAGAGCTGACAAGCTCATCGAAGACTATCTTGCAGAGCAGGGCATCGAAGAGGTCGTTGACGGATGGTCCAACGAGAAGATGGAGAAATTCATCGAAGAGAAGGGCATTGCATGTCCTGAGTGCGGCAAGAAGGATTTCACAGGTATCAGACAGTTCAACCTCATGTTCAAGACCTTTCAGGGTGTAACAGAGGACAGCAAGGCTGAGATCTACATGAGACCTGAGACAGCACAGGGAATCTTCGTAAACTTCAAGAGCGTTCAGAGAACAGCCCGCAAGAAGATCCCGTTCGGTATCGCACAGGTCGGCAAATCATTCCGTAACGAGATCACTCCGGGAAACTTCATTTTCAGAGTAAGAGAATTCGAGCAGATGGAGCTGGAGTTCTTCTGCAAGCCTGGCACAGAGCTTGACTGGTTCGCATACTGGAAGGACTACTGCACAAGCTTCCTCGGCAACCTCGGCCTCAGCAAAGAGTTCACAAGACTCAGAGACCACAGCCAGGAAGAGCTTTCACACTACAGTAACGCAACTTCTGACATCGAGTACCTCTTCCCATTCGGATGGGGCGAGTTATGGGGCATAGCTTCCAGAACTGACTTTGACCTGATGGCTCACCAGAATCATTCAGGCGAAGACATGAGCTATCTCGATCCTGAGACCAATGAGAGATACGTACCGTACTGCATTGAGCCTTCAGTAGGAGTTGAGAGACTGGTGCTCGCATTCCTGGTAGATGCATATGATGAAGAAGTGCTGACAGACGGCAAGGGCAAAGAGGACGTACGTACAGTCCTGAGACTGCACCCGGCACTCGCACCTTACAAGGCTGCTGTTCTGCCACTCAGCAAGAAGCTTGAAGATGTAGCTCTGCCTATCTATGAGGAGCTCAGCAAGTACTTCATGGTAGAGTACGACGCAAGCGGTTCCATCGGCAAGAGATACAGAAGAGAAGACGAGATCGGAACACCGTTCAGCATCTGCGTTGACTTCGAGACAGCTGAGGACAATTCTGTCACTATCCGTGACAGAGACACAATGGAGCAGGTAAGAGTTCCTGTTTCTGAAGTAAGAGAATACATTGAGCAGAGGCTCAGATTCTAATATAGTTATAGTTTGAGCGTATGCTCGGTTTAATTAAAAAAAGGAGAAGAAGTATGGCTAAATATGTTTATTCCTTCAATGAGGGAACAAAGGACATGAGAGATCTTCTCGGCGGAAAGGGAGCTAACCTTGCTGAGATGACAAACATCGGACTTCCTGTACCATTCGGTTTTACTATCACAACTGATGTATGCAGAAAGTACATTGCAGACGGCGGCAAGCTGGATCAGGCAATCATCGATGAAGTATGGGAGCACGTTGCTGAACTGGAAGAGGTAATGGGCAAGAAGTTCGGAGACAATGACAATCCGCTGCTCGTTTCCGTAAGATCCGGAGCACCTATCTCCATGCCTGGTATGATGGACACTATCCTGAACCTCGGACTGAACGACGTTGCTGTTGAAGGTCTTGCTAAGAAGACAGGTAACGACAGATTCGCTTACGACAGCTACAGAAGATTCATCCAGATGTTCGGTGATGTAGTTCTTGAGATCAAGAAGTCCAACTTTGACGAAGTATTCGACGGACAGAAGAAGAAAGCCGGCGTTGAGTACGACGTAGACCTGACTACAGAAGACCTCAAAGAGGTAATCGTAGGATACAAGGAAGTTGTTAAGAAGGCACTCGGAAGAGAGTTCCCACAGGAGCCTAAGGATCAGCTGCTTGAGGCTATCAAGGCTGTATTCAGATCCTGGAACAATGAGAGAGCTATTCTCTACAGAGCAATGAACAATATCTCCGCTTCACTCGGAACAGCTGTAAACGTACAGTCAATGGTATTCGGTAACAGCGGAAACAATTCCGGAACAGGTGTAGCATTCACACGTAACCCTGCAGACGGCGAGAACAAGCTCTTTGGTGAGTTCCTCGTAAACGCACAGGGCGAGGACGTAGTAGCAGGTATCAGAACTCCACAGCCTATCTCCGAGATGGCAGACGCTTTCCCAGAGGTATTCGCACAGTTCGAAAAGGTTGCAGAGACTCTTGAGAAGCACTACAAGGATATGCAGGACATGGAGTTCACAGTTGAAGACAGAAAGCTCTTCATGCTCCAGACTCGTAACGGTAAGAGAACTGCAGCTGCAGCAGTTAAGGTTGCTGTAGACATGGTAAATGAGGGACTTATCGATAAGGACACTGCTGTAATGAGAGTAGAGCCTGATCAGATCAACCAGCTCCTTCACCCTACATTCGATGCTGACGAGCTCAAGAAGGCAACAGCAGTTGCAAAGGGACTCCCTGCATCACCTGGAGCAGCTACAGGTCAGATCTACTTCAGCGCTGAGGACGCAGCTGCTGCAGTAGCAGAAGGACACAAGGCTATCCTCGTTAGAAAAGAGACTTCCCCTGAGGACCTCGCAGGAATGGTTGCTGCAGAAGGTATCCTGACTGCACTCGGCGGAATGACTTCCCACGCTGCAGTAGTAGCAAGAGGAATGGGTAAGTGCTGCGTTTCCGGATGCAAAGAGATCACAGTTGATGAGGCCGGCAAGACTCTGACAGTTGGCGGCAAAGTATACAAAGAGGGAGACAGCATTTCCCTGAACGGTTCTGACGGAAGCGTATACACAGAGGCTATCAAGACTGTAGCTCCTGAGCTCTCCGGAGACTTCGGAACTATCATGCAGTGGGCTGACGAAGCAAGAACTCTGAAGGTTAGAACTAACGCTGATAACCCAAGAGATGCTGAGCAGGCTGTTAAGTTCGGTGCTGAGGGTATCGGACTCTGCAGAACTGAGCACATGTTCTTCGAGGATGAGAGAATTCCTAAGATCAGAAGAATGATCCTTGCTGAGACAGTTGAAGAGAGAAAGGAAGCTCTCGACGGACTTCTGCCATACCAGAAGGAAGACTTCAAGGGAATCTACAAGGCAATGGGCGACAGACCTGTAACAATCAGACTCTTAGACCCACCTCTTCACGAGTTCCTGCCTAAGACTGATGAGGATATCAAGCAGGTATCCGAGCAGTTCGGAATTCCTTACGAGAAGATCGTAAACAAGACTCTCGAACTCCACGAGTTCAACCCAATGCTGGGTCACAGAGGATGCAGACTTGCTGTTACATATCCTGAGATCGCAGAGATGCAGACAACTGCTATCATCAGCGCTGCTCTGGAAGTACGCAAGGAAGAAGGACTTGATATCGTTCCTGAGATCATGGTTCCACTGGTTGGACATGTTGAAGAGCTCAAGTTCGTTAAGAAGACAATTGTTGAGGTTGCTGACAAGCTGATCGCTGAGGCAGGCGAAGACATGAAGTACATGGTAGGTACCATGATCGAGATCCCTAGAGCTGCTCTTACAGCTGACGAGATCGCAGAAGAGGCTGAGTTCTTCTCATTCGGTACTAACGACCTGACACAGATGGGATTCGGATTCTCCAGAGACGATACAGGCGCTATCATCAAGGAGTACGTTGCTAAGGGTATCCTTGCATCAGATCCATTCCAGTCACTCGACCAGACAGGCATTGGCAAGCTGGTTAAGATGGCAGTAGAAGGCGGCAAGAAGACAAGACCTAACATCAAGCTCGGTATCTGCGGAGAGCACGGTGGAGATCCTGCATCTGTAGAATTCTGCCACAAGGTTGGTCTGAACTACGTATCCTGCTCACCATTCAGAGTACCTATTGCAAGACTGGCAGCAGCACAGGCAGCAATCAAAGAGAAGTAGGATTGAGTCAAAAACCCGGTAAAATCAATGGTTTTCGAGCACTCAATGCTAATAATCAAATAATTAACCTGCAAAGGGAGATAAGGCGTATTGCTTATGCAGTACGCCTTTATTTCCTGTCGGCAGAAGATCTCAACGGAGTTAAAGTATGAAGATGTTTGGAAAAGATGAGGTAAACTTATCTAGACAATTTGAATTTGATTTTGCAAAGGCCGTCTGTATAGTAGGTATGGTGTTTGTTCATTGCTTTGAGGAATTGACGGCTCCGGCTGCGGATAGCAGTACGGCGTATTATATCATGGTCACTGTGCTTGACAGCATTTTCGGTGCCGGCACCTTTATGCTGTGTATGGGCTTGGGCATTGCATACAGCTGGAAGGAAAATGCAAATAAACTCATAAATAGAGGTATTATGATATTTCTTTTCGGCTACCTGCTCAACATAGCCCGTGACGGCTTACCACGGTTGTTGCTGATCCTGCTTGGTAAAGAAAGTTGGAACAGCATGGTCATGTATCTGCTCTGCAATGATATCATGCCTTTTGCAGGCCTTGCGCTTATGCTGTTTGGTATTCTGAAGAAACTTAAATTTTCAGATCTTGCAGTGTTCCTGACCGCTTTGGGAATGTCCGCCATCGGCAGTTATGTGCGCTTTATCGACTGCGGCAGCACGCTGTGGAACGAGCTCGCAGGCCTTTTTGTCGGTACATGTTCAAATGTTGATCCGGATGTGTACAGTTGCTTCCCGCTGCTGAACTGGTTCATTATCGTGGTCATCGGCTATCTATACGCAAAGGCAATTCGCCGCTGCTGCAACATCAACCTCTATTATGCAATTTCATTTCCCGTTTCCGCAGTGATACTCGCAGCGTATATGTTCATTTCGATTCCTAACGGTCTTGGAATGATGAACGGTGATATTCTCTATTACTATCACTTCTCGACCCCTAATGCGCTGATCCTGTTCACCGGCACAGTGTTTGCAACAGGTCTTTATCACTTCATCGCTATGCCGCTCAACAACAGATTCAAAAAAATCATCACACGGATCAGTTCCAATATCAACCGCGTCTACTGTACCCATTGGGTCATTATCGGCTGGACTGCCGCCGTGTTTACGTTGGTCGATTACGATGGATTCGGAGATACTGCAGCCTTTGTTGTGGGCTTGGCCATCTTTATCACATCCAACATTCTTGCGGAAATATACACCAGAAGAAAAGAATCTGGGCGGTAACGCTGCGTCATTTAGGGACCGTTTTGCGTCATTTGCTGAAGATGCCAGATGAAATTTGACGCAAAACCCACATTTTCTGACGCAAGTTATTGATTTTACAGGCGCATGGTTTAAAATACCACGCACAGGGAGCTGACATCATCTTAACATTATCATTCAATGGAAAACCTGCATATTGAACCTTGCACAGAGATATCAGATAAGGCTCCTTTCGTATCCTTCTTCGAGCGTTACAGACAGGTACGCATCAGCAGAAGGTAGAATATAGAAATGCACCCGGATGCGGGTGCATTTTTCTTTTGAGATGCATGTTATTTACGCTCCGTCACGCTGCCATTGGGTGTAAATAGCGCTCCGTCACGCTGTCATTGGGTGTAAATAGCGCTCCGTCACGCTGTGTGTATCAGTCAGGAGCCCGAAACCCTTGATATCTCGTTGAGGGCTGATACATTTTCGTATTCCTGGGCAGAAATCGGATCGTTTTTTTACGCTTCGTTCGAGGTGGTGTATCAGTGCGAGATCTGTAAGCACTGGAATTGAGGTGGACACTGATACATTTTTCTATTCATATGCAAAGTTGTGTGAGAAAAAATGAGGAGGTGTATCAGTGCCGAACGAGATTTCAAGCTTTTTCATAGTCGCACTGATACACTCAGCGAAGCAGGACGGTATTTCAGCTCGGAGATTTACGTAAAATTAGAGATTGTGTATCAGTGCCGAACGAGATTTCAAGCTTTTTCATAGTTGCACTGATACACTCAGCGAAACAGGACGGTCTATCATCCCGGATACACAGCCACTCCGAGCTGCATCCCTGTGGTCTTTTATTTATGATGAAAAAGTAGTAGGATAAGCATAGAGATGTTATAGAGCTTTATCGGCGGAGGAAATATAAAGTGAACAAGAATGACTTGAAATATAAGGCATATGTGAGCATCCTTGAGGAGGAGCTGGTCCCTGCAATGGGCTGTACGGAGCCGATCGCGCTGGCATATGCTGCCGCCAAGGCTGCTGAAGTCCTGGGTGGGATCCCTGATTCAATCGAGGTAAAAGCGAGCGGCAGTATCATCAAGAATGTCAAGAGCGTTGTCGTTCCGAATACCGGCGGACTCAAGGGAATCTCTGCAGCCGTAATCGCCGGCGCACTTGCCGGAGCTGCTGATAGGGAACTTGAGGTAATCTCGGAGGTATCTGCTGAGCAACTCGCCGGAATTAAAAAAGGGCTTGAGAATATTCCTGTCACAATCGAGCATATCGAGGACGGACTTACTTTTGATATCGTCATCAGGCTCAACTGCGGCGAAGAATATTCGATGGTAAGGATCGCAAATTACCACACCAATATTGTATACATCGAAAAGAACGGGGAAGTGTTGCTTAACGTTCCTGTGGCGGGCGAAGAGGAAAACGGACTCACAGATCGCAGCCTTCTGGATATGAAGGACATCTGGGACTTTGCGATGACAGTAGACATTGATGACATACGAGACGTGATCGGTCGTCAGATAGGATACAATACCGCGATCGCCGAAGAAGGAATGAAGAATGACTACGGTGCCAACATAGGCAAGGTCATCATGAGTACATTTGGTGATGATGTGAGAAACAGAGCCAAGGCAATGGCTGCGGCGGGTTCCGATGCACGAATGAATGGCTGCGAGCTTCCTGTAATAATCAATTCGGGTAGCGGCAATCAGGGAATGACATGTTCACTGCCGGTGCTTGAGTATGCGAAGGAATATAAAGCAACTGAAGAACAGACATACAGAGCACTTGTACTATCCAATCTTACAGCGATCCACCAGAAAACGGGCATTGGAAGACTGTCAGCATATTGCGGAGCAGTAAGTGCAGGGGCAGCTGCAGGTGCGGGGATTGCTTACATATGCGGAGGCGACTATCAGGATGCTGTTCACGCGACTGTCAATGCGCTGGCGATCACATCGGGAATGATATGTGATGGAGCAAAAGCTTCATGTGCAGCCAAGATTGCAGCGTCGGTCGATGCCGGCATACTGGGATATAACATGTTCAGGAATGGTCAGCAGTTCTATGGCGGAGACGGCATAGTGGCAAAGGGCGTCGAGAACTCGATACACAATGTAGGCCGTCTGGGCAAGGAAGGCATGCGCGAGACCAACAACGAGATCATCGAAATGATGATCGAGAGCAACTAGAACCAAAAAACTCCGGGATCACGAAATGTGAAACGGAGTTTTCTTTTTAATGGACATGTATGCAGGTGTTCTATTTCAGCTCCATCGTGAGCTCGGCTTTGCCGTCCTGCAGCCTGAGCGTTCCGAGTGAGCCGTTGATAAGCGTCATTGCAGGCTTGGTGTGACCGATGTCTGCGCCCCAGACGAACGGGATATCAGGCAGTGCACGCTTCAGCAAGTCGATGTATTCGTCTTCCGAAGCTCCGTGCGTGAACATCACGCGTCCGAGAATGATCACTTTGGCATTTCTGAGGTAACCGGCGAGTCTCATCTTGGTGAAGAAGAGGTAGAGATTGAATGGACTCACCTCGAATGTGTCGAAATACCAGATGAAGTCGTCGTCGGCGTATCTTTCGATGAATGCGGAGCTGTCCTCATATGGAGTACCGATGAGTGCGTCGATAACGTCGGTGCAGCCTCCGATCAGTCTACCGCTGACTTCGAATGGCTCGCGTGACGGCTCGAATGGCGAAGAGGCAGGCATGAATGCGCCGGTCGTATCGCCATGCGTCGGCAGGTACAGATCCCAGCTGACAGGGGTATCAAGACATATGTTTTCGAAATCGCGTGTGGAATCCCAGAGGTCGTATGAATGCTGGACCGGGATGCAGCCGCTCGCAGCGTCGGTAGTGATGCTGCCGTTTGCAGTGCTATCGGTGATGCAGCTGTTCGCAGCGTTGCCTGTGATGCAGCTGCTCAGAACATTGAGTGCTGTCTCCTGATATTCGTGGAGAGGGCGCCAGTCGAAGGAGCCTGCGTTGAAACCGTAGATAGTTGCGATATCCAGTTTGGTAGTCATGTAAAACGAGATGTTGGTCGGATCGGAATATCCGGCGAACCATTTCGGGTTACTGCGGATGAGCTGCTCGTCGATATACGGGAGCATTTCGATATTGTATTCACCGCCGGTCGCAGCGATAACTGCAGCAACTTCAGGATCAGCGAAAAGAGAATTGAACTCAGCTCCGCGTACTTGTGCACAGGCGGAAGGGTTGTCGTCGGAACGGACAGAAGGGGTCTCGACGATGCGATAGCCGAGGGCACGGATCATCTCTTCGGACATGTCGAAGGATGCGGCTTTGTAGCCGATGCCGGCACTTGGTGCGCAGATGCCTATCACAGGGGCATCCGAAGCTGCGTCTGTGAAGGTGCCTGCAGCCGCAGACTCTTGTGTTCTTGGGAATTTCGGATAGATCATGATGTGCTCCAGTGTAATGTTTAAGGCCGCAAAATGCGGCCGAATTCGTTAGATAAGTAATTTACAATAAATATACATCAAAAATACTTGTTGTGTAATCAATTAAATTATAAAATTATATTGGATTATAATTAGTTCGACATACTATATTCAATTTTTTAATATTTTATATCCAAGGAGGCACAAGCAGATGAAAGTATCAAACGTTCCTTTTAAGGGAACCAAAGAGCAGGAAAACCAACTGCTTGAAGTAATCGCCAAGTACAAGGATCAGAAGGGTGCCCTGATGCCGATCATGCAGGGAGCACAGGAGATATACGGATATCTTCCATACCAGGTGCAGAAGATTATTTCAGACCAGACAGGTATTCCAATTGAGAAGATTTATGGTGTTGCAACTTTCTATGCACAGTTCTCTATGTCACCTAAGGGCAAGTATGTTATTTCCGTTTGTCTCGGAACTGCATGCTATGTAAAGGGATCGGGGAATGTGCTCGAAGAGGTCGAGAAGGTTCTCGGTATCTCCGATGGAGAATGCACTGCAGACGGAAAGTTCTCGCTTGAGACATGCCGCTGCGTAGGAGCGTGCGGACTTGCACCTGTCATGATCGTAGGCGGAGATGTATACGGCAAGATGAAGCCTGACATGGTTGCAGACATTCTTGCTAAATATGAGTAAGGCTAGGAGGATTAAAAATGAAATCACTGCAG
>JAKSSO010000059.1 GCA_024403055.1 Mogibacterium sp. | reverse complement strand
CTGTCCGCAGCGGCCGGAAGCTGACTATCCATGCAGCCAAAGCTGTCCGCAGCGATCAAAATTCAGACATAAAATGAAGGCTGTGCATTGCACAGCCCCAGACTGTAGACAAAGTCCTTTTCTCCACTAACGTGGAGGGAGGGCTTTTCTAGTGTCAAAAAACAAGATCAGCGCTCAAAAAACAAGATTTATAATCTCCATATAGTATAATTATTGCAGAAGATGGAGGTGCTGAAATGCTTTCTAAAAACAAGGATAATAGCACATCACAAATGCAGATTGTATCAATAGAACAACTTGTTCCTGAAGATCATCTGCTTAGAAAAATTGATGCTGCCATAGATTTCAGTTTCATATATGAACTTGTGGAAGACCGGTATTGTGAAGACAACGGTCGTCCAAGTGTCGACCCTGTAATGTTGATCAAGATCCCAATCATCCAATACATGTTTGGCATAAAAAGTATGCGCCAGACCATAAAGGAGATAGAGGTCAATGTTGCATACAGATGGTTCCTGGGATTGGATTTCTATGACAAGGTGCCTCATTTCAGTACTTTCGGAAAGAATTACAAGAGGCGTTTCGAGGGCACAGACCTGTTCGAGCAGATATTCACCAAGATCCTCTTTCAGTGCATGAAGCAAGGACTGGTAGATACAGATACAATATTTGTAGATGCAACACATGTAAAGGCTGCTGCAAACAGAAAGAAAGCAAAGAAGATTCTTGTAGCGAAGAAATCTGCAAAATACTACGAAGAGCAACTTCGTAAAGAAATAAATGAGGACAGAGAAGCTCATGACAAGAAACCTCTGAAGGATAAAGATGATGACGACAATAACAGCTCGTCAGGTGGAAATGCCGAGACTCCAATGAAGGAGCAGAAGCAAAGTACAACAGATCCTGAAAGTGGCTGGTTTCACAAAGGCGAACACAAGGAAGTATTTGCATATGCAGTAGAGTCTGCCTGTGACAAACATGGCTGGATACTGGATTATACGATCCATCCCGGCAATGAACATGACAGTGTAACTTTCCCCGCACTCTACGAAAAACTCAGACTATTGGAACCTAAGAACATGGTTCTTGATGCAGGATACAAAAATGCAGCAATTGCCAAGATCCTGATTGATGACGGAGTTATTCCGGTGATGCCATATACGAGGCTTCGAAGAAAAGAAGGCTTCTTCAATTCAAGAGATTTTGTTTACGACGAATACTACGATTGTTATATATGTCCAAATGATCAGGTGCTGAAATACGCAACAACAAATCGGGACGGATACAGAGAATACAAAAGTGACAAGCACATATGTGAGAACTGCCCGTACTTGCAGAAATGTACTGCAAGCAAAAATCACCAGAAGATCGTTACAAGACATATCTGGCAAAACTACCTGGAGATTTGCGAAGATATTCGGTCGACTCCTGAAGGCAAAGAACTTTACTCTCATAGAAAAGAAACCATCGAGAGGTGTTTCGGTACAGCCAAGGAGCATCATGGAATGCGTTATACACAGCAAGTTGGAAAAGAAAAGATGGCCATGAAAGTTGGCTTGACCTTTGCGTGTATGAACATGAAAAAGTTGGCAAGAATACTCTGGAACAGAGATCATAAAGGACCAAACAATCCTTTAAAATCTCATAAAAATCTAGTATCTGACATTATTAAAAGCTTTCAGGCGTTACTTCGCACCGATTACAACATGATATTCGCATAAGAAAAGCCCTCCTTCAGGCGATAGCCTGAAAAAGAGCTTTGTCTACGGTCTGAGGCTGTGCATTGCACAGCCCTCCCCTCATTTTAAGCTCATTAATCGCGCTGCAGTACTGCTATCGCGCTTCAAGTATATGGTGTAACATCAGCACACTCTTACAGTACTGCTATCGCGCTTCAAGTATGTGGTGTAACATCAGCACACTCTTACAGCACTGCTATCGTACCGCAAGTAAGTGCCGTTACGATAATACCCGCCACCAGCACACCAGTTGTGATCGCAGGCATCGCTTTCTTGAGGCGCATGTCCATGATTACAGCAACCAGTGCGCCGGTCCATGCGCCTGTGCCCGGCAGCGGAATAGCAACCAGGACCATCAGACCTATGAACTCATACTTCAGCACCAGTTCCTTGTTCTTCTCACCCTTAGCCTCCAGCTTTGATACCATGCGGTCCAGCCATTCTGCCTTGGACCTGAGCCATTCGAACACCTTGCGTGTGAACACAATTAGGAACGGTATTGGCACCAGATTACCGATGGTTGCCAGCAGGAAAGTCAGCGGAACACTCAGTCCCGAAGCAATTCCGTAAGGAATCGCACCTCTCAGCTCAACGACAGGCACCAGCGACATTAAAAATGTAAATAGAGCAGTTTTTCCCAAACTGTTGTCTCCTCTTCTGTGACCCGGAGGTCAGATTTCTTATGCTGCGGATCCTCGTCCGGCAGCCCGGCCCGTACTATCCCTCGATCAGGAAAGCCTTGTAGCCCTTGTAAGCTTCGTAAAGATCGCTCTTGCTGATGGTCTCCCAAGGCGCGTGCATGCTCAGAACTGCAATGCCGCTGTCGATCACCTGCATTCCGTACAGTGACAGAATATAAGCGATCCTTCCGCCGCCGCCGATCTGGACTTTGCCGAGCTCTGCCGACTGATAAACAACATTGTGCTTGTCCACCATTGCGCGCAGCTTGCCCAGGTACTCAGCGTTCGCATCATTGGAGCCCGATTTGCCGCGAGCGCCTGTGAACTTGCAGAACACCAGACCGTGTCCGAAAAGCGAAGCATTCGCCTTGTCGAATTTGTCGCCATACAGCGGATCAAGCGCTGCATTTACGTCAGACGAAAGCATGCGGGAATTGCGCAGACATCTTGTGAGATTGAGCTCGTCATAGATGCCCATACAGTTCAGCACCTCACGCATGGTGTCTTCGAAGAAATGCGACTCCATGCCCGTAGCGCCTACGCTTCCGATCTCTTCCTTATCTACGAAAAGTCCGCAGGAAGTTGTCTTTACCTTGTCATCATCCAGCATAGCCAGAGCGGACGGATATGCGCAACATCTGTCGTCATGTCCGTAAGCCAGGATCATGCTGCGGTCGAGGCCCGCTTCACGAGCACGACCTGCCGGAACGACCTCCAGTTCAGCCGACCAGAAATCATCTTCTTCAATATCATAGAGATCCTTGAGCAGCTTGAGCAGGTTGGCCTTTACAGCATCCTTCTCCTCACCCTTGAGCGGCTTGCTGCCGACGAGAATGTCGAGATCCTCGCCCTCGATCACTTTGGCAGCCACCTTCTGCATCTGATCATTGGCAAGATGTATCAGCAGATCGGAAACGAAGAAAACAGGCTCATCGTCTTTCTCGCCAATGGCGATCTTAACGGTGGTGCCGTCAGTCTTGCAGACAACGCCATGAAGAGCCAGCGGAATTGTGACCCATTGATACTTCTTGATGCCGCCGTAGTAATGAGTGTTCAGATAAGCGAGCTCCTCAGCCTCATAAAGCGGATTCTGCTTGACGTCAAGACGAGGCGAATCGATGTGTGCACCAAGGATGTTCATGCCATCCTTAATGATATCTTCGCCAATGTTCAGCATCATCACAGCCTTGTGCATGTTGACAGCGTACACTTTGTCGCCAGTCGCCAGCTTGTCATCGGATGCAATAACATCCTCAAGATCTCTGTAGCCCGCTTTCTCAGCCATCGCTACGAGCAGCTCAGTGCACTCGCGCTCAGTCTTGCCGGCACTCAGGAAATCAATATAGTCAGCGCTCAGTTTCTCGAGCGCCTTAAGATCTTCATCGTTATAATATGTCCAAGCATTATCGTGTAACATAATAACCTCCATCATTCAGAATCGACGAATTCGGTCCCACCGCAATTACAGGAACTGCGCGATCACCGGTCCGTCGACTTCGCATTACTACGCAAGTATAACACAAATCGTGCTTTTGCCAAAATGTAAAGCGCACTTTACATCTATGCAGCATCCTTATGTAAAGCGAACTTTACATCTTCACGCTTCATTATGTAAAGTATTCTTTACATCGCCCCTGCGTTATTCCTATTTCACTTTAACTCTATCGTATATCTCGCCTGTCTCCAGCATGTGCCAGTTGAGCCATCCGTCGGCGTAGGACATGTAGCTCGCTTCCGAGCCGCCCTTAGGTATAGAAGTGCTTCCCGGATTGCACAGCAGCATACCTTTGTAATCACCGAAAGTCCTTGCATATTCATGCATCGGCACATGCGTATGTCCTACCAGCATCACATCGTACATTTCCTTAGGCAGGCGGTCAGGTCCGTAAACATGTCCGTGACTGGCGAAGAATGACAGGCCGTCGCAGTCCAGCACAGCATAGTCGTCTGTTATCTTGAACTGCAGCACCATCTGATCGACCTCGCTGTCGCAGTTTCCTCTGACGCTGCGGATCTTATCCTTATAATAATTGAGCTGCTCCGCCGTCTTCATGCAATCATACTCGCCCGGCAGAGCATTTCTCGGTCCATGGTAAAGGATGTCGCCCAGCAGCAGCATTCTGTCATATTTTCCATCTTCAAAATGTCCGATCAGATATCTTGCGGCCTTAGCCGAGCCGTGGATATCCGACGCAATCAGCAATTTCATGATTCGCCCTCCTTTGAAAGCAGTCAGTTCAGTCCTTTTTCCTTAATTCTTATTACAATTTTATTATAGCATATCACAACGTATACTTTTGCCCAATTCTGCAATGCCCCCTTTCGTTATTTTATTTCAATACGCAAAAGCGTGCAGAAATGTCCCTCGCACTATCCCGCATATTTCGCGTTTTTGTTTCGATACGCCAAAGCGTGCAGCAGTGTCCCATGGAAGTCTCCATAATTGATGGTCCACTTTGACAAGAAGTATCATATTGAAACAAAATGCAGTGATCAGTTCATTTCTCTTATAGTACATTTCTGCTCCAAGCCTAATATTGAAACAATTCATAAGATAAGTGCAATTTTGCATAGGACATCACGTATCATTTTTTCATATTGAAATGAGATGCACTGAGGAGCCATTAAAGAAGTGCTGAGGATGTGCTGAGGATGTGCTGAGGATGTGCTGAGGATGTGCTGAGGAAGTGCTAGCGAACTGAAGAAAATGTTTCCAGCACCTTTTCAATAAGGAAAAGCTGCATATCCTATATGACATGCAGCTTTGATAAGTCATCAGTATTGTCGGAGCCCAGATCCGGCAGTTGGTAGGTCTACCCTTGATCCGGCAACTATGCGGTAGGTCGACTCTTGATCCGGCAACTATGCGGTAGATCGACCTCTGATTGTCAGTCTTCGAACGGGAATCTGTAGTCCAGTCCCAGTCTGTCTCTCAGTTCAATGAATTCCTTCTGGATCGTCTCA
This sequence comes from Mogibacterium sp., assembly GCA_024403055.1. Taxonomy (GTDB): domain Bacteria; phylum Bacillota; class Clostridia; order Peptostreptococcales; family Anaerovoracaceae; genus Crickella. Next base: position 417 of record JAKSSO010000059.1, on the reverse strand, counting down.
CCGACAGGAACGCCTTTGTCCTTGCGGTCCACCCATGCAAGATATTCGTGCTCGCCGGCAGTGTAGATATGGTCCTCGCCCGGAGCCTTCTCCGAAGCACGCAGTCCGCGCAGTATGTCGCCGGAAGTTTTCTTAAAAGTATCCAGGCCCATGAAGAACTCAGGATTGATAACGAAGAAGAAGTGACCCAGATGATACATCTTAGGATCGCCGTTCTCGTCCTTGCCGCTGAGGGCTTTCATGAACGGACCGCCCGTCAGAGCAGCTGACAGTATCTCAACGATAGTGGTAAATCCGTAGCCCTTGTATCCTCCGGTCTCGATGCCTGCACCTCCGATAGACAGAAGTGCGCTGTTGCCCGAGCGGATGCTCTTAAGTATCTCGCCCGAATCAGTCAGTGTGCCGCCGTCCTTAGTG
>JAKSSO010000058.1 GCA_024403055.1 Mogibacterium sp. | reverse complement strand
ACACTCGGTCTGCTGAGAGCTACCGACATTCCGAATATTCATGCGATCCATGTTGAAAAAGAATGGCTTCTTGAGACAGCATACGGCGCAAAGGGCAGAGGAGGGATAACTACTATCCCTGCAGCTCCTGCCATAGCAGGCGCATATTACGCAAGAGACGGAGTTCTCAGGACTACACTTCCGATGGAGAATACATATTACAGGAAACCTAAAAAATAAAGGGAGTCTGCATTATGAAGAAAATTATCAAAAACGGAATGATCGCAACGGATACCGAAGTATTCAAGGGCGATATCCTTATCGACGGAGAGAAGATAATCGAAGTAGGTCCGGATCTGCAGGCTGATGATGCGGAGACGATCGATGCTTCCGGCAAGTATGTACTGCCGGGTGCTGTCGATGTTCACACACACATGGATCTGGATGTGGGATTTGCAAGAGCAATCGATGATTTCTACACAGGTACGGTGGCTGCTGCATGTGGCGGAACTACTACAATAGTTGACCATATGGCATTCGGACCTAAGGATTGCAGTCTGTGGCATCAGGTCAATGAATATCACAAGCTGGCAGACGGCAATGCCGTTGTTGACTACGGTTTTCATGGAGTATTCCAGCACCTCCACGATGAGACTCTTGCTGAGATGAGAGACATCAAGGAGAAGGAGGGTATTACCAGCTTTAAGGTATACATGACCTATGATTACAGACTTCATGATGATGAGATCTTCGAAGTCTTAAGAGCAGCGAAGGAAGCCGGAATAGTTATTACGGTGCACTGTGAGAACCACGGAGTCATAAACGAGCTTAGAAAGGAGCTTCCGGAAAAGGGATGCCTCGAAGCCAAGTATCATCCGATAAGTCGCCCTGCAAGATGCGAGGCAGAAGCTGTTAACAGGATGATCCATATAGCGGCAATGGCAGGTGATGCTCCGCTCTACATAGTTCATCTGTCAAGCGCAGAAGGTCTTAGGGAAGTGATCAATGCAGGAGCAGGCTTAAGGTCACACATAGGTGTTGAGACCTGCACTCAGTATCTGACACTTAATGACAGCCAGTATGACGATCCTGATGAAGGACTTAAGGCAATAATGTCACCGCCACTCAGAAAGGATGCTGACATTGAAGCACTCTGGAAGGCACTTGAGGAAGGAGCTATCGATACAGTAGCTACAGATCACTGTCCGTTCCACTTCAATGCAGGTAAAGCAGAGAAGCAGTATGGACGCGATGATTTCACCAAATGTCCTAACGGAGCTCCGGGAGTACAGGAGAGACTGATGTTGCTGTTCTCGGAGGGATTCATGAAGGATCGCATCAGCTTGCCGCAGGTGGTCAAATATGCTTCAACTGAGCCGTGCCGAATGTTCGGCATGTATCCTGAAAAGGGAAGCCTTACGACAGGTACAGACGCTGATATCGTAATTATCGATCCTTCAGGCAAGACTGTAATTGACTCCGACTACATCAGAGGAGCATCAGATTATTCATGCTATGAGGGCATGGAGCTCAAGGGCTGCATAGACAGCGTATTCCTCAGAGGAAACGAAATTGTGAAGGGTAGTGAGTTCCTCGGAAAACGTGGCGATGGCAAGTATCTGAAGCGTGGAGACAGTGTTCTTGTTTCGGGAAGATAAATTTACAAAAATCATTGCAAAAGTGCTTTGAAATTAGATAGATAAAGCGTATAATAAAAATAGTTTAGGGAACATAAATATTTTTTAGGTTTTCAAATCAGCTGATTTTAAAGAGTAAAAAAAAGGAGAAAGAGATGTCTAAGACAACCGAATTGGCAGAAAAGCTTTCAAAGCTTAATATCGCCGACATGTATGAGAACGATTTTTACTGGACTTGGGATAAGACTGATGATGAGTTAGCTGCTGTATTCGCAGTTGCTGATGCACTCAGAGATCTCAGAGAGCGCAACAAGTCAACTAAGATTTTTGATTCTGGACTCGGAATTTCGATCTTCAGAGACAATTCAACACGTACAAGATTCTCATTTGCAAGTGCTTGCAACCTGCTCGGACTTGAGGTACAGGACCTTGACGAGAAGAAGTCACAGATCGCACACGGTGAGACTGTTCGTGAGACAGCTAACATGGTTAGCTTCATGGCTGATGTTATCGGTATCAGAGATGATATGTTCATCGGCGAAGGACACAAGTATCAGAAAACATTCATGGATGCCGTTACTGAGGGAAATGAGCACGGAGTACTCGAGCAGAAGCCAACACTGGTTAACCTGCAGTGCGACGTTGACCACCCAACACAGTGCATGGCAGACATGGCACACATTATCAACTACTTTGGCGGAGTAGAGAACCTCAAGGGCAAGAAAGTTGCAATGACTTGGGCATACTCACCAAGCTATGGTAAGCCACTGTCAGTACCTCAGGGTGTTGTAGGTCTCTTTACAAGATTTGGCATGGACGTTGTTCTTGCTCATCCGGAAGGTTATGACATCATGGAAGATGTTGAGAAGATCGGTGCTGAGAACGCTGAGAAGACAGGCGGAAGCTTCAAGAAGGTAAACAGCATGGAAGAGGCATTCAAGGATGCTGATATCGTATATCCAAAGAGCTGGGCACCATACGCAGCAATGGAGAAGAGAACTGAGCTCTACAAGGCTGGCGACAAGGAAGGAATCGATGCTCTTGAGCAGGAACTCCTCGAGAACAATGCTAAGTTTAAGGATTGGACTTGCAGCGAAGAGATGATGAGCCTCACAAAGGACGGCAAGGCACTCTATCTGCACTGCCTGCCAGCAGATATCACAGGTCTTTCATGCGAAGAGGGAGAAGTTGATAACTCCGTATTCGATAGATACATTGACCCGCTTTACAAAGAAGCTTCTTACAAGCCATATGTAATCGCTGCAATGATCTTCCTTGCTAAGGTAAAGGATCCTGTAGCTGCTCTCAAGGAGCTTGACGAGGAAGCAAATCCAAGAACAGAATTTTAAGATAATCAGGCGGTAAGTCACAAAATGGAAAAGAAAAGAATTGTAGTTGCCCTCGGCGGCAACGCACTTGGTAAAAATCTTGAGCAGCAGATGTTAGCTGTAAGAGAATCTGTTAAGCCTATAGCTGATCTTATCGAAGAAGGACACGAAGTAGTTGTATCACACGGTAATGGACCTCAGGTCGGAATGATCAATGATGCAATGACACTTCTCAATCAGTCCAATCCTGAGAAATACGGTGCATGTCCACTTTCAGTATGCACTGCAATGAGCCAGGGATATATCGGATATGACCTTCAGAACATGCTCAGAGAAGAGCTGGCAAACAGAGGAATCAAGAAGGAAGTATCATGCTGCCTTACTCAGGTAGAGGTTGATGCAGAAGATCCTGCATTCAAGGATCCTTCCAAGCCGATTGGAATTTTCATGACCAAGGAAGAAGCTGAGGCAGTAGCCAAGGAACATGGTTATGTAGTTAAGGAAGACGCAGGAAGAGGTTACCGTAGAGTTGTAGCAAGCCCTAAGCCAAAGGCTATCGTAGAGCTTGAAACAATTAGAACTCTTGTTGATGCAGGCCAGATCGTCATCGCATCTGGTGGCGGCGGTATCCCTGTAGTTCGCACTTCTGAGAATCATCTCGATGGTGCAGCAGCAGTTATCGATAAGGACTTTGCTTCAGAGCTTCTTGCTGAAGATCTGGATGCAGATTATCTGATTATACTTACAGCAGTTGAAAAGGCTGCAATCAATTTTAATAAGCCTGATGTTAAGTGGCTCGACGAGATTACTCCGGCTGAGGCTGAGCAGTACATTGCAGAAGGACAGTTTGCTCCTGGCTCAATGCTTCCTAAGGTAGAGGCTGCGCTTAAGTTTGCACAGTCCAAGGATGGAAGAACATCATTGATCACACTGCTCGAGAAGGCTAAAGACGGCAGCAACGGCAAGACAGGTACAAGAATCCACGCATAATAAAAGAGTGCGCCGCTTATTGCGGCGCACCTTGATGCATAAGCTATTTGTTCTCGGATCTGATTTCGTCCAGGTAACTGTACAGTGTGAAGGTAGATATTCCGAAATACTGGCAGATCTTTGGACCCGAGCGAGTAACGAGGAAGGCGCCTCTTTCATCAAGGAACTTGATGGCACGCATCTTCTCCTCTTTATTCATAAGAGCGGTAGGCTTACCAACGAGAGCAACACTGTGCTCAAGAAGCTCGTCAAGCAAATCGGATACATTTCCGGATATTGCTTCAGGCTCCTGATTGGAAACTTCCAAGCTGGTAAAGTCACGCAGGGATTTCTCAAATGCGACGAACATGCTGATATCGAAATTGATGCCGATGAGGCCGATTGCCTTGCCTGCATCATCACGTATGAACAACGTTGTCGACTTCAGAACCTTACCATCGGAAGTTTTCGTAAGGTAAGATATTCTGTCTTCAGGTGTTGACTCGCTGTCTCTCAGGGCATCGAGTACAATATGTGAAGGGCCGTCACCTACGGAACGTCCTGTTATATGGCCGTTCTCAATGGCAATGATCGAATGTTCGTGGTCATTACCGCGAAGGTCATGTATAACAACTTCACAGTTGTTGCCGAATTGACCGGCCAGACCCTTAGCTATGCGTTTTGCAAACTCGAAATCATTATCGTGATTCATTAGCATTACCTTTTCATATCGATAGAATCAAAATTTTATTTATTCTATCATAAAATAATTTTTTTACAATATTATTAATTAATTCTAGAGTTACATTACGGAGGTATAACGATGGTACCAGATTATGCAGCAATTAAGAAAGCAGCCGAGACTTACGGTCCTGAGATCAGCAGATTTTTAAGAGACATGATCTCACATCCAAGTGAGAGTGCTGAAGAGAAGGAAGTAGTTGAGTGCATCAAGGCTGAGATGGAGAAGCTCGGCTATGACAAAGTTGAAGTTGATAAGCTCGGAAACATTATCGGCTGGATGGGCGATGGCGAGAAGATCATTGCTATCGACTCACACATTGATACAGTAGGTATCGGAAATATTAACAACTGGGAAAAGGATCCTTATGAAGGTTATGAGACTGACGACATCATCTATGGTCGTGGCGGATCAGACCAGGAAGGCGGCATGGCTTCAGCAGTTTATGGCGCTAAGATCATGAAGGACCTCGGACTTATTCCAGAAGGATACAAGATCATGGTAGTTGGTTCTGTAATGGAAGAGGACTGCGACGGAATGTGCTGGCAGCACATCGTAAACAGATACTTCAACGGACCAGAAGATGCTGCAAGCAAGATCGAGTTCGTTATCTCAACAGAGCCTACTGACGGCGGTGTATACCGTGGCCACAGAGGTCGTATGGAGATCAGAGTAGATGTTAAGGGCGTTTCCTGCCACGGAAGTGCTCCAGAGAGAGGCGACAATGCTATCTACAAGATGGCTGACATCATCAGCGATGTTAGAGCTCTGAACAACAACGGTTGCGATGACAGTACTGCAATCCGCGGACTTGTTAAGATGCTTGACCCTAAGTTCAACCCTGATCACTATGAAGATGCAAGATTCCTTGGACGCGGCACTTGCGCTGTATCCCAGATCTTCTACACATCACCAAGCCGTTGCGCTGTAGCTGATTCCTGCGCTATCTCAATTGACCGTCGTATGACAGCAGGCGAGACTTGGGACAGCTGCCTCGAGGAGATCAGACAGCTTCCTAGCTGCCAGAAGTATGGCGATGATGTAAAGGTTTCGATGTACATGTATGAACGTCCATCATGGACAGGCGAAGTATATGAGACTGAGTGCTACTTCCCAACTTGGATCAACAAGGAGAGCTCAGCACACGTTAAGGCTCTTACAGAAGCTCACAAGGCTCTCTTCGGCGAGAAGAGAATCGGATCCCCAACAGCTATGGATAAGAGAGACGGACGTCCTCTCTGCG
>JAKSSO010000057.1 GCA_024403055.1 Mogibacterium sp. | reverse complement strand
CGATGTCCTGTGATAAAAATTTTACTCATGATTGATCACCTCGGGTAAATAATATCACAGAAAAGTGAGATGTTCTTGTTGAGAGTGTAAAATTGTGAAATTTAGTACCGGAATGCAGAGTTTTGGTATCTGTTCGTTCGGCATTTTATGGATCCGGGAATATCATACGTTTACATCACAAAGGCCGGGGCAGAAAACAATAATACACAGCTCCGGCAGAAGGAGGTAAATGATGGCAGTTAATTCCAACAGAGATTCGGAAGGGATCATTTTCAAGGTCATAAGTCATATCGGGGTACTGGCAGAGTATCAGACCGGCTGGACTAAGGAGGTCAATCTGATCTCCTGGAATGAGGGAACACCGAAATATGACATCCGTGACTGGAATCCTGAACACGATCACATGTCCAAGGGCATCACGCTTCATGAGGAGGAGGCGAGAAAGCTGACTGAGATCCTCGGCGCCCGCTTTGGCAAAACCGCAGCTCCTGAGGCAGCTAATGAGGAAAAGCAGACAGAAAGCGAAGTACCGGTAGTGCTGCAGCCTGAATGTCCTGCATCAGACCAGTCGGGTGCAGAAATCGCGAATGGCGAAAATGCATCTGCTTAGGACGCGTTTGAGTTCTCGGGATGCGGAGGTGATATATGAATAAACACAGTATTTTCAGACGGGTACTTTCGGTAGTGATGTGCACTGTTAGCTTGCTGTGGGTCGCAGGGCTTGCGGTAAGTCCTGCAGATGCTGCGGTCAACACGGTCACTTTAAAAAACGGAGATGTCGAGTTTTACGGGTCAGCAGCTTTCGGTACCAGAGTCAGATGGGTAACTCATATCAATGGCGAGGAGGTGGATCTTGATGATGTTCCCGGCGTAAGCAGATCGTATGCGTACTGCGTTCAGCCAGCCAAAGAATGTCCTGATGCGGGAACTTACCCGGTCACAGTGGTGGATGACGACGATACAGGACGTCTGGCTAAAATGAGGAAATTGATATACTATCTGCCAGGTGCTTATGGCTACAAGTCGAAGACTAAGAGCAGATGGTTCTCCGGGAGCATGGGTGGTGCCAGTGCATATGCTATAGGACATGTTGCGCTGTCCTTCCTGTATGATAACTGTTCCGAGGAAACTGATGCGTGGAAGGGCGCGTCAAGTGCGGTAAAAAGCAAGGTCAAGCACATGATCTCGGACCTTGGCAATCTTAAGGATCCACCTGATGACTTCGAAGTGTTCTGGATCAAGCTAAGCGGAATGCAGGATACTTTCGGTGCGATTTATGCAACTGAGTATGGCAAAGCCGCTGTTAAGAAACAGTCTTCAAATGTAAAAATAAGCTCAGGAAACAGATGCTACTCGCTCGCGGGAGCCAGATACACTGTTTATGAAGATGCGGCATGCAAGACTACCGCGCTATGTAAGGATGGCAGCAAAGCCGTCTTCGAACTCAAGTCAGGCGGCAGTTCCGAAGAGATCACTCTCGAGACAGGCAACTATTATGTCAAGGAAACTCAGGCACCTGCGGGTTATGCCCTCAGCACGGAGGTCCATTCTCTGGAAGTAATAAAAGACAAAACAAGCACCTTTACGGCTCATGATGTTCCGAAGAGCAAGCCTCTAGGCGTTATCGTGCAGAAGAAAGATGCCGAGACCGATTTAGCAAAGCCGCAGGCCGCAGCCAGTTTTAAAGGAGCAGAGTTTACGATCAGCTACTACGATATTATCCCGAGCGGAGATAAAACAGACAATGGTTTACGCAAAGATATCGACGGAGCTGAGCCTGCGAAAATCAATGGAAAGGCGGCGGCATGGGTATTGCAGACTGATGAAGAGGGAAAAATCGATTTCAGTCAGCCGGATAAATACCTGATAAAGGAGAAGAGTGCGGATCTCTACAAGGACAGCAAGGGACGCCCTGTTATACCGATCGGCATCGTAAGCATTCAGGAAACGAAGGCGCCGGAGGGATATGCACCGGATCCGAATCTTTACGTCAGATATGTTCCGGACATGGGAGATGCCGAAACGATAGAGAAGTTCTATGCCTCAGATACGGATACGATCAATGTCAGGGAACAGGTGTACAGAGGTGACATCAGCTTCAGCAAGTCAGCAAGAGGGCTTAAACGGATGAAGAATGTTCCGTTCAGGATCACTTCACTGACAACGGGTGAAAGTCACGTTATAGTAACTGACTGGAACGGATACGCCAATACGTCAAGTCAGTGGAATAAACATACAGACAATACCAATGCTGGTGGGAGCGGCAGGGACGGGATCTGGTTCAACGGTTACAATGATGAGACAGGCGCAAAACCGGAAGACACTCTTGCGGCACTTCCTTATGATACATATCTGCTGGAAGAGCTGCGTTGCGAAAGCAACAAGGGATACAGACTTTTTAGTGATGAGATAAGTATCACCAGAGATTCTGTGGTTATAGACCTCGGTACGTTTGATGATGAACCGGATCCTCATGCTCCGACTCCGCCTGATGCACCGGACCATCCGCATACTTCGGACGTCGCTTCGAAAACTGAGATCTCACACTTTGATTCTCCTAAGACGGGCGATACAGCTGATCTGATCATCTATTCCGCGATCTTCATTCTGACACTTGCAGAACTGGCTTTATTGACGCTGTCCGATAAGGGTGGTAGACTCAATACAGTTATAAAGAAGTTCAGAAGATAAATGGAGGATGATCCATGCGCGTAGCTTTTCACACGCTGGGATGCAAAGTTAATCAATACGAGACGGAGGCTATGAAAGAAGCCTTCGTTTCTCGTGGTGCTGAGATCGTCGGTGAGGATGAGCCTGCAGATGTATATGTTGTCAACACCTGTACTGTCACCAATATAGCCGACAGAAAATCGCGTCAGTATATCAGAAGGATGAAGGGCGTCAACCCTGACGCTTTTGTAGTGGTCACGGGTTGCTATGCTCAGGTCGAGGCGGAAGAGGTATCTTCTCTGCCGGAAGTTGATCTGGTCATCGGTAACGGGCTGAAATCCACTATCTGTGATGAGGTGTTCGCCCGCCTTGAGGGAAATGCGACGGATGCTGTAAAGGTATTGGAGCGCAGCGAATTGAATTATTATGATGACATGGGACTTGTGGCATCGAGCGAATCCGGAATGACCAGAGCGTATATCAAGATACAGGAGGGTTGCGACAGATTCTGTGCGTACTGCCTGATCCCATTCGCGCGAGGAACCGTACGAAGCAGGTCGCCGGAGGAAATCATAGAGGAGGCGAACATGCTCCTTGACTCTGGATACAAGGAACTGGTGCTGACAGGGATCAACACAGCTCTGTACGGTACAGAAGAGGATTTTGATTGGGAGAGACTTCCCGGTGAAGAGGGCCTCAAGCCTATTGAGATGATCATATCGCGTCTTGACTCGATAGACAAGGATTTCAGGATCAGGCTCAGTTCTCTTGAACCGACCGTTGTTGATAAGGACGATGTCGAGAGTATCATCAAATATGATAAGCTGTGTCATCATCTGCATCTGTCGGTGCAGAGCGGCAGCAGCAGGGTACTGAAGTCCATGAACAGACGCTATTCGCAGGAAGATTATCTGGATATTGTCAGAGCTATCCGCGAGTATGACCCGATTTACGGCATAACGACAGATATTATCGTAGGATTTTCTGGAGAAACAGAAGAAAACTTCGGGGAAAGCCTTAAGGTCGTTCGTGAGGCGGGCTTTGGAAAAGTACACGTTTTCCGTTACTCCAAGAGAAAAGGCACGGTTGGTGAACGCCTCCCTGATGAGGTGCCGGGGGATGTCAAGAACCGGAGGGCAGAGATACTGTCGAGCATCGCTGATGAAACAGCGAAGGAATTCATGCTTAAAAATATCGGAACACGCCATCGCGTGCTCATTGAGGAGAAGCTGACGATCGATGACAGAGAATACTTTGTCGGATACACCGGCAACTATATCCGCACATATATTGAATGTGGAGATAACGATATTATTGGAACGTTCGTTGAGGCTGAATTATGCGGTCTGATGGAGGATGGCTGTCTTGCAAAAATCTAAAAAGATACTGTGGATCATGCTGATAGTGGTTCTGCTGGCGGTCGCTATCGAACTGATGGTGGTTTTGAGTGTGCGCGGCCATGTTCGTGAACCGGATGATATTCAGAAAAAGGACTATGATTGCATCCTGATCCTCGGATGCGGGATCAAAGATGCGGAAACGCCGAGCGACATGCTTCGCGACCGCCTTGAGATCGGCATCGATCTGTATGACAGAGGAGTGTCCGACAGGATACTTGTCAGCGGTGACAATGGTCAGCAGGGTTACAATGAGATACATGTTATGTTACACTATCTGTTAGACAGAGGCGTTCCGGCAGAGGCTGTTTTCTGTGATCATGCAGGCTTCAGCACCTACGACTCTATGCATAGAGCAGACAGCATTTTCGGGGCAGAAAGAATGATAGTCGTGACACAGCGATATCACCTCTTCCGCGCGTTGTACATTGCCCGCCATCTTGGCATTGAAGCGGTCGGATGCTGCGCAGACGTAAGAAAGTACAGAGGAGCGGCTTATCGAGAACTCAGAGAGGTCGCAGCAAGAGAGAAGGACTTCTTCAAGGTCCTTGTTAAGGCGGCGCCGGTTTATGGCGGTGAAGCCATCGACCTCGATGGAGACAGCAGGCTGAGCTGGGAGCAGTCTGAACTCGAAACTATTCGATGATATTTATATCGATAATCATAGATGATCATAAATGATCAGGAAAGGAGACGACCATGGAAGATTGTATTTTTTGCATGCTGGCTAACGGACAGATCCCGACAGACATGGTATATCAGGATGAACTGATCGCAGTATTCCGCGATGCACAGCCGCAGGCACCTGTTCACATGCTGATGGTACCTAAGATCCATGTTGCATCACTCGATGATCTTACTGATGAGAATGCTGAGCTTATGGCGCACATGATGCTTAAGATCAAAGAGGTCGCAGCACAGGAAGGCCTTGAGAACGGATACAGATGCGTTATCAACACCGGCGAGGACGGACAGCAGTCGGTAAAGCATCTGCACATCCACATTCTCGGAAAACGTGCAATGCACTGGCCACCGGGCTAGACCGACAGGCATAATGCTGATAAAAGGGAGGATCGATGAGTCGGTCCTCTTTTTATTGCCGAAAAACACAGGGAAAGCTTGCAGATCCCTGCTGATAGTCCGAAAACATGACATCGGGAAGCGGCGGAAAGCGAACAACTATATATAGTGTGGAATATGCAGAAATATACACAATATCAGCCTGTCAGGAAACGCGTGGTTATGTGTAATAGGATGGGGCTCTAAAAGGCTTGATTTCACTGCGTTTGATGCTATTTGAGCACTTAAAAATAACGAAAAATATTTTTAAAAATCACTTGAATATATCCGCCTTCCACTGTATAATCATAGGGCTTGTTAAATGCGAAGAGGTAGGAAGTTACCGCGCTATCGGATAATTTCTACTGAGAAGTCCCCACTTGATCGGGGGCGGAGGGTTTCGCTTTTTTGTCGTGTGTCAAGCGTTAGGAAACGCACGAAAAAGTGTATGAGACGCTCAGCAATATGCTGGAAACGAGCGAAGACGTTGAAAAATCAAGCGTCTTGAGCACTTCGGAATGCACTTCCGAAACGCCGAACCCCGCGAAATCAGGCGAAGTCCTGTACAAGCAATAGCGAAAATTAGTACAAAAATAACAGGAGGATCTAAAATGAGCGAATTACAGAAAATCAGAGTAAGGCTTAAGGCTTATGACCACGCTCTTCTGGACAAGTCAGCTGCTAAGATCGTAGAGACAGCCAAGAAGACTGGCGCAGATGTTTCGGGACCTATTCCTCTTCCAACAGAGAAGGAAGTAGTAACAATCATCAGAGCCGTTCATAAGTACAAGGACAGCAGAGAGCAGTTCGAGCAGAGAACTCACAAGAGACTGATCGACATCACAAATGCAACAACTAAGACAACTGAGGCTCTCACTAAGCTGGACATGCCTGCAGGCATTGATATCGAGATCAAGCTCTAAGCTAGATTAGAAAGATCACACGAGAGGCAATCAAGAGTATCGGAGATAAGCACCGACCAACCAAGCAAACCGGAGTGATCCGCTGTAAGAAAGTAGGAGGAAACATATGAAAACACTTTTGGGAAAGAAAATCGGAATGACTCAGATTTTCGCCGAAGACGGAACTGTTATCCCGGTAACAGTTGTTGAGGCTGGCCCTGAGACTGTTGTTCAGATCAAAACCGTTGAGACTGACGGTTACGACGCAGTTCAGGTTGGTTACGAAGACCAGAAGCCTCAGAGAGTCAACAAGCCGCTGACAGGCCACTTTGCCAAGGCTGGCGTTGACACTAAGAAGTACCTTGCAGAGTTCAAGCCTGAAGAAGGCGCTGCTTACGAGGTAGGACAGGTTATCACAGTTGCTGATTTCGAAGAAGGAATGAAGCTGGATGTAACCGGTACTTCCAAGGGTAAGGGAACTCAGGGTAACATCAAGAGACACGGCCACCGCAGAGGACCTATGACTCACGGTTCAAAGCACAAGAGACTGGCCGGAGCTCTGGCAGCCGGAACTTATCCATCAAGAGTATTCAAGGGCAACAAGGCTCCTGGAAGAATGGGTAGAGATCAGGTAACAGTTCAGAACGTAGTACTTGTTAAAGCATTAGCTGACCGCAACATCATGCTGATCAAGGGAGCTATCCCGGGAAAGAAGGGCGGCCTTCTGAAGATCAAGCCTGCTGTTAAGGGTCAGGGCAAATAAGCGGAAAGGAGGAACTGAAAATGGCAAAAGTAAGCGTAGTAGACACTACCGGCAAGAAGGTTAAGGATCTTGAGCTGAACGATGAGATCTTCGGAATCGAGCCTAACGAATTTGCAGTTCATGAGGTAGTTAAGAATTACCTGGCTAACCAGAGACAGGGAACCCAATCTGCTAAGACAAGAGCAGAAGTAAGAGGAGGCGGAAAGAAGCCTTTCAGACAGAAGGGAACAGGACGCCACAGACAGGGTAGCTCAACAGACCCATCACAGATCGGCGGCGGAATCGTTTTCGCACCAAAGCCAAGAAGCTACAGATACAGCATCAACAAGAAGCTGAAGAGACTCGCTCTCAAGTCTGTACTCTCTGCAAAGGTTGCTGACAACGAGCTGATCGTAGTAGACGAGTTCAAGTTCGCAGAGCCAAAGACAAAGGAAATGGTCAAGGTTCTTGAGAACATCAAGGCTGACAAGAAGGCCCTGATCGTTATGGACGAGAAGGACGAAAACGTAATCAAGTCAGCTCACAACATCCCTGGCGTTAGAACTGCACTGGTAACCACAATGAATGTTTACGAGATCGTAAATCATTACACACTGGTACTCACCGAGGCAGCAGCTAAGAGAATCGAGGAGGTGTACGCATAATGAAGACTGGTTACGATGTAATTAT
>JAKSSO010000056.1 GCA_024403055.1 Mogibacterium sp. | reverse complement strand
AAAAGACCTCGGCAAGGCATACGAAGAACTCAACCTCATCATCTGCCATCTGGGCGGCGGCGTAAGCGTTGCAGCACACAAGAAGGGCAAGGTTGTTGACGTTAACAACGTTAAGGACGAAGGCTCCATGGGACTGGACCGTGGCGGTACACTTCCTGCAAATGCACTGGTCAACCTCTGCTTCCAGGAAGGCATGACCAAGGCTAAGGTAAAGAGGATCATCGGACAGGAAGCCGGAGTATATTCATACACAGGAACCAAGGATTTCCGTGTAGTAGAAGATAAGGCATTCGACGAAGGCGATGAGACAATGATGAACGCATTCAACGCTATTGCTTATCAGCTGGCTAAGGATATCGGATCAATGGCAGCAGTACTCCGTTATGACGTTGATGCTATCATCCTGACAGGCGGAATGGCATATGCCAAGAGATTCTGCGACATCATCGCTTCATATGTTCAGAAGATCGCACCTATCATGAGATACCCTGGCGAAGAAGAGATGAAAGCACTTGCAGAAGGCGCACTCCGTGCACTTAAGACAGGACACTGGGAAGAGTACAAATAATAAAAGAGGATATCGGCGCACCGGAATGGTAAGAGACCGGTACTGAAAGAGAGATATTTCAGCCCCGGCAGGATAAAAAGAGGTGAGAGTCGTGAAGAAGGCATTAAAAGTAACACTGTCAATAATACTTGCGGTGGTCGTGATCGCCGGCATCTATGTTGCGTATGCCATGCTTTCGTATTATCGGATCGCAGATGATCAGATACTTGATGTAGATAATCCGACAGGAGTCAGCAGAGAGTATGTTCCGGCCGGCCAGAATTACAGCCTGACATCGTGGAATATCGGATTTGCAGCGTATCTGCAGGACTACACATTCTTCATGGATGGCGGCAAAGAGTCCCGCGCGCGTTCCAAAGAGGCTGTCCTCGACAGCATGGAACACATAACAGATGTGCTCGACAAAGAAAACTCGGATTTCTATTTCATCCAGGAAGTCGACTTTGATGCAACACGCTCATACAAGGTCGACGAGAGACAGATAATACGAGACAGGTTCAAGGATGAATCGTATGTTTTTGCACAGAACTACGATTCCCCGTATCTCTTCTATCCGTTCACTTCACCTCACGGCAAGAACAAAGCGGGCTTGGTCACACTTTCAAAGTACGAGATCAGGGACGCACTGAGACGATCGCTTCCTATCCAGACGGACGTGGCGAAATTCCTCGATCTTGACAGATGTTTCAGCCTGTCGAGAGTAGTGACAAGCGATAGACACTCGCTCGTTCTGATCAACTTCCATCTGAGCGCATATACGACTGACACTACCATTGTTTTTCGTCAGCTGAACATGCTGTACAAGATAATGCAGGAGGAGTATAGGAGAGGCAATTACGTTATCTGCGGAGGAGATTTCAACATGGATCTGCTCGGCGACTCGGCATCGGTATTCGGAGTATCCGGCGGGAGAAACGCAAGCTGGTGTCAGCCGTTCCCTGTAGACGAGATGCCGCCGCATATTATGCTGGTCGCACCTTATGACAGGAAGGATCCGTATCCAAGCTGCAGGAACAACGACATGCCGTATACACCAGGCAAGTCATTCACATGCACGGTAGACGGATTCCTCGTAACAGACAATGTTAAGGTCAATGATATCGAAGTACTCAGGCAGGACTTCATGTATTCAGATCACAATCCGGTACATCTGGAATTTGAACTGAAATAGTGAGACTGCAGAATAATAAGAATAAAAAAGAGGAGATCATCAATGGTGATCTCCTTTTTGATTATCTAAGCCTGTAATTATCTCACTCAGCAAAGCTGATGCCGAATTCCTCCGGCTGGAATCTCGGACATACATTCTCGACCGAACAGATGACCGAGGCTGCAAGCCTGCTGCCGATCGCGCAGGACTCTGCCAGCGACTTTCCGTAAGTAAGACCGATAGTAACACCGGCTGCAAAAGCATCTCCGGCACCTGTAGTATCCTTGACGATAACAGGAGTTGGAGGGCTGTAACCGGAAGTGTTATCCGCATCGACATACACTGCACCTTCATCACCGAGAGTCACAACAATACGCTTGAGGTCGGAAGCCTTGAGATGCTCCTGAAGGATGAGACGGATCTCATCCGGCGTTTTGTCCGAATAATCCTCGAAGAAAAGAATGCCCGCTTCCTGCCTGTTGCAGACAAAAGTATCAAGACGTCTGATAAAATCACGACGCTGAACAGCAATAGTCATGTTCGAGACAGCCGCAAAAACAGGAACATTGTGAGCATCAGCAAGCTCGAAGACCTTGTGGATGATCTCCTTGTCCATGTCGAACTCAAGAAGAATACTGTCAGCCTGACTGAAGATCTCATCACCCTTTTCATTCAGAATATCAAGTACCGGAAGCGAATCCGAACGTTTGGATATCTGTGCGATAACATCGCCGCTGTTGTCGAAGACAGCGAGCCATGTGCCCATTCCGTCAGGAACCGTGCGAATGTAATCAGTATTTACCTTGTGCTTTTTCAGCTTGTCAATGACAGATAGTCCGGCTCCGGAATCATCTACCAGACTAACGAAAATAGGGCGTAGCTCGACGTTGGCGATATCCTCGACCATGTTCCGCGAGACACCGCCGTGCTTTTCCTCGATATATCCTGAATTGCGTCCGTTGTGAATATATTCACCATACGGATAACCCTTGATATCCACAAATGAAATTCCGATTACAACAATAGCCATTTTCTACTCCTTAATCTCCAACACAGTTGCAACGCCGTGATCAATAACAAAACGGACGTTGTAAGATCTGTAACTCATTCCATATACACGATCCGAAACATCCTGATAGCGCGGCCGCGGATCCTTGCGAATCATCTCAAGGATGATATCCAGGTCACTGCTATTGAATGTTGATGTCTCGAGTTCTGCCTTCAGTTCATCAGGCAAAATGACCTGCAGGATGTCATCATCCGGCGGTGTCGCAAAACTGCAGCACGCATCCGGGAAGCTGTCAGCGTATGGTACGTAAGGCTTCATATCGAGAAGAGGCGTGCCATCCACCAGATCCATGCCGCTTATCTCAACCACAGGTCCGTTTGCTCCGAAATCCGATCCGTCAGTATGTACAGCTATCAGTCTGACACAGCTGAGACCGATCCCGTTGGGATGATAAGGTGAGCGCGTGGCATAAATTCCCTTGCGGGCATTACCTCCCAGCCTCGGAGGCCTTACCGTAGGATGCCAGCTCCAACCGCCGTCCGCTTTCATGTTCTCACTGGCCAGCCATATCAGCCATACACGATCATACTCCTCAAGGCCCCGAAATGCATTTGCATCATCGTAAGGCGGTTCGAACGTTATATACCCCGGAGCGTCAATGATGCCACTCTGGCGGGGTATGCCGAACTTTTCCGGATAGACGGTATGAACATGGCCGATCACTTCAAATTTCATAACATTTCTCCTTGCGTTATTACTCTATTTATGATAATATCATCGAGCGCGATTAAGCGCAAATCAATATGTGGAGGAGCCGCACAGCAGTGCAGCTTTTACAAGGATTAGCCGATGTGGAGGATTGACCGAGCGGCTAAGGAGCCTGATTGGAAATCAGGTAAGGTGTAACAGCCCCGTGGGTTCGAGTCCCATGTCCTCCGCCACGATTTAGGCCCTGAAAACCTTGAAATTTCAACGGTTTCAGGGCTTTTTCGTGCCCAAAATTATCCCTTAGCTTTGGTTACTTTTGGTTACACTGCGACCGGTTTTGGGGCCTTTTCCTTGAAGACTTCGTTGAAGCTGTCCAATTTATTACTTATATCCTCGAGAGGATGGTAATAATGGTTCCAGATGACCTGCTCGGAATTGCCGCACATTCGGGCAATTTCAGCGATTGTGAACCTTCCGCTGTCAACGAGTTTAGTGATAAATGTTTTTCTGGCACTATGAGAACTGCGTGTCGGAATCTTGGAAAGCTCACAATATTTGGTGTAAGCCTTCTTAACTTCCGTGTAAGAAGTGGCACGCTCATCAGTGGAAAAGATAAAGCCATTACATTCAATACCCAGCTCTTTTTTCTTTTCGTCGACCTTACTGAGCAACATCAATGCGTAGTCGTTAAGAGGTACTTCTCGATGTTGTTTGTAATTCTTTGTGTAAGGCACTACTTCGTGCTGTGGCTCGATAAACATCCTCTGAACAGTCAGAATACGACCGTTGACATCTTCGTGTCTCAAAGCGCATAATTCGCCGATTCTTAATCCGGTGTTGAACTGGAACATGATAGCCAGAGGGATAAGAATGTGAACTGTGTGATGTCCGTTCCCAAAGCATTGCCATGCAGTTGCGAAGAACTTGGACTCTTCCGCAGGAGAGAAGACCGGAATCCGTTCACTATCTCCCTCGTTAAGAGCACATTTTCTCCTGATCATATCCCTATCAATCTGATAAGGTGACTTGGAGATGATGTTCATTTTCACTGCAAGCTGAAGCATCTGGTTGAGCACTCCTCCTACATTGAAGTATCTCTTGCTGTTCATCTCATGATCGTCGATGAGCCTGCAGGCCCAGTTTTCGATATCAAGGCTTGAGATCTTCGTGATCGGGATCTTGGCAAAAGGTTCTTTTGCGATGTGATTCTTCCAGCAACTTGTCTTGTACTTGACTGTAGCCGGTGACATCCCTCGAAGCTCATCGTGTTCAATGAACTTAGGAAATAGATCCGTAAGAGTAGTGTTCTTTAGCTTGTTACTGTTTGATAATTGGCTGCTGTAGTGGTTGACCAGAGCATAAACTACATCGTCATATTCTTTCTTGGCGATGAGTTTGCGTCCGGTCGAAGTCTTGACATGAGTCTTCCATCTTCCATCACTGCCCTAAGTAATAGGGGCATTGTGGATACGTAAGGCTGCGTCATAGTCTCTTTTTCTCATAGCTTCTGCCACGCCATCAATATCAAACATACCATTTTGAATGGCGAACTGCAACATCGCAGAATCCTTATATTCAGTTGTATTCATAGCTGAGTTGTATTGTTCGCTCATTCTGTTTCTTTCTTATCTTTCCCAATCATCACGAGATTTTTCTCTCGCTCTGCTATCATTTAGTATTTTCCTGAATATGTTTTTCGTCTTGTCAGGTCGTCCCATGAAGACCCAGTTCTTTGTAAATGTCACGAGAGTTTTCGTTGCCAGTGTTATGATCTTAGAAAAGTTGAATGGCTTTCTGCTCATGATCGACCTGGCAACAGCCTGATTTATCTGAGTCTCTTTGACGATTTTTATGTTCTCCTTCGGCATGAGCAGTGTTGTCTGCTCAGCTGCATCGTTCCATTTTTTAACCGCGTCGTTGATCTCTTTGATGAAATTTTCTTTCGGATTATGCTTGCCAATCTTGATGGTCGGAAGGTAAATGTCGTTACGATCGAAGACGGAGAGTCTGTCTTTTTCTTCCGGTGCACGTTCATTGATGAGCTCGGTGTACGCAGTTTTAATTTCGTTCAGGAAGGAGTAGTCCTTAAATTTTTCTTCCTTTGGCGCGAACGTTTTGCGATCATATACTTCGCCTTTTTTAATGATCCTGCAGCCCGGTCAGATATTTTTATTCTCATCCTGGATCTCTTTTTTCGTTCTGACATGCTTGCCGGTCTCATCGTAGAACATATTTCTCGTTGCAATTTTCTCTTCGATCTCGTCCAAAACTTTTCGTTCAGAGAAGATCAAATGAATGTGATAATTGCTTTTCGAGTGATTGTGATGAAGTGCTGAGCTGCATTCAACACCGTATTTTTCTTTGAAAAAGTTCGTAAAAGTTTTCAAAGTTTCCTTCGGATCCAACTCGATATAGTATTCCGGAAGAGCTATGATAAGCTCTCTTGCTTCAATGCATTTGCCGGAAGACTGACTCGCTTTGAACTCGAGTTGATTCGTTTGAGCAAGCAGCTGCCAATAATTCTGGTCAGCAGTCGAGTAGGTTGCATAGAGGTGTTCCTGTCGATCAGGATTGGAAATATAGTCTATGCGACCATGCAGATTATGCAGCTTGCTCATCCGGATGAAAGAGTTACGTTTCATCTTATTAGCTCCTTTCTCTTTCAGACGGTGCCCCGCAGGGCGAAATCACAGAGCATAAATCGTCAGATTTGTGCAACGGGTGTATTTCGCTCTCATTCGGCGAGGCCTTATATCTGTCGGTAGTTATTACTTCTAATTACCAGCTGAGACATTCCTCTCAGTTGGTAGTCCTTTCCTCAGTTGGTTATCTGATATTTCTTTGGTAGTATTATTCTCTTTTATAGGTATAGGTTTCTTCTTTTCTCTCAATGCATTTTGATTCTTGCTCAAAAGCATTTGTGTTTCTGAGTAAATGGTCATTCCATAGGAACTCAGGGTGTACCATTTGGTACGATCGTATTGAACTTTGTTGTAGCAGCCTTCAAGTACGAGACCTCCATCAACAAGATTCCTGATCGCCTGGCGGATCTGATTTTCGTTCATGTACCGGTGAGTATTCTCATGCATGGAACGGATGCTGCCATACATCCAGTATTTGTCGTCATGATAATTCCTTCCGTCAATCTGGTTCTGTTCCGTCCAGTAAGCTATGTGGTAAAAAAGTATTGCTTCACATATGCCATGCTTCTCAGCAAACTCTGCGCAGAAATAGTGATCCATTATCGGCCCTCCTTTCGATCAAACTTCGGACAATAGATCCCAAGTATCTTGAAACTCTGTTTGCATTCTTTCCTGCAGCGGCTGCACAGATCACAGTATTGGATCCGGCCACGCTCGTTGAGGAAGAATGCCATTTCGATCTTTGTTGATTTATTCATTCGTGACATTCGAGCCTCCTTCAAAAAGCAAATTCTCGGTGACATTTTTCGATATTTTTCCCTCTGTAGCTAACGATTTTTTTCTTTTGATATATGAGTCGACCAATATGGTTATCGACGATTTTCATCCAAAAAAAGTGCTCCTATATAACGGACAGAAAAAGGAGAAATGTGTCGGTCTGTTTGGATAATAATTTCCCCCTCTAATGAATAGGCGTTGATATGCGAAAAAATTAACCTATCTGATTTTCACTTTTTTGAAAACAATCTCCTATATATATAACGGACAGAAAAAGGAGAAATGTGTCCGTCTGTTTGGGAAACATTTTTCTTCCAGAAATGGCCTCCTATAGGAAACACAGAAAAAGTTGCCGATATTAACCCTCCGGGAAAAAGAATTTCTTCTTCTTTATTCTCCCTCTACCTGACGGTCACAGAAAGTGGGCTATGCAACTCAATAAAATTGGATTTTTGAAAAACCATAGCTTTCCTTTTAAGGTCTCTCACCTAAAGCCACAGAAAGTGGGCAAAATGCAGCCCAGTTTAGAAAAAATGCGAAAAAAAACAAAGAGGTGGAATGAACCACCTCTGATAGAGACGAAAGTTATGCTGCCGTAGCAATGGCTTGTTTGAGTATAGACAATTCCTTCTTGGAAGTAATCATCCGTGTGTCATTGAAAATAAACTCAACTATAGTATTGAAGTCATTGATCCTTGGACAGAAATCCACATAAGCGCCATAGAGCTTGCCGGAATAAAGGTAATAAAACTTGTAATGGTTAGGTCGTAGTTCAAGAGCTAAATATCTGATCAACTTTATTTTAAGCTCGCTATTACAACAATAATGTCTACTTTGTTTTTCGACAAAACGGAACATTTTCTCCAGAAGTTCAGGATCAGTTGCTTTTGTGTGAACTATAGTATTGCTTATCACATCAATGCCGGTTTTCAATTCCAAATATGAATCTTCGTTCATG
>JAKSSO010000055.1 GCA_024403055.1 Mogibacterium sp. | reverse complement strand
ATCCGTAGATGGGGGCAGAGCAATCTGCCCCCATTTA
This sequence comes from Mogibacterium sp., assembly GCA_024403055.1. GTDB lineage: Bacteria > Bacillota > Clostridia > Peptostreptococcales > Anaerovoracaceae > Crickella. The sequence goes on along the minus strand of JAKSSO010000055.1, from coordinate 7,911 downwards.
AGAATGAAAAAGGGGAAAGAGAAATGGCAGAGAACATTGATCTCAGAAGACTTGTCATCAAAGCCTTTCATATTACAGAAGTAGAATTTGGTGACGAAAACAAGGTAAGCGTAGATGGTAAGCTTACACTTGATCAGGCAGCGCTTGACGATATAGCTGCTAAATACCCGAATGCTGTTGAATCTATCAAGCTGCAGATCATTCAGCCTGATGATCACGACAGATTTACTAACACAATTATGGATATTATCCCTGTTTCCACCAAGGTTCTGGGAAAGTGCGGAGAGGGTATCACACATACTCTTACCGGCGCATATATGATGGTTACAGGTGTCGATGTTGACGGCGAGCAGGCTCATGAGTTCGGTTCATCCGAGGGCAATCTCAAGGATATGCTTTATCTGAACAGAGCAGGCACACCTTCTGACACTGATATCATCGTTTCCGTTGACATTACCTTCAAGAAGGGTCAGGCTCAGGAAAGACTTTCAGTTATTGAAGCATACAGAGCTGTTGACGAATTCCTGCAGATCTTCAGAATGCAGATGAAGAAGTTCGACGGTAACAAGTGTACAGAAAGACATGAGTACTATGATACGATCAAACCTGGTCAGAAGAAGGTTCTGATTATCAAGGAGATGATCTCGCATGGTGCATGTCTTGATACATGGATCTTCGGTAATGAGCCATCCGGCGTAGAAGGTGGCAAATCGCTGATCGATTTTGGCAGCATGCCAGTTATGTTAACGCCTAATGAGTTCCGCGATGGAGCTATCAAATCAATGAACTAAGGAGGTAATGACATGGGAGTAGGTCCTTCAACCAAAGAAACAAGCTTACATCATTTCAGAGATCCTCTGGTAGAACTCGTTGGAAGCGATCCGGGAATTGATTTGATGGGAGTACTGGTTTTCGGCTCACCTGAGGGTAACGAGGAGAAAATCAGATGTTCAAGAACTGCAGCTGTAGTAGCCGAGTGCTGCAGACCAGACGGTGTTATCGTAGAAACAGACGGATGGGGCAACCTGGACGTTGACTACGTTAACTGCGTTAACGAAATCGGAGAAAGAGGAATTCCTGTAGCAGGCCTTAACTGGTCCGGTACAGCAGGAACCTTCGTAGTAGAAAGCCCTTACCTTGAGAACGTTGTAGACTTTAATAAGAATCCTGAAGGAATCGAGTCAAACATCGTAGGTGAGAACAACTATACTACAGATGACGTAAAGGAATGCCTGAAGAAGCTCAAGATCCAGATGCTCAAGAAGGATAGAGGCCTGTAAGATCAAAACCGACATTGCATATGTGATGTCGGTTTCTTATTTTTTTCAGGCGGGTTTGTGTGTTATACTAGTGCAGTAAATATTCTACTTATTATATAGGAGTGATTTATGGTTATTACTGTATTAAGAGTTCTTGCATTACTGGGTGCTGTTCTGACATTAGTTCTGCTGGCAATGTATTATAAGAAATCAAAAGATACTGAGCGCAGCAGAGAAAACCTGGAGTTCGGAAAGAAGCATGCGGTATATAATGCTGTTGTTGCGCTTGTAGCGAATTTCCTTGATGTTGAGGGCATAGGAACACATGCTGTAAATGCTATCGGTTTCAAGCTTGGAAAGTCCGTAGAAGACATGAACATGCCGGGTACCATGAATATCGGTGCAACTGTACCGTGCTGCCTGGCTGCGTTTCTGTTCTATCCGATGGCTAATACTGATATCCTGACGCTTGTTCTCATGATAGTTGCAGCTGTTGCCGGTGCTTTCCTGCTTTCGGGGATCATCGGAAAGCTTAACATGCTGGGCATCAGACTGCTCATGGGTGTCGGATTGATCATCATGAGCGTGTTCATGCTGATCAGAGCGTTCGGCCTTGGAAATGTTGAATTTGCAGGTGACGCAGTGGGCCTGACAGGAGCAAAGCTGGTGATCGCTGTTGCATGCAGTTTCATTTTCGGAGGTCTGATGAATATCGGGGTTGGTTATTATGCACCGATTCTGGCAATATGCTCAATGCTCGGACTTGATGTTGCTTCCTCAATGTCTATCATGTTCGGTGCATGTGCAATGCTGATGGCTTTCGGCAATGCTCCAAAACTGATTAAGACGGGTAAATTTGATATGGTTGCTGTAGGAACTCAGATCATTTTCGGATCGATCGGTGTTGCTGTGGCGTATCTGTTCGTTAAGAGCCTTCCGATGCATGTTGTTGCGATTGTAGTTGCGTTTGCTGTTGTGATCACAGGAATACTTTTTGTGAAGGACTACTTCGGTGGATTGAAGGCTGCAAAGCGATAAAAAGGGAAATTGTTTGCTACAAAATACACGAAAAACAAGTGTATTCTGTAGTATGGATAAGAACCAATAAACGTTGAAATTTCAAGGCTTCTCAATGGGGAAGCCTTGCTCTTTTTTTTTGAATTATTATAGAGGTAATATTTTGTGTTGATTGTGTGAAGAAAATGTTGACATCGAATAGAATTGATAATAAAATAACCACATCAAATGTATCTTATCATGTATATTTCTGTATCGGGGCAGAGCGAAGAACATGATAAGATAACAACAAAATTATATTTTTCTTATTAATTAAGGAGGAAAACTATGTTATTAGCACTTCAAATCGTAATGGCTGCTTGCTTTCTTGGCGTAGGTGCTGGCCTGATCGTTAAGACAAAGAAGGACCCAGAAAAGGTTGCTGAGTGGAAAGCTACTTCCGGCGCTAAGTGGGGAAAAGCAATGTTCGTAGGTATCCTGTGCAACTTCCTGGATACTCTTGGATGCGGATCATTTGCTCCATCAACATTCCTGTACAAGGTATTCGGAGATATCGATGATGTCAACATCCCTGGTACTCTGAACGTTGGAGATACATTCCCAGTAATCTTCGAGGCATTCATTTTCACTGCATCTGTAGATTGCGATCCTATTTTCCTTATTATCATGCTCGTTTGCGCAGCAATTGGTTCATACGGATTCGCTTCAATCGTTACTAAGTGGGACAAGCAGAAGATCAGACTTGGTCTTGGTATCTGCATGCTCCTCTGCATCCCAGTTCTTCTTTGCAAGAACTTCGGCGTTGGTCCTTTCGGACTGATTGGTGATGCTATTGGCCTCAAGGGCTGGAAGCTTGTAGTTGCTGCTCTTCTGAACGTCCTCTGGGGTGCACTCATGGATATCGGATTCGGTCTGTATGCTCCATGTATGGCTACTTGCCTGCTCCTCGGCGTTAACGGCGGAACTTGCTTCCCAGTATTCATGGGATCCTGCGCACTCCTGATGCCTGCTTGCTCAATCGAGTTCATCAAGTCTGGAAGATATGACGTTGCTTATACTTTCGGTAACTTCATCGGCGGACTCATCGGAGTATTCCTGGCATGGAAGGTTGTTACATCACTGCCAATGTTCTGGCTGATCAACCTGGTATGCGTAGTTCTTCTGTGGACTGCTTACACTCTGCTTCACGATTACAGCGTAGACAAGAAGGCTGCTTAATCTATAGCGAGTAGTTTAAGATTGCTAAATAGCTAGATCAAGACCGTCCCTGATGGGGCGGTCTTTTTTTATTATTGGACTGTTAAACAACGCACATATATGTTAAAATATCAGCACGTGTGAGATAACGAGTTATCTCAGGTGAAAAAGTGTTATTCGGAGGATAATGATTATGCGTTTTGTAAACGAATACGAAATGACGAGGGAAAGATTCGTTAAATGGTCAACGGCGAATTTGCTCAAACAGCCGATCTTTTATGTATTCGCAGCGATGTTTGCAGTTTCCATTTTTGCATGGGTGTATTTTGCTCAGCATGGTGCAGCTCAGAGATGGGAAACACTTGCGGCATTCATGGCATTGATTTCATTATACAGGGGCGTACTGTATGGCCCGATGGCAGCAAGTAAAACATACAGACTTACCAAAGAGCATACATATAAGAACGAGCCGTGGATATGCAAGGTTGAGGTCTCTGATGGCGGTGTCAGAGTCAGTGCTAATGGAAAGATGCATGCATATGTTAAGTGGGAGAGAGTGAGCTCTTTCATGGAAGCTAAATCATGGTTCGATATTAAAGTCGACGGAGATTCAAATCAGGCAAGACTTGCCAAGGAAGCATTTACCTTAGGGGATGCAGAGAGCTTCAAAGAGTGGATGCTCAAGGAACATCCGGAGATTCCGTACAAGGAAGTTGATCCTGCATGGAATAAATAGTATGGGAAGAGTCCTGGAAAGGGCTCTTTTTTATTGGTTATGATTGCAGGTGCTTGCCGAAGCTAAGCGCATTAGAAAAGCAGCCCGGTGATTTATCATCCGGGTGCGCTCTTATGCGAATGGCGAGGAAGCACCGCTGATACTCTGCGACGAACATCGTGGTCTGCCCGGAGTTTTCCGTGCTTAATAATAGAATAGTAATGTGTTATAATGACCACATGAGTTTCACGCATTTACACGTCCATACTGAATACAGCCTGCTTGATGGAATGAGCAGGATATCGCAGCTTCCTGAATATGCCAGGGAACTGGGAATGAACGCGCTGGCGATCACGGATCACGGTGCGATGTTTGGTGTGGTCGATTTTTATAAATCCTGCAAGAAGGCGGGAATCAAGCCGATCATAGGATGCGAGGTATATACTGCGGCAAGGACGAGGTTCGACAAGGAAGTCGATAAGGACAGATATTCAGGACACCTTATTCTGCTGTGTGAGAATCAGACGGGATACGGGAATCTCGTCAAGATCGTTTCGGCCAGTTATGTGGACGGCTTCTATTTCAAGCCGCGTGTGGACAAGGAATTGCTGCGCAGGTATCACGAAGGCATAATATGCCTGTCGGGATGTCTGGCAGGTAATGTTCAGAGAATGCTGCTGAACAATGATTATGAAGGCGCCAAGGCAGAGGCTTTGGAGTTAAGAGATATATTCGGCGACAATAATTTCTTCCTTGAGATACAGGATCATCACCTCCAGGAGGATAAAGCGGTCATTGAAGGACTGTTGCGACTTTCTGAGGATATTGGCGTGCCTCTGGTAGCAACCAATGATGCGCACTACATGAAGCGCCAGGATGCGACAGCCCAGGATATCCTGATGTGCATTCAGACTCAGGCAAATGTAACGGATGAGAACAGAATGAGATTTGAAAATGATGAATTCTATCTCAAGTCCGAGGAGGAGATGAGGGCTCTGTTCCCGAATATTCCTGATGCAGTCGACAGAACTCAGGAGATCGCTGACCGTTGTGAGGTGGAGTTCGTGTTCAATGAATATCATCTGCCTGAATACATTCCGCCTGATGGAAAGAGCTGTGATGAGTATCTCAGAGAACTCTGCTATGCGGGTCTCGTTCGTCGTTACGGCGAGGGTGCAATGGATGAGTCGAGCGAGTACAGACAGCGTCTTGAGATGGAACTTGGTGTTATAGAGGGGATGGGATACGTTGAGTACTTCCTTATCGTATGGGACTTCATAGATTATGCCAAGAGAAACGGGATTGCAGTGGGCCCGGGCAGAGGCTCGGCAGCCGGAAGCATCGTTGCATACAGTCTGGCCATAACTGAGATCGACCCGATCAAGTACAGCCTGATCTTCGAACGTTTCCTTAATCCGGAGCGCGTCAGCATGCCTGATATTGACGTGGATTTCTGCATCGAAAGACGTCAGGAAGTAATTGATTATGTTGTAGAAAAATATGGCAAGGATAAAGTATCTCAGATAATCACATTCGGAACACTCAAGGCCAAAGCGGCCGTTCGCGATGTCGCAAGAGCCCTGAATGCGACATACCAGGAGGGAGACGAAATTGCCAAGGCGATACCTAATGATCTCGGGATCACGATAGCCAAGGCTCTTGAAGTTAATCCGGACCTGAAGGCGCGTTACGAGCAAGAGCCACTTGTCAAGAACGTTCTTGATCTTTCAATGGCTGTTGAAGGTCTGCCGAGACATGCGAGCACTCATGCTGCGGGAGTTGTTATTTCCAAGCTCCCTCTGGATGAGTATGTACCGCTTTATTCATCTGACAAGGGCCTTGCAACTCAGTTCAACATGACGACCATAGAGGAGCTGGGGCTTCTCAAGATGGACTTCCTCGGCCTGAGGAACCTTACTGTTATTCGTGATGCGCTTCGCATGATAGAAGAAAATCACGGGGTCAAAGTCGACTGGGCTGAGATGGGCTATGATGATCCGGAAGTATACAAGCTGATAGCAGAGGGCAATACCATGGGCATATTCCAGCTTGAAAGTGCCGGAATGACTGAGTTCATGAAGAACCTCAAGCCTACGTGTTTTGAGGATGTTGTTGCGGGTATTGCTCTTTACAGACCAGGGCCGATGGATTCGATCCCAAAATACATAGCAAACAAGAAAAACCCTGAGGGCATCAAATATGTTGACCCTCATCTCAAGCCTATACTTGATGTCACATACGGCTGTCTGATCTATCAGGAGCAGGTAATGCAGATCGTTCGTGATCTAGGCGGATATTCATTCGGTCGCTCCGATCTTGTTCGTCGTGCGATGAGTAAGAAGAAGATGGCTGTCATGCTGGAGGAGAAGGAATACTTTATCCACGGCAAGAAAGACGAAGCAGGCAATGTGGAGATAAGCGGATGCGTAGCCAATGGCGTGCCTGAAGCTGCAGCATCTGAGATATTCGAGGACATGGTCAGCTTTGCTTCATATGCATTCAACAAGTCTCATGCTGCGGCATATGCTGTCGTTGCGTATGAGACCGGATGGCTCAAGGCTCATTATCCTGTTGAATTCATGGCGGCACTTATGACGTCTGTTGCAGGAAATGCCAGACACACGGCTGATTATGTTCGTAACTGTAGAGAGATGGGCATAGAAATGCTGCCGCCTTCGGTCCTGAAGAGCGGACGCAACTTCACTTCAGGGGATGGAAAGATAAGATTTGGACTGCTTTCTGTCAAGAACGTCGGAACGGGTATAATCGATGCTATCGTTGATGCGGCAACGGAGCTCGGCTTCGGACCGAATTCTGAAACGGGGGAAGTACCGGGAATATACGAATTCATAGAGGCCGTTGATGCCTCAGAGCTCAACCGTAAAGCGATCGAGTCGCTTATTCGTGCAGGAGCGTTTGATGAGATCAACAGCAACAGAGCTGTCATGATGGCAGTATGTGATGATGCTGTACAGAGAGCACAGAAAAAAGCAAAAAGCGGAGGACGCGCACAGATGTCGCTTTTCCAGCTTGACGGATTTGAGGACGTCGGATCGTATTCGCCGGAGCTGCCGAAGCTGGAGAATTTCAGCAAGGATAAACTGCTGGCAATGGAAAAGGAGATGCTGGGGGTTTATCTGTCCGGACATCCGCTTGATGGATATGAAACGCTGATAGAGAATAATATCAGTGTGAGAACTTCGGAACTGCTTGCGGCAAGTGAGGAGTTTGGTCCCGAGGGTGCAGACGGTGAAAGTCTGGTTGTAAATACATCGAGATTCGGAGACGGAGATCGTGTCATCATGGCGGGAATGCTGACCGGCATCAAGACCATGATAACAAAGCGCAACGAAGAGATGGCAAGACTGCAGATCGAGGACTATGACGGCATAATAGGAGCGATCGTTTTCCCTAAGGTCTATGTTCGCAGAAAGCATCTCATACAGAATGATCAGATAGTAGGTATCAGCGGCAGGATACAGTTGAGAGATGAACAGGATCCGGAGATACTGATAGAGGATGTAGTTCCTGTTGAGCAGATCACGAGTCTCGGAAGGGGCGGAAGGCAGAAATCTGAAGGACCTGCTGAAACAGTATCAAAGCCTGCTGATCATCGCATGCCGAGATCTGCAAATGACCTGATAAAGATCCGTGTCAGTGAGGAGATCGTAAACAGTCACGGCGGCGTGAACACTACCCTTATGTACGTATCGGACGTTCTGT
>JAKSSO010000054.1 GCA_024403055.1 Mogibacterium sp. | reverse complement strand
ACCCGTGACGGGACTTTCACCCGTTAGAACTGTGCCATGCCCGGCACACATTAAACAGGCTCTACACCGTAGCGTGCAGAGCCATGTAATATACATCCGCAGCTGAAAGGACTGTCGTCAGTCAACGAATCTTATCAGAAGGTCATCCACAGCATCAGTGTATCTGCCTTCTGCTATAAGCTGGTTTTTTAATTCAATAAGCGCAAGCACTATGATCCTTACTTCATCATATGTGAACTTCATTTTAGGTTTGAACATGATGCCATACCTCCTTCTGAATGTATTTAATAATTGCATTACAGATTTTGCAAATGTGCAAATATATCTATAATGAATACATTAATTATTTCTTAGTATAATTTGAGTATTTTTTGAGTACTGATTGTGTGGCAGATTTGAGAAGCATGTAAATAAACGCATTGCAATTGGGTGCCCAGGGTCAGGCGATTTGTACAATCATCTCGTAATGAACAAAGACCAGATCTTAAGGGTGCCCATGTATCGATTTTGAGTATTTTTTGAGTAAAAACAGCTTATTACTTGTATCCAAGATTTGAGTCACGACTCAATAATCAGGTACCCAGGGTCAGACCCTTTATACAAGAAAAAAGCACCTTTCGGAGGTATTCCGAAAAAGCGCCAAAAATCCAATTTTTTGAGTATTTTTTGAGTACTGGATGAGGATGATGTCGCTGAACCTCCTCTCTTTACTGGGTTTCAGGCTCGTGTAAGATACTTCGAGCCCCTGATCATCCACCAGAGACGAGGCTTAAAGCCTCGTTTTTCATTTTGTTTTTGGGATCACTATGATCCCAAGGCCTAATTCTTTTCAGGGCTACCGCTTTATCCGAATCACAAGAAATGCTCATAAGCGCGCCGCGGTTGGAAAAAACTATAACCGAGTAATATGGTGCGGGAATGTCTACGATGTTGCGCAATGTATTGATGTGCGTTTCGTTCTGCCAAATCGGATTGCAGAACCTGCACGCATCGAGCTGCGGTCAGCAAAAGCATGCGCTTATTGTCTCTCGGCAGACGGACTACAGTGTTATATGACAAAAGCAGGCGTCATCACGGCAGCCTGCTTTTTTAAAATCATTCTCTATTTCTTTGTTTCAATGGTCCCCTGTGCTGGACGGATCCGGAAGTTTTATTGCTTTGCCCTTGTGCAGTGGATCAGGAATATTTATTCTTTTACTCTTGTACACCGGATCGCACATCTTGACCTGCCGCCCCAGTTGCAGGTATAAAGCGTCAAGTCCCAGTCCTCGGTCTCGTTGAGCATGATAGTCTCGCCGGTCCTCTCATTTACGACCGACTCGTTTCCGCCATCCGACTGCCCCAGGTCGCTCTCCACATATCGCTCAAAATTGCCGCGGTTGATGATCATCTCGAGCAGATTTTCAGGCTGGATGGTCTTGCGGTCGCTTATCTTATATTTATATACATAGCCCTCAACGGACTGAAAGTATACATCGATACCGAGGTCACAGCTTATCAGCTTGCCGAAATGTGTCATGAAATTATGTGCGCAGACCACCATGTCATTGCGGAAATAATTCCCCCTGAATCTGGCAGGAGAGATCATAAGCTGCTCGTAAGACCAGTCCATCGCGACCGGAAGCTGAAGCCCGAGCTCGGGGATCGTGAGCATGCCGATATAATCGACACCTTCGATATTTTTGACCGGCATTTCCCTGTCCGAGTACCACGGCGGGATCCGGGAATCATCCCCGCCCAGACCCGCAATTATGGAATCAGATGCCTGACCTGCCTTGTGTGCCTCCATGACATTATAGATGCCGAGCCCCAGTGCTGCGATCAGCAGAAGTTCACCGATCAGTATCAGGATCGAACCTTTGCGTTTTTTCGTCTTATTTTTACTCATCTCTTGTGACCTTGTTTTCAATTACACCAAATGTTGAAAAAACTCACGTGCAGTGCTGTACGTGAGTTGATTATACCATTCTCCAAGCGCCGCATGCGAGTCGCTGCAGTGCCACATGCAAGTCGCTCCGTTGACGCACATGAGATGCAGCATTGCCACTCGCAAAATTTGCGTTACGCGTGCTTCCTCCTGTAGAGCCCGACGCCTATCAGCAGAAATCCGCCTGCCGCGAGTGCCGGCACAGGCCACCACAGCTGTCCGGTCTGGGCCAGTTCACGTGTATCTCCATCATCGTCCCCGTTACCCTGATCATCATCCGAGCATTCAGTCGCCGGAGCAGGTTTTGGTTCTGTCGTCACATTATACAGATAGTCAAGGACTCCATCCACATTGCCGGACTCATCTTCATCAAGCAGACGCGGTACGGATATTACGAATGACGGGATAGCTTCATACCCTTCCGCAGGCTTTGTGTTGACTATGAGGTAAAGTCCGACGCTGAGGTCGTTCCACTTTGCCACACCGTCTGATCCGGTGACCTTAGATGTGCCGGATATGCCCTCTGACTTGACCAGACTTTCCAGCTTGGCAGCGAGTTCATATGATCCGGCATCTGCCTCCGTTACCTTATTCATTGCCTTGCGGATGCTGTCGCTTGCAAGCTCTGAGATCGGATCGAATATCGCATCACCGTAGTTGTATTCAGGATACTTCCCTTCGTTATATTTTGCATCCGCTACCTTGTACAGTGTCATTTCCGATCCCGCAATAGGTTTCTGTGTCTTTTCTGCAAGATGCGTCATGGTAATGCTTCCGCTGGCATCCACATCCAGGATAGGATGATTTTCTGCGCAAACCGACAGAGCAGCCATCGCCACTATCGTTATAGTCAGCATCACTGTGAATATATTCTTTTTTAGAGCCATTACCTGCCTCCTCATTTCTTACATACGGGATCGAAACTTTTCTTCACGTATCCCGTCTTTGTGCATCTCGTCTTCGCGTATCCTTTATTCGCGTATCCCGTCTTTGTGCATCTCGTCGCCGCGAATCCCGTCGTCGACAAGATTCCTATTCATACAGCGCAAGCTCATTGTCGAGCTTCGCTATCATTCTTTCGTATCTGCGCCTCCGCTCTGCCTTGCTCTTCCTGGTATTGATGAGGAAGATGATAAGCAGTATAAGCAGCAACGGAACAGCTATTGCCGGCGCCACGTACTTCGTTTCTATCTGCAGGGCATCCGCGATCATGTTGGCGTCACCTTGCGAATTCGGTATCCTGTGTCCTCTTATAAGGAGCCTGTGGGTGTTGATACCGTATGGCGTACACGTGATCAGAGTGCTGTAGTCCTTGCCTTCTTTTATTAGCAGCTCACTCAGATCTTCGGGTTCGACTATCCTTATCTGGTCCACCTCATAGGTTAGGGTCCTGTTCAGGATGTTCTCGGTCCAGATGTCTCCTTCGCGAAGCTGATCAAGATCGGTGAACAGCCTTGACGACGGAAGGCCTCTGTGACCGGATAGCGCACTATGGCTGTTCTTTCCGCCGACAGGCAGACTTGTCGGAGCAAGGTGCCCTATGGAATCTTTTAGCACTGTTTCATCTGTCCCATGGTACAACGGGAGCTTTACATTGATCTCAGGGATGTCGATATATCCCATAATGCCCGTGTCATCTATCGCAAGCATTCTGCCGTATCTTTCGAGCTGCGCTTGCGAAGGTTTCCAGTCAATGCCCGTCTCTCCGAGGTCCTTGTTGTACTCTACAGCCTCGTCCCAGAGTCTGTCGTACTCGGCTGAATCCAGATTTGACACGCTGTCCGCATAGGTCATGATCGCTGTGGACTGATGGAACGAGTTCCACCAGTTAGCTACTGACGGATATGCCAGCAGGAACACGCCCGCAAACATGATCATCAGAATGAACACCGTGAACTTATTGTTCCTTATCCATCTAAGCAATCGTTTTTCTCCTTTCGGATGACCCGCAAACATAGAAGGACACCTTATGTATCCGCCTGTGTCTGATTGCCATCCTGTATTATTCTGCCTGCCCCGGCCGGAGCCGGGGCAGGACCTGTTTTTACAAATCTTTATGATCTGTTCTGATGCATCGTATATGCATCATTGACTGATGCGCCACCTATTCATCACTGACTGACGCGCCGCATCTGCCACATTGACTTGATGCAGCAATTACTTGCTGGAGCTCATTCTTCTCTTTACGATGAGGGCGATAGCGCCGCCGATCACCAGAGCAGCTCCCAATGCGTAGAAGATGACCGTTCCGATGCCACCGGTCGAAGGAAGCTCTGCGCCTGCTTTATTAACTACTTCTGTCGTCGCAAGATCTGATGAGTCCTTGCTTGTGCTTATTCCATCGCCGACCTTAGTGAGGGTCGTTCCTTTGATCTCAACATCCTTTGCCGGGTTGTAGCCTTCAGGTACCTTTGTTTCCTTCAGGGTGTAGTCCCATGCTTTATCAAGGCCCTTTACGGAGATCGTTGTATTTTCTGTCATGTCGAGTGTCGTAACTGTTCCGTCAGCAGAATATGTGTATGTTCCGTCCTCGTTGTCGATGAATGTCAGCTTCTGGGAAGTATCTCCGCTCTTCTTTGACCAGAGTTCGAACTGAGCACCTTTCAGCGGATCCGTTCCGTCTGTCTTAGCAACATGGAATGCATAGGTGTAGATCTTGACGGAATCACCAGGTATCTGGTTCTTTGCAGGCTTATCCGCGGCTTCAGCCTCGATAGTTGCTTCGTATGTGATCTCTACAGGGATCTGACCTGGTTCATCTCCTTCATTTGCAGGATAAACGCTGTTATTATGATCGTCCACCATAGGGATTTTGACCGTGAGTGTCCCGCCGCTGACAGCAGCAGTATATGCACTTACCTCATTGCCGTTTACTTTTACCTTTACAGAGGCCTCATCGATAGTCATGTACGTCGGAGTATCGGTGATCTCGAACTCTCTTCTAATGGTATTTTCATTGATCCAGTTAGTTGTATTTGCTTCGATCTTAAATCCGATCTTGCTGCCAACATGTGCATCAGCTTCTTCAAGATCATTTACGTCAGTTCCATCAACTGAAACGATCGTCTTTACCGGATCAGTTCCCTCAGCTTCGTTCTTGTCATAAACTGTCTCATTCGGAATTGCGGAGTCGATAGTTACTGCCGCACCGAGGCTGGAAGTAATGTAATAATATCCGAAGTCAAGGTTTTTGAATGTTACTGTGCTGTCAGTATCGTCCCATGTTCCGGAAATAGCTGTGCCTCCGAACCTGGTATAGTTTTCTTTGACCCAGGTTATTACAGTTGCCTCAGGAACATTGTCTTTGACCCATACGCTGATGTTTCCGTCTTTATCCGCGGCGCTCCACTCGAAGATGTCGCTGTCAAGTTTGCTTGCATTATCAGCAGCTGTCTTGTAGCTTACAGCATCTCCATTATACGTTGCATCGAACACTTTGTAGGCTTTGTATTCGTAGCCCTTTGTAGCATTCATTACTTTAATGCTACCCTTAGTAGGGCCGCCGGCAAATACGGACACGCTCATTGCGAGCACCATCACTGCCGCGAGGAGGATCGTAAGAATTTTTTTCATTTTTCTCTTCCTTTCTGGTTTGACCAACTTATCGTCCCTTGAGGACCGACTTATATGTAAGCCCTGAAGGGGCCTTTGCTGTTTGGACTTTTCAGTCAGCCACAGCTGGCTTTGATACAGTCCGGATCAGGATATCTCGACTTGTTTCCCTGCACGGACATTATTAATTAGTTTATCGCGATCTCAGATTTCGGCGTTTGTCTATTCATCGAGATCAGAGGCTTAATTTGACCTCCTTCCTCTACGCCTCATTCTGAAGCCGTACATTGAAGCGGCTGCGATTATCAGCAGAATGCCGCCTAATGTGTAGATCTGCGTACCCAGTCCTCCGGTAAGAGGAAGCGGGGTGCCTGACTTGTTGGATATTATCAGTTTGTCTTTATCAGACGAATCCACTCTGGCTATATCCGAGCCTGATGTGATCGTGATCTCAGCCTTTTTGTTTATGATGACCACTTTGAAATCAATATTTTTGGTTTCTATGATGTAGCCATCCGGAGCAGTGTTTTCCGTAAGCCTGTAGTAGCCGTTTTCGATCTCGTCGATCTTGAACGCGCCCTTCTGCTTTGTGTCTCCGATATATATTTCACTTGTTGTATATGGGTTTTCTCCATAATCAACATACTGCCCGGCGGCATTCTTCTTCGTTAGCTTGAAAACTGCGCCGTCAAGATACTGTGCCGGATCATCAACATCGACTTTTAAGACAGCTACGCTCGGGAGAGGCTCCCAGACCGCATACAGAGCCTGATACATCAGAGACTCGTCTGCGGCGATGCGGGAAACGTCCGCCCATTCGTTATTATCATTTTTTGCCAGATATCCGTAAGTATCACCGTCAGTGTAATACTTGAAGTAGAGATTGTCTTCCGTCAGGCCGCCGTGATACGTGATAGGGTCGCCGACCGGCTTATATGTGGTCGGATCAACGTCATATTCGTTATGTCTTGCCCAGCCGATGAAATTGTACCCCTTACGTGTAGGGATGCTCTCGCCTGCTTCTAACGTGTAGATATCCGTCGCCTGATTTATCAGAAGATCCTTGTCTTCGTGGAGACGCTCTGAGTCCTCGTGATCATTCTGGTACCAGCGTATGGTGCACTTCGCGCGATTATTCGGTGTGTATTCCGCACGAAGCTGGAGCGTATATGTTTTCTTTTTATTGTCTTCAGCATCAGTGGTTACTTTCGCATACGAGGCAAGCACCGTAAACCCTGCACCCGGGTATGCGACAACAGGCTCACCGTTCTCTCCTGTCACATCCACATATGCACCCTTGCCGCCATCTGCTTCAGGATCCCACTTCTGAACGACCCAGTAGAGGAACTTGTAAGCAGTATCGTCAGCTACAGCAGCAGCTGTTGCATTCGCGGTTGTATTGTCCAGATACTTCAGTGGGTCGGTGTATGTATCCTGGTTATTGATTTTTCCTGTTATCGTCTTTGACGGATCCGATGCGTCCAGACCGGTAGCATTATAGACTACGCTGATGCCGTCAGCACCATCCATGACATCACGCCACAGGGCATAAAGATCAAGCTTCTTGGTGATCCACCAGCGATCCTTGTTCTCGTCATTGTTGTATGTTGCACCCTTGCCCCATTTGTCCATGACGTCGGTATAGTTGCCCGGATCAGTCTTATCATAATCAGCTGTAACTGTTTCATTGTTAAGGACGAAGACGTTGCCGTCGAAGATATTGCCGTTCTCATCGAGCCACGCTACGAACGCCTTCTTGCCGTCGGTCCATACTCCTTCCGGGGTACTTACTCTCCCACCGTAAGCGACCCTGAAGGTCATGGCCTGCTCATCGCTGCCCCAGTTCAGGCCAGGATTTGAAGATCTGTCCTCTGCATTCGGATGCATGAACACGCGATACTGCTCCTGTACCCACTTGGAATAGACTGTGATCGGGTGATGCGGCATGGTATCGAATTCATATGGTGTCATGCATGCCGCATCCAGATACCAGCCTTCAAATACATAGCCAGGCTGGGAAGCATCCGAGCTGTTCGGTTTATAGTTCTTGTCAGCATCCGGCACAGGCGCATCGTAAGGGATGTCAGCGCTTGTGTGTATCTCGCGAAGTGTGTTTCTGGCAAGAATATCTGTGTTGTCATCTCCTCCTACATATATGCCGTCCATATAGTGTATCGGATATTTCTGGCGTTCATAGTAGTAGTTCAGTTCGGGATTCGAGCCCGAGGTATGGGCCTCGTCGTAATACGGCCTTGAACCGCCATTCTGCATAACAGCTTTGAAGCCTGTATACTGCGGGGCATTCTGCGATTGCGGCTCCTTATTACTTGATCTGGAAGGATAGTCCTCGCCCAGATAGTAGGTCTTGCCATTGAGCGTTCTCGTTGTCTTTCCGCTTATATCCTGTCCTTCATAGGCCTCAAAGTACAGATGATAGGTCCAGTTGTTGTAAGTGCTGAAACGCACGATAAGGAAGTT
>JAKSSO010000053.1 GCA_024403055.1 Mogibacterium sp. | reverse complement strand
TTCTTGCTGTCAACAGGCAGATCTAATGCCCTGAGTTCATTATCAAAGTTTATCGCAATAAAAAGTCTCATTTCCAGTATTTCCGAACAGCACGCAATCCGTTCTTCTCGTCCGATCTTCAGTATCTCCTATATCTTTGAGTAAGAGAACTGTCCGTCACTGACAACAGTTCCGTCCTCATGTTTGAGCTCTACGGCTGCAATGCAGGTGCGGGATCCTCTGTGTCTTATTTCCGCCTCTGCATACAGATACTCATCCGACGGCTCTGTACTCTGATAGAACTGCATGTTGCAGTTCTGAGTAACATACATGTCGCCTGTTGCTCTTGCGGCTGCACCTCCGATCGCATCGGCAAGTGAATTGTAAATGCCTCCGGTCACATGTCCGAGCATATCCGTCATATCCTCCGTTACCCTGATGCGACCTCTGGCCCTCATCGGATCTGATCCGAGATATTCTATTTCAAGTTTAGCTGCAAATGGATATTCTTCTTTCATTTCTTTTCCTTCTGATCCTATATCAGTACTCCGTTGCAATGGTCAACTTCGTGCTGGATGATCTGTGCTGTAAATCCTGTGAATTCAGCTGTAACAGTGCGGAATCCTGCATCCTGAAAGCTTACTTTTATCCTGTCGTATCTTGTCGTCTTTCTGATCCCCGGAAGCGACAGGCAGCCCTCTTCAGTCTGGTATTCTCCCGACTTTGCAACTATCATCGGATTGTACATCAGCATGAACATGTCTTCATTATTAATAGCTATGATGTTCTTCAGCTCGCCTATCATATTGGCAGCCATGCCCACACATTCTTCCTTATGTGCGATAAGTGTCTGGAGCAGGTCCATTCCGATCGGCACATCCGCCTTAGTAGCCGGCATCGATTTGCGCGAAAGAAAAAGCGGATCCTTCATTATTTCTCTGATCATTTCCTATACCTCATAATCAAATATTGCTTTCTTATCGATCAGATGACCGTACTCATCCTTCCATCTGTGATGCCACCCACATGCATCATACTTCGGAAGTGCTTCTTTATCCATATCAAGAACGATCATCCAGTCATAACGGTTGGCTCTGTCGACACAGTTTGTCAGCAGCTCAACGCCATGCACACCGTCGATCTCTTTAGTATGTTCGAACAGTTCCCTGACTTCCGGCACGAGCGCGGCCTTCTTCTCAGCGGACATTTCACTTGTGAATTTCACAATTATACAATGCTTCATGATCTCACCAGCTGTCACGATACCCGTGACTGCGCCTACTCCTCTCCAATGTATGTAAAACGCTCGACCCTTTTGCCGTCGACTTCGACTGATTCCTCCCACATCCGAGCAGGTCTCACCCATACTCCGTGCTCTCCATATAGCGCGCGATATACGACCATCTGCTCGAGAGTCTCGCTATGCGTCGCAACATGCAGCAGCTCATATTCGTTGCCCTTGAAGTGTCTGTATATACCCGGTTTAAGCATCCTGATCTCCTGTATTCTCTGAATTCCTCTATCTGGTCGGAAGGATCTCCAGCCAGTATCCGTCCGGATCTTCAATAAAGTATATGCCCATCGCTTCGTTCTCGAAGCATATGCAGCCCATCTCTTCATGCATGGCATGTGCGGCTTCATAATCGTCAACTCTGAATGCCAGGTGGAATTCGTCTTCGCCGAGATCATACGGCTCAGTTCTCTCAGGGAACCATGTCAGCTCCAGTTCGAAATCTGACTCTTCATTGCTGATATATACGATTACAAATTCGCCATCCTCGGACTCGATTCTCCTTGCTTCAGTCAGTCCTAGAGCCTTCTCGTAGAAATCCATCGAACGCTTCAGGTCCAGCACATTGTAGTTCTCGTGTATCATCTTAAATTTCATGGTTCCACCTCCATTATCGCCTGTTTCAATTACCGGTTCTGCGGTCTTTCGCCGCGAGTTTTTCATGGTCGGCAAGAGCAAATCAAGTTTTTTGCCTTTTGCTCAGTTTAGTACAAAAGCATTTGGGATATTATTTGCTCAGCTGCCGCATATATTTGCATGATTTCGGTAAAATTCACCTGAATTTCGCCTAATTTCTACCCAAATTCCCGTTTTTTCTTTCAAAACAGGCGTCATTATCTATCTTTTCTCAGCTTTATCGGAAAAAAGCGTCAGAATTGGCAAGAGCAAACCGAAAATTTGGCTGTTTGCTCTTGTCAAATACGATTGTTTTTTTGTAATTACAGCTCGATATGCTCAATTGGGCCACTAGAGTAGCCTCGTGGAACTTCATTGCATCAACATCCGGCCCCTTCAATGGAACAAAGGGGTCGGTTATTGTTCTTCCGATATTATTCTGTCCAGAACAAGTCATCCAGTGTCTTGTCCAGAGCCCTGCATATCGCTATGCACAGATTGATCGACGGATTGTAGTCACCTTTCTCAATAAGGTGTATTGTCTGTCTGGCAACGCCCACCATTCCGGCCAGCTCATCCTGAGACAGATCTTTCTCGGCTCTTGCAGCCTTCAGTTTAAGATTCTTCATATTAGGACTCACTTTCTTCATGCGCATCTCTGTTCTTTGCGATCAGCAGCATGACGCCGATGCCGAGTATCAGTATGCCGGCCTCCAGATTGATCACATTATCCTGGAGTATCCCGTTGACCACCATGTTTCCTTTACATATCTCAACAATTCCATAGATGAGATTGATTGCGCCGAGAGCGATAAGGACTCTGATAATAAAAGCTGCATTATTATTTACTCCCCAGTATGCGTCATGCATGATCGCATATCCGGAAAGCACCAGTCCACTGATGCAGAATCCCGTGAAAGCCACTACAGTCATGCTGCATGGCAGTTTCAGTTCCGCCATGTCGATCATCAGTATCAGACATAAATATATCACCAGCGTATAATAGCCGTATTTATATCCTTCACCTCTGGCGATCTTCTGTCTCTCGTCATATTCTGTTTTTTTGCTGCCGTCCGTAATCCCTCTTCTTCTAATAGCCACCGTGCAGAGCAGCAAAGCCAGTCCTACACCTGCAAGAAATCCGATCAGTTTTGCAATATTCATTTATGTACCTCTTTTCTTTGTAAAAATTCTCTCACCACTCCAACGAAGTGGCGTTATTTACTATCTGATGTACATAAAATAACACTTATATTGCACTTTGTCAACTATATATTACATTTTGTTAATTATACTGTTTTTATCCATTTTGACAGGAGCGACGGAACGAGCGCCTTGGTACCGTGCAGCTTAGCCAGCAGAACGCACTTTATCGAAACAAGCGGTGATATAGGTGCAAACTCAAGCGGCGATACCTTCATGAGATAGAACATCGCAGCAGCGGATTTTGCCAGTTCATTGCACTTGCCAGAGAAGAATACATTCCTCTTGCCCAGTCTTCTGACAAGTCTGTCTCCGACCTCCTCGATCGCACAGTGTCCCACGACGAGCACCTTGCCCTGAATGGCATCGATCTCTTCGGTGTCAAAGCCCTTGCCCATTACCATCGTCCAGCCGCCTTTGCCGTGATGGTCATTGTACATTATCTGCAGCAGTGTCAGCGGATTATTGACGCAGCCCTCTTTGCAGGCCATCTTCTTGCCATAGATAAGTTTAACATCCGATGGGAAAGCATCGTAGAGATCTGTCGGATACTTAGTGTTGTACATCGAGATATCTCCGTCGATGTCGATATCATCGATAGATTTTACGCCTTCAGAGAGTCCGTTTTCGCAGGCCAGTCTCAGATGCTTGACATCTTCAAGGCCCAGACCGAACACTCTTGCTCCGACCATGTCTGTGGCAACGACATTCTTGCCGGCGATGATGAGCTTGAGTGGAAGCACCGCTTTGTCGGCAAGCGCAGTTACAGGATAATGTCCGTAGATCGTTCCCTCAATGCCCTCTATGATGGTGAAGTCAGGTCTTACATATGACAGAACATCAGCCAGCTTGTTGCCGAGCAGGTGGTTGTGGTCAAATCCTCTGTCAGATTGTCTCGGAAATGCCCACTGGTTCTTAACGCCCAGAGTTACACCGGCCATGGAGTGAGTCTTCAGTTTTGGCAGTGAGATATAGAGGTTCTTGTCCTTATCTTCGATCAGGTTCTTAACGACAAAATTCGGAAGTTCGAACTTATTGCTCTGATAATCGTCACGGCCCTTGAATTCATATATGACGCCCTTGTCCTCGTCAAGGTATACAGGCACAGCTCCCAGCTTCCTGCAGATCTTTGCATAACCGGTCAGCTCGTAAACAAGTCTTGTATAGTTGCTCTGTGTCGAGTTTTCGAACAGATATATTTTGTTTGCACCATGCTCCAGCCAGTACTCAATAACAGCCTGTACCAGCTCAGGTCTAGTGAAGCAGTATGCCTTGCCGTCGATGCCGTTAGGCTTGATATAAACATTCCCTGATGACTTGAGCAGAGCAGCTCCGCCCGCATCATCAAAGATCTCGGTAACGACCGCTTTGATCTCTCTGGCCATATCATCCGAAAGCGGTCTGAACTTTGTACGACTTTCCTTCTGGTATTCGCTCTCAAGATGTCTTACATATACTTTAGTCTTCATTCGAGCCTCCTTATTCTTCTACCTCTTCATCTACATGAAGAATGACCGGTTCATGTCCGGAATACGGCAGATATTTCTCAAGCAGATCTGTTGTCAGAATGCTGATATGTGCATTGTTCGTTCCGTCATTGCATGCATGGTATCTGTTCGGCATGAGATCCTCATCTATGACCAGTGTGACTTTACAGTCTTTGTCGTGGACAAGGCTGAACGGAGTCGTAGCACCTATTGTCGTTCCCAGATACTCTGTCAGAGCCTCTTCCGGTGCGAATGAGAGTCTGGACACGCCAAGTGCCTTGGAGAATATCTTAGTCTTGAACCGCTTGTCTCCTCTTGTGACATAGAGATAGAAATCCGTTCCCTGCCGGTTGCAGAGGAACAGATTCTTGACGATCTTCGTTCCGAGTTTCTCATCTACGGCCGCGCACTCCTCCATCGTGATCACAAAGTCATTCTCAACTCTGTCAAATGGAATATTAAGCGCTGAAAGCGCCTCGTATATCTCCCTCTGCGTGTCGTTTTCAAATTCTGTCGGCGCTTCATGAGTAACTTCACTTACATAGAACATGGCAGTACACCCTCCTGGTTCCCTTTGGAAATTGAATATAATACGTACAGCATCACGGTGAGCACAATGTGCTCTATATCAACTGCATATGGTATCACTGTATTGAATGTCTGCATCAATAACAGCACCGGCAGCAGCAATACGAAAAAGGTCGCGTTTTTGGGCACATTGCTCGTTCCGATAAAACATCTCACCAGAAACGCAATGCAGCAGAATGAATACACAACGAAGATCAGCATCTCCTTGTGCCCGAATCCTGCAACAGCGATAATTGCCGCAAGACAGAAAATGACCTGCAGCCATCGAAACGTTTTTTCATTGAAATTTATCGAGCTGTTCACATATCTGCCGAAAAGTTTTGTGAACATGAAAGCGATCTCGAATAAACCTGCGAAAACGACGGCCCATATCGATCGCCACAGTGCTTCCGGCAATGCAAATGCATGTGCCACAGCTCCCAGGCTCGCTGTCAGAAACAGCAGAAGGAAAAAGTTTCCCCACTCTTTTCTGTTGTTTCGTTTTGATAGTATCCAAAACGCCAGCGCGACCAGCGCAATAGGAACATCTGTAAAGCCTTTTACGGCTTCATAAAATCCATTCATTTATAGTACACTTTCCCAATTCTTACTTGAACAAATTATATCACAGCAACACCCCGTCGTATTAAAGAAAATGCGCATGAGCGTCATTACTCAAGCGCATTTTTCTCTTATTCTTCCCGGACTCGTATCTCTTTAATAAGGAAGTCCCGTCCTGACAGCACCTCCTTGTGCCAGCTGCCGCAATCCGGGCATTTTCCCTCATGCTTCACAATATCAAATATCGTATCGCAGTCGTTGCAGCGACCCACAGCCGGGATCATCTCAATGATGAGTTCTGAGCCCTTGAGCGGCTCCAAAGTCTCTGCAAACATCGGATAGTAATTCTCGAGAAATTCCGGAACTACACCCGAGATCTCGCCGACCTGTATGACTACGGCATCGATATGGTCTATGCCGTTCGCTTTTTCCGCTTTCTCCACAGTCTCGGCGATACCGTATATGAGTGTCATTTCATGCATTACTTAGCCTCTCTTGCCTTTCTTGCCGCGATCTTCTTCTGACGCTCTTCCTTGTATTTCTCAACAGCCTTCTCACGAACGTTGGTAACTACACCAAGAGGTACCATTACAGGTGAGTGGAATTCTTTTCTCAGGTGGATAGCGTCGAACTTGCATCTTGTAGTGCAGAGTCCGCAGCCGAGACACTTGTTGGTATCAACAACAGAAGCTCCGCAGCCGAGGCATCTTGCAGTCTCTTTCTTAAGCTGTTCTTCTGTGAAGGTTACTCTCTCGTCGTGCATTGTATGGAGTCTGTCCTCTCTTACAGCCGGCTTCTGACGTGAAGTGTTGTCATAGCTCTTCTTTACTTCATCATAATCGATGTCGTCCTTGTTGATAGCCTTATAGTTGTTTCTGATCCTTCCGAGAGTCAGGCTGTGACCTTCCCATACAGATCTGTGGATGGAGATCGCACCCTGCTTACCTGCAGCAATGGCATCGATACAGAACTTCTGTCCTGTGTAGATGTCTCCGCCTGCAAAAATATCAGGTTCGGTTGTCTGATATGTCAGAGGATCTGCAATCACAAGGCCTCTCTCATTCAGTTCAACGTTGGTTCCCTCAAGGATAGTGCCCCATGCAGGCTTCTGTCCGATGCAGTAGAGAACTGTTGTGCACTCTGCGGTCTCTGTCTTTCTGTTGTTAAACTTAGGAGCAAACTTTCCGTCAGCGTCCTTAACACTTGTGCACTTTTTAAACTTGATGGATGTACAGTTGCCTGCTGCATCCTTGAATATCTCTGTCTGTCCCCATCCGTCGTGAATAGTAACGCCGTCGAACTTGCAGAGCTCCTGATCCTCTTCACCCATAGGCATCTCATCATAGGACTCGAGGCAGTACAGATCAACACTATCAGCACCACATCTTACAGCAGTTCTTGCGATATCTGCGCCGATGTTTCCGCCGCCGATCACAACGACTTTGCCCTCAAGCTTTACATTTTCACCTCTGTTTACTCTCTTTATGAAATCGATTCCGGACATGACACCTGCAGCATCATCGCCAGGAATATTCATCTTTCCGCCGTCCTGAAGTCCGATACCGAGATAGAATGCCTCAAATCCCTGCTCTCTCAGTTCAGGAATAGTTACACCCTTGCCGACCTCAGTGTTGCATTTGAATTTAACATTCATGGCTCTGAGGACATCGATCTCTGCATCTACCACGTTCTTCTCCAGACGGAAGTTAGGGATACCCATGGTCAGCATTCCGCCCGGTTTGGTATCCTTCTCGAATACGGTCACATTATATCCGTCTGCTGCAAGGTAGTATGCGCAGGACAGTCCCGCAGGACCTGAACCGATGACAGCGATCTTCTTGCCGAAGTCATTGATCTTCTTAGGGATGAATCTGTGATTTGCATCCAGTTCTCTGTCAGCGATAAACTTCTTGATCTCATCGATCGAGATCGCCTCGTCGATATTTCCTCTTGTACACTCACTCTCACATGTATGCGGGCAGATCCTTCCGCAAACTGCAGGGAACGGATTGTCCTTCTTGATGAGTTCAAGAGCTTCTGTATACTTGCCCTGTGAAGCGAGCTTGATATAGCCCTGGATCGACAGGTGTGCAGGACACTGAGTCTTGCAAGGTGATGTTCCTGTATCATATACAAGCTGCTTGTTGTTGCGGAAATCACGGTTGTATCTTTCTGGACCCCATTCGTGATCATCCGGCAGATCTGCCTTAGGATATACGAGCGGTGTCTTGGAGCAGATTTTCTGTCCCATCTTAACTGCGTTGTTTGCGCATACCTCTACGCAGGATCC
>JAKSSO010000052.1 GCA_024403055.1 Mogibacterium sp. | reverse complement strand
CCTGACTGCCAGTCAGACGCGCTCCCAGCTGCGCTAACGCCCCTCATCAATTCCGGAGGCTATTTTAGCACAAATGCGATCTCATTGCAACTCGTCTGCAAGCGCCAAAATGAATTTCTCTGCGTGCCAGGGATGCGACCGGGAAAATGATTTTACGATTTTCAGCTTCCTTGTTTTACATCAATCTTATCTTATCTCACCGTTATCTTTTCTTACCTTACTTTAATTGATTTGGCTTTGCTCCATTTTGAATAATACACCTTGTCGCCACACTTCATGTATGTTCTGACTCTGACATAATACTTCTTTTTAGATTTGAGCTTGCTTATCTTTTTCGAGGTCTTTTTATATCCCTTTATCGTTACAGTCTTTCTGCCGCTGGTAAAATGGCTGTTCTGCGCGTACTGCACCTGGTACCCTGTTATCCTCTTTATCGACATCTTTTCAGACTGTTTCGCCCATTTCACAGTAAAACCGCGCCTGGCAGGCTTCAAGGATCTGATCGGTGTGCCCTTTGGCAGGATCTTAAAAGACTTCTTTGCTCTTCCGCTGTAGGATCCTTTCCCAACGATCACAGCTCTTGCGGTCCCGACATTCAGATTATCGGAATAGTTTACAGAATAGTCTTCCCCTTTAAATAATGAAGCCCCGTTTCTTGAAACTGTAACAGTCGGCTTGCGGTATTTCCCTGTATATGTGCAGCTAGTGTAACTAAGCTTTACATTCTGGTCCGAAATGGACGCCACAAGATTCCTCAGGTTGATGATTCCTTTACCGTAGAGCTTCGTATCACTCTTTTTATCGCATGATCTCGTCAGCAAGGAACAGATCTGACTTGTTGTCAGATCGCCATACTTGTTCAGAAACAGACACGCACATGCAGCAGCATGCGGCGCTGCCATTGATGTTCCGCTAAAAGTCTCAAGAGTATTATTGAAGCCTGCACTGGTTATGTTTGTTCCCGGCGCCATATAATCAAGGCCTTTTCCATAGTTCGAATAACTCGCGCGAGCTCTGCTTTCTCCGATAGACCCTATTGTAATGGATCTGCCGATATGTGCCGGACACACTCTCAAATCATACAGATCCAGGCCTTCATTTCCGGCAGCAACAAAGACCGGAACATCCGCATCAAATGCTCTCATTACGGCTTTTTCAACATAGCTGCTGTGTCTGCCGCCAAGACTCAAATTGATCAGATCTGCATCATTTTCTATGGCATACAGGATCCCTGATGCCACAACAGATATATCGCCCTCGCCGTGTTCATCAAAAACTTTTACCGGCATAAAGCGAACATTGCTCAGTTCCTTCGTGCAGTCTGCTATTATCCCCGTTACATGAGTACCATGACCATTCTCGTCGTCGGGCATGTTATCGTTCCGCACGAAATCATAGGCCTCTACCCTCCGGCCTGAAAACATAACATGATCTTCATCTATGCCGGAATCTACTACAGCCACCACTATTGTTCTCCCATGGCCGTTCCCGGCATACGGGATGTATTCATCAATTCCTATGCAATCAGCACCCCATGTATAATGATCATCAGTTGAATAGTAATGCCTGCTGTCAGCGCTGTAAGCCGATCCCATCGACATTGCCCCATCAAATTCCACTGACTCAACGCCATCCTGCTTAAGGATGATGCTGCGAGCTGATGATGCATTTTTTGAGGAATCGAACTGAACGACATAAAAAACATCACCATGAGATATCGCCTTAACGACCCCCTCACATTGTGATAGATCGATAGGATCCTCAGATATGATCAGCAACCGCTCAGACCCCAACTGATGAGCTTCTGTGAGTTCGGATACCTCCTGACAAAAATCAACTGCATTTGAAACATCCTTCACCTCTTCGTCATTCTCGGATAGTGCGAAGGAATTGACGTTCAATGAAGCGATCAGTATAAAGGATATTAACAGTATTTTTATTTTTCTCATGACATTCATAAAACAAAGGGCGATATGCTTGTATCGCCCTGTAAAATTATTTTACATCTATCCCCCGTATCCTTTGCTCGAATATTATACACCATTGTCCGGCTTTATAGAATGCTTTGCAATGCTCCTCACCGGATCCATGCACTTTTCTCTGTCTATGAAAAAGTGCCTGTTTTCCGCCGAAAGATCTTATACTTCTAAGAAGCAGCAATTATTCTGCATCCTGATCGAGCGTGTCCTCTTCACTCCAGAACAGGTCATCCAGTGTCTTCCCGAGGGCATGGCATATCGCAATGCAGAGATTGATAGTCGGATTGTAGTCACCCTTCTCGATGGCATTGATCGTCTGGCGCGAGACTCCGATCATTTTGGCGAGCTGGTCCTGAGAGAAGTCCTTCTCGACCCTTGCTACCTTCATTCTGATGTTCTTCATCTGCTACTCACCATCCTCTTCTCTTCTGTTCTGTCTGGATCTGATCAGCAGCATCACTCCTATTCCGGCGAGCAGAATGCCGGCTTCGAAGTTGATGAAGTTGTCCTGAAGGATACCGCCAACGATCATCTGGTGCCTGAACATCTCGGCAAAACCGAATATAAGATTGAGAACTCCGATGGACATCAGAAACCTTGTGTAAAACTGAATGTTGTTGTTAAGTCCCCAGTAAGCATCATGCATGATAGTATAGCCGCTCAGAACAAGTCCGCTGATAACGATGCCGGTAAAATAGATCACAGAAGTGCTGACCGGAAGCTTAAGTTCGGCGATCTCTGCCAGCATCAGAAGAAACAGGTAAGTGATCAATGTGTAGAACCCGTATTTAAATCCTATACCTCTTATGACTTTCTGTCTTTCATCATATTCCGTATGTGTTGAACCATCGGTGTTGGACCGCTTCAGTACCGCCCACACGAGCAGCAATGCAACACCGACACCACAGATAAAACCAATTACTTTTTCAGTATTCATTTCATTACCCCTTTTCCGGTGCCCTTCCCGGGTGCCTCTGTGTAGATGCGTTTTTATTATTTACGGCACTATAGTAATACTTCATTTACATAATGTCAAATATATTTGACAATTTGTTGAATATATTTTCTGCACCAAAATAGAGCCTTGAACTGCGACATTAAAAATGTGGACAAAAATAGACTGCACAAGGTATCTGTGCAGCCTCTTTACGACAATGGGTCCGCGGGCGATCCCTGATTTATCTTTTCTTGTATATCAGCAGTTCCGGATCCTTTCCGTTTTCTCCGTAAGTGCTGACCATGATGAATTCCATGCACGCCAGCACTCCGTAGCACCTTCCCGGTTCTGTCTCAGATTCCAGCTGATTCCCCAGATAGGTCGTCTGATCGTTCAGGAATTTCACATTCTTCCCGCTAGGCAGCGGATATGTGCCGTTCAGCATCAGTTTCTCAATGTTGCTTTTAATCTCTTCGGCTTCAGCAGCAGGTCCAGTGCATCGTTAATGCCGAGTGTAAATACAGTTGCATGTTCGAGTAACATCGCACATATTCCTTCCGCTTCAATAACACATATGGATAGATCCGCAATGTCAAACATTTTCTGATCATTATATCCGTTGCCAATACAACAGCAGCCGCCGTCAAGTGACGATACGATCTCCCGTTTACAATCACCCGCTCTGTCATTTGGAAATGTATGGATATTTAATCCGAGCGGTTCACATTGCTGCCTCACAGTGCCATATGTATCAGCTGTCAGCACATGAATATTCAAATTATTCTTTAACAGAGCCAGTTTCTCCTCAACTCCCTCGATCAGCTTGCCATCTACAGCGATCGTGCCGTTGTAATCGAGGACAAGATGATCAACAGATATGGGGTCTCTTCCCGGTATTTCAAACGTAAGCATTTTTTCTCCTAACCGAAAACACCTGACAGAAAATCTCGTGTTTCCTTTATCTTTGGGTGATCAAACAGTTGATCGGCATCACCACACTCGACAAGATTTCCACCATCAAGAAAAACCACCTGATCCGCAAGTCTTTGCGCCTGCGGAATATTGTGAGTTACTATAACAATGGTATATTCATTTTTCAGTTCTTTCAATAAGGATTCGATTATTGCTGTGTTCTGTACATCGAGTGCTGAACACGGCTCGTCCAGAAGCAGAATTTCCGGATTGACAGTAAGTGCTCTGGCAATGCACAATCTCTGTTGTTGTCCTCCGGAAAGATTTATTGCACTCTTGCCGAGTTCAGTCCTGACTTCATCGTACAATCCGGTGATCTTGAGTTTTTCCTCAACTATTTGATCCAGTTGTGACTTGTCATTTATTCCGTAATATTTTGGAGCATAGACCATGTTCTTATATATCGAAAACGGAAAAGGAGTTGGTGTCTGGAACACCAGACCGATCCGTCTATGCAGTTCCTCCTTAGGAATAAGGGACGTATCCTGTCCCTTCAGATACACCTTTCCTTCGATCTCAGCGCCCCTCTCTCCTCTGATCGTTCCGTTAATGCTCTTTAGCAGCGTCGATTTTCCACATCCGGAAGGTCCAATGATCGCGGTAATTCTGTTTTCCGGCACTTCAAACGACACATTGTTCAGCGCCGGTTTTCCGTCATATTTCACACCAAGATTCTCTATCTTAAGGATTGCCATAATTCTTCCTTTCTTCTTGAATACAGTGTTACCGCAGTGTTGCCGATCAGAATGATCATCATCATCACAAAGGCCGTTCCGTACGCCAGGTCAAGTGATGTAGTCCCCTGTGCGACCAGCAGATATAAATGTAGCGGCAGTGCCATCGCAGGTTGCATGACGGAAGTCGGGGTTTTAGCAAAAGCAACTCCGCCGGTGAACATAAGCGGAGCCGTCGCGCCCATAGCATAACATGCACCCAGAATTATCCCGGAAAATACCTCTCCCTTGCAGGCCGGCAGAACTATCTTCCTTATTGCATAGGCCTTAGAACACCCCAGTGAATCGGATGCCGCTATTATGCTTTGAGGCAGTTCTCTGAGTGCCTTTTCTGTTCTCACCTCAATGAACGGCAGTATCATGATCGCCAGGGCTGTACCTGATGCCAGTACGCAGCGTCCCAAGTTGAGACTTCTGACTAACACGCTGTAAGCAAACAGGCCCAGCACGATCGATGGTATTCCTGAGATACATTCGACGACCATTCTTATCGTGCGTTCTTTTTTTCTTGTATCACAGTAGAATACAAGATAGATCGCAGTGGCAACAGCAGGAACAGATCCCAGCAAAACTGCGACAAATGTAAATGCGAGACTTCCGGTTATTGCCGGAAATATTCCGCCCTCGGTCCCCAATACAGCTCCGCCAGGTGCTTGTGTCAGAAACTCCAAGCTGATCGTAGACCCGCCTCTATAGAATATGTATCCGAACAGAAAAGCGACAGATATCAGAACTATTGAAATGCTGATGTACGCCCAGCATTTTACCAATTTAGATAGTATCTTCATCACAGCAGCCCTTTCCTTTCAAAACTGTTTCGAAGGAAATGGATCCCCAGATTTATTATCAGTAACAGGATCACCAATGCAAGCCCTGATGCATAAAGGGCATGATAATGAGTGCTTCCGACCAGGGCTGTGCCCATCTCAAGAGCTATGGCCGATGCAATAGTCTCCCCTTTTCCCAGAAGAGAAGGAAAAAGATTCGCATTACCCATGACCATCATTACCGCCATCGTCTCTCCCATGGCACGTCCTATAGCAAGCACCATGGAAGTTAAAATCCCGGGGAATGAAGCCGGCAATATCATGTTGGTAATTGCATACCATTTAGAGATGCCGAGCATTTCCGCTGAAGGCAAATACCTGTTCTTTATCTTAAGAATGGTATCCGAACACGAAGATACGAGGAATGGAAACAGCATTATTGCAAGCATGATCCCGGCAGCAAGGCAGCAGGATCCGGTATGTACTCCCCATCTGATAAACAGTCTTACAAGCGTGGTAAGACCAATGAATCCGTATACTACAGACGGCACTCCGGCAAGCAATTCAACAAATGGATAGATAAGCTTTCTAGACCTTTCACCTGCAACACAGGCAAGCCATGTCGCAGCGCCGATGCTTATAACTGAAGCCATAAACATTGCAAGGATCGAGACAAAAACAGTACCCGCAATAAAGTTCCCAATGCCAAACGATGTGGTCCCGGTATATTCAACAGGCATCCATGTCTGTCCAAACAGAAAATCTTTGATCCCAACTTCACGGAGAGCCGGAACTGACTCAATCGTTATGAAGCCAATGACAAACACCAGTGTCAGCACCGTTACGATAGTGAACAGAACTACTAATATGATAAATACTGTATCTCTTTTTCTTTTCATCTTATAATTAAAAAAATGTCCCGGCCGGAAAACCGGGACTTTTTTCATTTACTTTATAATTGTTTGTGAACTAGAATGCAGGGATATATCCATTCTCCTCAATACATGCCTTTCCTGTATCAGAGAAAATGTAATCGATAAATGCCTGCTGCATGTCTGTTACATCGTGACCCGCTACAAACAGAACCGGTCTCTGGATCGTGTACGAACCATCAATGATATTTGCTTCGTTAGCTTCGACTCCGTCAACCTTCATTGCTGTCAGAACCTGGCCGCCTTCATTAGCTTTATTATACGCACCAAAGCCTGCATATCCAATTCCCCACTGGTCATTTACAATGTTTGTTGCGAGTTCAGTCATCGAAGCGGACTGTGTTGCAGATGAAGTGATTTCAGCTTCTCCCATCACGGCTTTCTGGAATACTTCATATGCGCCGCCGGAGAGGTCTCTGATATATACATTAATTGTTTCTGCAGGAAGTGAAGGATCTACCTGGTCCCAGGTTGTTATTTCTCCTGCAAAGATCTTCTTGATCATCTCTGTAGACATATCATCCACTTTGCCCACGATAGGATTCTGTGAATTTACAGAAACAGTCAGAGCGTCTTTGCAAACAACAAATTCCTGATACTTTTCTCCAAGAGCTTCCTTCTCTTCATCTTTTACATCTCTTGCGATCATTCCGAAGTCAGCTGTACCGTCAATGGCAGCCTGTGCTCCTACGCCGGATCCACCCGGTGCTACATAGATCGAGATGTTTGCTTCTGGCAGCTTGGAATTAACATTATTCCA
The DNA here is from genome assembly GCA_024403055.1 of Mogibacterium sp. Taxonomy (GTDB): domain Bacteria; phylum Bacillota; class Clostridia; order Peptostreptococcales; family Anaerovoracaceae; genus Crickella. The sequence continues at coordinate 937 of JAKSSO010000052.1, read as the reverse complement.
TGTTTCATACTCATCTGTAAACGATGATGCCAGTGATGAGATAATAGGATAAAGCGAAGTGGAGCCGCAGAACATTATTGCTCCCTCAGCCTTTGAAGAAGCACTTGCCTCCTCTGAAGAACTGCTGCTTCCGCATCCTGTTATCAGTGAAAGCGCCATCAAAAGAATCAGTGATAATGCTAAAAATCTTTTTTTCATCATTTCCTCCTCTAATACTTTGTCGGTTTTCAACCTACCATTAGAATTATATGAAATGTATCAAATATACTTAAATTGAAATAAGCTATACCGCTGACCGCATCTATAAATATTGTCTATACTTCTTTCACTTTGCCGGCTGTATCAAATGTGACGTGTTACCACTTTTCCCAAATGTTTTATTCTGTTCCGTGCTGATCGTGCTTACACCGCCAGACGGATATATGCAGTCAAATGCAAGCAGAAAATGAAGCTTATCCGAGCATTTCTATAAATGCAGCTATTCGCGTATTAAGCTGGGCAACATCTGATGTTGAATAATCAGTCTCCACCGCGAGGTAAGGAATACCTTTCTTTTCTTTAACAAACCTGCCTATGCCGAATGATTCAACATTGTAAGTGTGACATGCCTGGAGAGTCATCTCGATGACTCCGTCAGCTTTGTATTCATCGATAGTCTCCCCGAGAAGTCTGTATCTGTTTTTATTTGGCGTCATTACGGAGCATCCGATGTTCAGATATCTGTCTGCAAGCGCACCCCAGATATCCTCTGCGTTTTCATCAACAAGTGCGTCATACTGCTTTGCTCCGACTCAGTTCTCCATTGCAACAACGACACCGCCGTTATCTTCGATCGCTTTTATGGCTTTCTCGGTAGCTCCGCCGATCGGACATCCGGTCAGTACTATGCGCTTTCTCGGCTCGATCATCTTGCCTTCGGCATATTCGGCCTCGATTT
>JAKSSO010000051.1 GCA_024403055.1 Mogibacterium sp. | reverse complement strand
AGGCACGCAGTCTTTAAGTGGCCAGTTCTCAGTTACGGCATAACCCATGCCCATGAGTACTCCGCCTTCTATCTGTCCTGACATGGACAGAGGATTAACGACCTTTCCGGCATCGAATGCTGCATATATATCCGTGACCCTTCCATCCTCATCGAGTACAGCTACATTGGTAGCATATCCGTAAGCGATATGGCTCTTAGGGTTAGGCTTGTCTGAACCGAGCTTGTCTGTAGGTTCGAAATACTCATAGAAGAATTCTCTGCCGTTAAGCCTTTCTATGTTGTCTTCGATGATACCATTCTCGTCCATCGCTTTCCTGAGAAGCTTGGCAGCGCCCTTTACAGCCTCTCCTGTAAGCAGCGTCTGACGTGAACCCGAAGTAGTTCCTGAGTCAGGTGAATTCTCGGTATTGGCGATACCGTTTCTGATGCGCGATATCGGAAGCTCCGTGGCCTGGGCAACGTCCTGACAGAATACTGTCTGACAACCCTGTCCTATATCTGAAGCAGCCGTGTATATATATACAACTCCATCCTCAATCACGAGCTTTGCTCTACCCTTGTCAGGAAGTCCTACACCTACACCGGCATTCTTCATTGCACAAGCGATACCGACTCTGTCGGAAGGTGCATTGTCGAAGTAAGGCTTAACTGCCTCAAGTGTTTCCTTAAGTGCAGTCGAAACATCCGCGATCTGTCCGTTTGGAAGCTCCATGCCCGGTTCGATAGCATTTCTGTATCTGATCTCCCATGGGCTTATCCCGACCTTCTCAGCCAGAATATTAAGGAGTGATTCAAGTGCAAACTGACTCTGGCATACTCCGAATCCTCTGAATGCTCCTGCCGGAGGATTGTTCGTATAATATCCGTAGCCCCTGATATCTGTATTGTGATAGTTGTAAGGTCCTACGCTGTGAGTACAGGCCCTCTCTAGAACAGGTCCGCAAAGACTTGCATATGCGCCTGTATCAAAATTGATCTCACAATCAAGTGCAGTAAGTATTCCGTTCTCATCACAGCCTATGGTGAAACTTCCATCCATTGCATGACGCTTAGGATGTACTCTCAGTGACTCTTTTCTGCTGAGTTTGACCTTAACAGGTCTTCCGAATTTGATGGCTGCAAGTGCACTGATATGCTGAACAGTCACATCCTCCTTACCACCAAAGCCTCCGCCGATAAGCTGGTTTTCTACAACGACTTTTTCAGGAGTATCCTGCCAGCCCATCATTATCAGAGTTTCCTTGCGGGTATCATAAGCACCCTGATCAGTAGAGAGTATCTTCACTCCATCCTTGTATGGGAATGAAACTGCACATTCCGGTTCAAGGAATGCATGCTCCGTGAAAGGTGTATGGAAATCTGCGCTCGCTGTATATGCAGATTCTGCCAGTGCCTTGGCTGCATCTCCCCTTACAACGTGTCTCTGCTGACAGAGATTTCCGCCCTCATGGATATCAGGTGCATTCTCAGCCTTTGCCTCATCGATATTTCTTACAGGCTCCAGTACTTCGTACTCTATCTCTATCTGCTTCTTAGCTTCTTCAAGTATATAAGGCGATTCTGCAACTACAAGACAGATAGCATCTCCTACCATCCTTGTAGTATCTCCCTCAGCAATGAAGACATCCCAATCCTGCTGAATATGTCCTACCTTGTTGTTAGGTACGTCTTCTGCAGTCAGTACTCCAAGTACTCCCGGAAGTGATTCTGCCTTAGCCTTGTTGATCTTCTTTACTATAGCTCTCGGATGATCTGAACGAACAGCAGAAGCATATGCCATAGGAGGCATGTCAGGATCTACTATAGTGCATGCATTACATCCGTGTTCACCGGAGCGGTGCACACTTACTCCCGTCTTGATGTTGCCTTTATTAAGGGCCTCATCCAGCTCCTCTCTGCTCCAGCCTGCAAGCTCCATTATCAGATCAGGCTTGTCAGCCGGCACGAAATATTCAGGACCTATGTCGTCCGGATATTTGCCGTATCCGAGCACTTTCTTTCTTACATCTACCCTGAATACATTCTGACCTACTCCGTATATAGAAGCTCTGCCGTAATTTTTTTCCTCATAATTGCGGTAATTGGCAATACCTGATACAACAGCAGGGTCATAGCGTGTTCCGAATTCCGAAATGTATTCTATTTCGCCAGAATCATCTTCATCGGCAAACTGGCTCACAAATTTGATCTCCTCATCTCCTCGGAGAAGTGCGGCAGCTCTCTTTATTCCGGCAACGATCTTCTTGTATCCGGTGCATCTGCAGATATTACCCCTGATAGCCTTTTTGATTGCTTCGTCAGTAGGATCAGGATCAACATCTATCAGAGCTTTGGCTGACATTACCATGCCCGGAATACAGAAGCCGCACTGAACGGCACCGCAGGAGCCGAACGCGAAAACGAAGGCTTCTTTCTCCTTGAGAGTCAAGCCTTCTACAGTCAATATATTTTTGCCCTCTGCCTTCTCGGTCGTAAGAACGCAGGATCTCATGGCACGACCATCAACTATGATCGTGCAGGTACCGCAGGCACCCTCTGAACATCCGTCCTTAACTGAATACAGCTTAAGATCATCTCTCAGGTATCTCAGCAGAGGTTTTACTTCATCAGTTGTTCTTGTTATTCCATTTACAGTGAATGTATATGGCATAACTGTCCTCCATATCAATAATTAATCTTATTGAGGCCGCCATTGAAGCGAAGAATTGCTTCAAGAACGCCTCCTCCTATAGCAGTAGCTTTATCTGATACAGTCATGTAATCGACTGTACGTCCTCTTGGGTCAACATCTCCCGACTTAAGTCCCTTGGTTACGTGAACTCCATCCTGAAGCATGCCGCGTATCATGCCGCTTGTAAGCGCATAAACCGGTACGCCGTCAACATTTGCCACACGTTCACCATCTCTGACGAGATCTCCTATGTTCTTCTCAGGATGAAATATTCCGTCAGCAGATGCTTTGATCAGTCTGTTGATAGTCTGACCGCCGACATTCCCCGGCACTCCTGTATTAGGGATCGCAGAGCCTTCAAGTATGACTCGTCCCAGTGAATGTCCCCTTTTGGTCTCAATGACCGCATTACAATCGACCCCGGCAGTAAAGCCCGGACCGAGTGCTATAACCAGTGGTGCATCATCAATGCTCGTGCCAAGATTTCTCTTCGCCAGTATAGCATCAATAACTACATCAGGCTTCAAAGTATTAATGATCTCAGCTTCGGGATCTGTCACAACTGGTATGACGCCTCTGGAAAGGCAGTCTTTTATGTCATCTTCGGTTTCTGCTCTCTCAGCATCAACATCCTCAACGGATGTCTTTCCGAGACGTATTGCCTCCGAGAAGGCGACAGATCTGCGAACTGCCATTGGCACCGGCAGATCCGTCATCACCACGTCCATGCATGAGCGGTGTAGCCTTACAGCTACACCGCTTGCCAGATCTCCGGCGCCTTTTATGCATATTAACATTATCCTATAAGAAATGCGTAATTCTCTTCTACTGCCTTGATGAAGGAGAGAACTCCTGTAGGCAGACTGCATGCAGGATCAGCGATATCATGTGTTGATACCTCTCCGAACAGTCTTACGCTGACCTTAGTTCCTTCAAGTGGCAGGAATCCGTTGTTCTCGCTGTCGTTGAAGTCTTCCTCACTCCAGAAAAGTGTGAACTTATCCTTGAATGGACGACCACTGTATGGGCAGAATACAGCGCAGTTGCCGCACTCGTTGCACATGCCGTCAACATGCAGGATCTGTGGCTTCGAAAGTCCAGGTACTTCGATAACAACATTAGCTCTGTTAGGACATACGTCTGCACATACTTCGCATACTGTCGAGCATCCGAGACAACGATCATCAGCCTTGTCAGCAGGAGGATCTGCGAGATTGCCCTTTTTGTCGATGAGCTTATCCATCTTACCTTCTGCATTAACAGCTTCGTACTTGTCGAATGAAGCTCCTGTGATAGCAGCAGTGATCTTCTGTGCATCAGCAATAGCCTTAACTACAGTTGCAGGACCTCTGCGGCAGTCTCCTGCAGCATAGAGTCCGGATACGCTTGTCATGAGAGTCTCATCGTCAACAACAGGTCTTCCCTTCTGATCAAGCTCAGCGCCTGCATTTTCATAGATGTCAGTCTTGATCTGCTCACCAACAGCAGTGATAACAGCAGTTGCAGGAACCTCTACGAACTTGCCTGTTCCTACAGGTGAACGTCTGCCGCTCTCATCAGGCTCACCAAGTACGCAAACTTCGCACTTCAGCATGCCATTCTCAACACCTTCAGGTGCAAGGAGTTCCATGAACTCAACACCATCATCCAGTGCCATCTGCAGTTCTTCCTCATCTGCAGGCATGTTTCTTCTGTTTCTTCTGTAAACAAGTCTTACATTCTCAACGCCCGGCTGAACCTTAGCTACACGAGCAACGTCCATTGCAGTGTTTCCGCCGCCGATAACAGCAACGTCAGTGCCAAGATCTACAGAGCCAGGTGCTGCCTTAACAGCCTCAAGGAACTCAAGAGCATCAAGAGCATCTCCATACTTGAGAGCCTTGCGTCCGTGTGCCCATGCTCCAATGCATACAACTACATCTGTGAAACCTTCATCAGTGAGTTCCTGAACGCTCTTGATCTCTCTTCCTGTTACCATCTTAGCGCCATAAGCTGCACAGAGAGCAACGTCATTATCAATAGCTTCTTCACTGATTCTGAATCCTGGAATTACGTAACGAGGTACGCCGCCCATCTTGTCATTCTTCTCAAATACAGTTACATCTGCGCCTGCACGTGAAAGGAATGATGCTGTAGCAAGTCCTGCAGGACCTCCACCGATAACAGCAACCTTCTTATCAAGCTCAGCACCTGCCTTGAGTGTAGGAAGTACTGCCTTGTGTGCTGCCTCTGCTGCCATCAGCTTGACCTCTCTGATCTTAAGAGCTGTCTCATAGTGGTTTCTCATGCATCTGTCAGCGCATGTATGAGGGCAAATTGTTCCTGTTGTAAATGGAAGAGCGTTCTTCTCAAGAATGATCTTAAGAGCATCTTCGCTTCTTCCTTCTTCCATAGCCTCAAGATATGCAGGGATATCCTGGTTGATCGGGCATCCACCGCTGCATGGAGCTGTGAAGCAATCGAACATAGGAAGATCCTCGCCGTTCTTACGATTAGGGAGAGGTTTAATAGGCTTGCGGTTACGCTCACCCTGTGACTCTTCTACAAGAGCCTCGACCTTCTTGAGGTCAACTCCTGCAAACTTCTTGCTTCCGCAGTTGCCGAGTCTGTCTGCGATCTGCGACATTCTCTGGTATCCACCCGGTTTGAGAACAGTTGTAGCCATTGTGATAGGCCAGATACCTGCTTCGAAGATTTCCTTGATATTGAAGTAATCTGCTCCGCCTGAGTAGCTGATTCTGAGCTTGCCCTCGAACTGCTTTGTGATTCTTCTTGCAAGTTCGATAGTCAGAGGGAATAAGCTTCTTCCTGACATGTAGATCTCCTCTGATGGGAGCTCTCCTGCCTTAACATCTACAGGGAATGTGTTGGTCAGCTTAACGCCGAACTCAAGTCCCTTCTCGTCACAGAGTGCCTGGAGACGCTCGAACATAGGAACTGCATCAGCCCACTGAAGATCCTCAAGGAAGTGATGATCATCGAATACGATGTAATCAAATCCGAGTGAATCAAGGCGTTCTCTTGCAAATTCATATCCGAGGAGAGTCGGGTTGCACTTAATGAAGGTGTTGAGATTCTTCTCCTTGATAAGGTAAGAAGCGATTCTCTCGATCTCATCAGGTGGGCAGCCGTGAAGAGTTGACTCTGTAATAGAATCGGAAATTCTTGGAGAAATTGACTTAACGAATGCTTCGTCAACGTTCTGGAACTTGCCGTCCTTAACAGCCTGAAGAGTTACCTCCATTGCGTTCTTGAATACCTCAGTATCCGAAGCATCCTTCATACCGTCGATATATGTGTTTACTTTATCCTTCTTAATACCCTCAAGGTCGTATCCTACTGACATGTTGAATACGAATCCATCAGGATCACCGAGTCCGAGCTCTTTTGCAAGGACCTTGCAGACGAACCATGCCTTAACATACTCGTCGAAAGCCTGGTGAACATAAAGCTCTGTAGACCACTCGCAGTTGTAGCACTCATCATGAGCTGTGATACATGGCTTAGCTACGCATGCAGCGAGTTCAGCACCGTCCATGTCCTGAACTGTCTTAAGCTCGAAGAATCTTGAGCCTGCGCAGTAAGATGCAATAATGTTCTGTGCCAGCTGAGTGTTAGGACCTGCAGCAGGGCCAAATGGAGTTTCGATCTTCTCTTCGAAAATAGGAAGAGCCTCTCCGTCTGTACGTTTTACGAGCTTGGAAACACCAAATATGCTTCCGCTCTTCTTGTATTCGTCAAGCACCCAATTAAGCAGATGTTCGTACGAAATAGGTCTCATAATATCGCTCATACTGTAACCTCCTAGTATTGTCTATGATTGAGCTCGCCCCAGAGCTTCTTGCTCTGCTCCATTGTCCATGCATTGATAGCTTCTTCATCAATGCCAACGAACTCTCTGTCTTTGTACAGAACCTTACCGTTGATGATAGTAGTTCTGCAGTTCTTACCCATCATTCCGAAAATCATGTGTCCGTCTATATTCTCGTTGGAGAACGGAGTGAACGGCTTGTAATCCATAACGATAACGGCAGCAGCAGCGCCTTCCTTCAGGATTCCAAGAGGCTTCTTGAAGTACTTTGCAGCGATCTCTCTGTTGTTGTTAAAGAGCATGTCTGTGCCCTCGCACCATGCAACGTTAGGCATTGCAGCATTGTGTCTCTGGATGATCAGGAACACCTTAAGACTCTCGAGCATGTCGTGAGTATAAGCATCTGTTCCCATACCTACTGTGATGCCCTTAGCCATCATCTGAAGTACAGGTGCACAGCCTACTGCATTGCCCATGTTGGATTCAGGGTTGTTAACAACCATTGTGCCTGTTTCCTTGATGATCTCCATCTCTGCAGGACTTACGTGGATGCAGTGACCAAGCAGGGTCTTCTCGCCCAGCAGTCCGTTGTACAGAAGTCTGTTAACAGGTCTGCAGCCGTAGTTTCTGAGGCTGTCATAAACGTCGTTCATACCCTCTGCAATGTGAATATGGAATCCTGTCATGCCGTTATTGGCCTCAACCATCTTCTCAAATGTCTTGTCAGAAATAGTGAAGAGTGCGTGACCACCGAACATGGCTTTGATCATGTCATCGTCTTCATCCTTAGCCCACTTTGCAAAGTCAGCGTTCTCCTTGATAGCCTGTGCTGTCTTCTCTTCTCCGTCTCTCTCTGATACTTCGTAGCAGAGGCAGGATCTCATACCGAGTTCCTTCGCAACATCCTTAATTGCGAAGAGTGATCCAGGGATCTCGCAGAAGCTTGCGTGGTGGTCAAAAATAGTTGTAACACCGTCTCTGATGCAGTCGAGAATTGTAGCATAAGCACTTGCCTTAGTTCCATCGATAGTCAGATGTCTGTCGATGTTCCACCACATTCCGTCCAGGATCTCGAAGAAGTTAGTCGGATTGTGACCATCGATCGAAAGACCTCTTGCCAGTCCTGAATAAATATGAGTGTGAGCATTGATCAGACCAGGCATGATGATTCCGCCCTTAGCGTCTACGAACTCAGCATCAGGATAAGCCTTCTTCATGTCTGCCAGAGTGCCGACAGCCTTGATGACCTCACCATCGATCACAACAGCTCCGTCCTTTAAGTACGGATTATCGGAATCTCTGGTAATTACTTGACCGTTTCCAATTAATAGCATGTTTTGTCCTCCCGTTTTATATATTGAAGTTGTCGTAACTTATATAAGTTTAAATCTTGCCCAAAGCCTTAAGGATCTTCTCCGGTGTCATTGGCCAGCTTCTGAGCCATACTCCGCATGCATCGTGGATAGCGTTACCTATTGCAGGAGCCGCTCCGTTGCAGGCGATCTCAGATATGGATTTAGCACCGAATGGTCCGTGAGCATCGTTAACATCTATCAGGACAGCCTTGAAGTCATCAGGCTGCTCGGATACCATCGGAACACCATAATCAGTCATGTTTGCGTTGACGCAGCGACCGTCCTTGTCGAGCTTCATATCCTCGTACAGTGAGTGTCCAATGGACTTAAGTGATGCTCCGTACATCTGGCAAAGTGCAGCCTCAGGGTTGATAGGAGTTCCTGCGTCCTGAAGAGCGTAGAACTTCTGAACCTTGATCTCACCTGTACGTACATTTACTGCAACCTGAGCAAAGTGTGCTCCGTAAGGTACAGAAGATGCCGCTGTAGTAAAGCTGCCAGGAGCGATAAGGTGTCCGCGTCCTGTGCCTGAAGTAGCTGTATGGATAAGGTCATAGAAGCTGAGCGATGCGCCCGTCTTCTTTGAACGAACCTCTGAAGGCCATACAAGTT
>JAKSSO010000050.1 GCA_024403055.1 Mogibacterium sp. | reverse complement strand
CCTGATTTGATATCACTATTTCAAAATACATCTTGACAAAGCATTAGCAAGATTTCTCTATCGATCATAATCCACTATTTGCATTTATGCAACGTCCTATATTATTCACAATCAGGAGTACCAGACATCAGACTTCGACTATGGCGCTTTCATACCAAAATGCGATTTTGCACTTTCGTCTCCTAGGCAAGGCGAAATGATCCTGTACCGGCAGGCGCTCGCTGCCTGTCCTCGTTCCTTACTCTCTCATACATAATCTTCCTCCTGTTAAACGGTAAAATAAATGACGTGAACTTCATCGTCCACGCCATCATAATACTTATTGTCGATATTTATTTCATTGGTGCGAAATCAGCATTCGCACATATATTTTTCTATGATAATATCTTACATCTTTTCTCAATTAACTCTATCAATTCGTTTTTCAATTGTTCCGACAACAATGAGTCCCTGCACATTTGAGTATATCGCTCTTCCATCGATACAATTTTTCCGATCATCTTCTCAGCTGATGTCTTTGAAATATCACATGATTCAGCGAATGAAATGAAATCTTCTTTTTTGAGATTCGATTTCTTTCCATTTAGTGCAAGTGCACACTCCGCATCATCTTCCGGCATGATATTATTGACCGGTAGCAGATCATAAGCCGGAGACAGAACATATTCAGAGCTCGCCTCATTTGTCTCTATCATCGAAAAGTTTTTCAGATGCATATCAGAGTTTCCGACAACGAACGAGAATACAATTCTCATGAACAGCTCTGTCATATCAAGTCCCATCTGTGACGAGTATTTCCTGACGATTTTTGCACATCTTTCATAGGAACCTTTATACTTGTCAGCTGTCAGTCTGAGATCAAGCTGGCAGAAGTCTTCCATGGCAAGCTTGGCGATTTCCGATCCAGCTGTGATCCGATCGACACGCTTCGTTATATAGGCATAATCATTCCCGTTTTGGACCAGAGCGTGAGGTACCGTTGAAATACCTGTAGCATCCGCCATGCACATGACCAGCTGCTCCGCTTCCGGCAGGCTCTCAAAGTCCTCAACCTGAGGTTTTAGAATATAGCCAGTCGGATAATCAACCAGAGCAAGTCGGTTGTTTCCATTTTCCGAATGAAGGTGTAGCGATAGCTTCTTCTGGACACCGGGAACAGTAAACCCCTTATTTGTACTCTGTGCAGCAAGCGCTTCCAATGTCTGCTGATCTATCTCCAGTTCAGGTATTTCAGTTGTTCCAAAAAAACGTTTGATGCACGCTTTATGCCAACCGTTTCCCGAATCACTTTTCAGCGATTTCCCGCAACACAAACAGTTCATTACTTCACCTCCCTGATACTGACATTACCAATGCTGTCTTTACAAGCAACCAGCAACAGGCCAAAGCGATCGTTAATATCTATCTTCCAGTTGCGACTCACAACATCAAGAAGCCAGCCTTCCGGGATCAGTCCATCAAAGAACGGAAAGAGCACCTGCGACTTATACCCGTCGCTACTAAGCGGCAAGGTCACAGAAACAGATGTAGCGTTTTCCATGTTAAGATAACCTTCATCATAGCTGAAGGAATATCCGAAGTCTGTCTCTTCCAGCGTTCCGGCAAATATATCTCGAACATAAACATATGCCGATCTTAAACCATTCATTATTTATTTTCCTTTCTTATAGCCCCGGCTTCCATTCCGAACATACCAAGTGCTACATTCACTTTATCCATCCGCACCGTTTCCTTGCCCTGCTCCAGGTCACGGACAAAACGAAGTCCAAGACCTGAACGCATGGCGAACTCCTCCTGTGTCAGTCCGGCCGCCTTTCTATTCTTCTTAACAAATTCTGCAACTGGATTCATAGCCTCGACCTCCTATATGGTTTTGTCGCATTATATACCCTATAAGGTATATTTTCAAGCTAAATCCATATAAATATACCCGAAGAGATATAATATTCGCAAACCACATGCAATTATATCACTTCGGGTATAATTTTAATTCCAGTACTTATTTTTCGATCTCTCATGTTTGGTCTTGAAGTACTCAATCAAGGCATGTGCCTCAACAACCTTGCCTCTGCCAAAATCAGCTGATGGAAAGCCTGGTGCGTTGAATAGTTTCTGCACGGTCTGCTCCGACCAGTGCGTTAGCTCTGCCACCTCGCTGATGGTATAAAACTTCGCATCGCAAGCTAATGGTGTTCCTTCCTTAGGAACAATAAATGGATTCATCATATTCTTCTCCTTCCTGAAACGCCGCCATTATGTCAGTGGCAGTTCCTTTTTACTATAAAAAAGCCGAGAATAATCTCGGCAATAAAAAACTGCATACCGAGATGATCGATACAGTTGACTCGGTACTGATACTTACCATTGTAGGCAAGGCGAAATGATCCTGTACCGGCAGGCGCTCGCTGCCTGTCCTCGTTCCTTACTCTCTCATACATAATCTTCCTCCTGTTAACCAGTAAAATAAATGGCGTGAACATCATCGTCCATGCCATCATAATAATTATTGTCGATATTTATTTCATTGGTGCGAAATCAGCATTCGCACATGTTTTCCTAAAAAACGGAAGATCGAGACTTCCGCTCAGTTTGATATAATCAGGCTAAATAGGTAGGGGTATTGACGAACACTTCACAGGTATTGACAAGAATTAAATGCTAACAGCCTCAGGGGTTCGGATTGCATGGTCAAAATCTGTGGAGATATGAAAATGTGTAATAAACAGAAAACGCTGAAGCCCTTGGAAACACTACCTTTTCACTAAAAAAGGAAGCTGATACGCATTGTATCAACTTCCTTGTCCCTTTTGGCCTTCTTGCACTTTGCACTCTTTGCATTAGACCACTTAGTGTATACATAAGTTGCGTCTGAACAGAGGGTTTGGTGATGCGGATGTATTTATATGCATGGTCCAATGCATTGGTGTTACCAGCTTTTGGAAAAATGATGTTGTGGCATATGTCTCCCACTTCCCCTTCGAAATCAACTGCGCAATGTTGCCCTGAGTCTGTTTGGTTTGAGCAGAAGATCCAATGCATCTTCAATACTTCGTGCAACAACATCAGCAGATGTAACGGCTTCTGAAAAAGCGCACTCATGCTCTATGACAGCAACTGACAATTCAGCTTCTCCGAACATCAGAACATCATTGTACCCATTTCCTATGCACATACAATGTCTTCCGAGTGCTTGTACGATTTTAAGCTTACATTCTGCTGCACCCGCTCTCGGAAATGTCTCAACGTTAATTCCAAGTGGCTCGCACTGCTGTCTTACTGTTCCGTATGTATCAGCCGTTAACACATGAACGCTTACATCTTCTTTGAGTTGCAGCAATCTGTCTGCAACACCTTCAATCAGTTCACCGTCTTCTGCTATTGTTCCGTTATAATCAAGGACGAGGTGTTCTATCTCGATTACATCTCTTCCGGGTATTTCAATTCTAATCATTATTACCTCTTCCTATCCGTAAATCCCACCAAGGAACTCCCTGGTCTCATGTTTATCGGCTGACTCAAACACCTGCTTTGCATCGCCCTCTTCAACAAGTTTACCATCTTTGATAAAGACAACTTTGTCGGACAGCCTCTTAGCCTGTGCAATATTATGAGTCACTATTATTATAGTATAGTCCTCTTTCAGTTTCATCAGAGTTTCTTCAATTACCGCAATACTCTTCACATCCAAAGCAGAACACGGCTCGTCTAGAAGCAATACATCAGGTTCAACAGTAAGTGCTCTTGCAATGCAGATTCTTTGCTGTTGCCCGCCCGAAAATTTCAATGCACTCTTCTTTAGTTCATCCCTTATTTCTTCATACAGACCGACCATCTCAAGATTTTCCTTAACAATTCTGTCAAGATCAGCCTTATCATGATTTCCGTAATATTTTGGTGCGTAAGTCAAATTCTTATACACCGAAAAAGGAAACGGCATCGGTGTCTGAAATACGATACCAACACGCCTTCTCCATTCATCAATCGGCAGCCTGTCGGCAGGCTTTCCGTCAAGATATACTTCCCCGCCAACTTTGACGTCCGGTATCTCTCTTATCATTCCGTTCAGACAGTTCAAAAGTGTTGTCTTGCCACATCCCGAAGGCCCGATTATTGAAGTAATCTTCTTTTTAGGAAAGCTTGTAGACACATTATCAACTGCGACTTTTCCATCATATGAAACTGTCAGGTTTTTAATCTCTATTGCTGATTCCACGCACGTTGTCTCCTTCTTGCATAGATTGTTACCAATGCATTGCTTATAAGTATAACCGCCATCATTACGAATGCTGTTCCGTATGCCATATCCAGAGAAGTCGTTCCCTGTGCTACGAGCAGATACAGATGCAGTGGCAAAGCCATCGCCGGTTTCATAATACTTGTCGGATTAGCCGCATATGCAACTGCCCCGGTAAAAATCATTGGTGCTGTTGCTCCCATAGCATAACATCCGCCGAGAATAATTCCGGAGAACAACTCTCCGCGACATGCCGGGAGCACGACTGTCAGGATGGTATGACTCTTTGTGCATCCTAATGCGTATGCAGATTGTATCATTGTCATATTCATTTCTCTGAAGGTCTTCTCCGCTCTGACCTCAATGAACGGCAGTATCATAACTCCCAGTGCAATACCACTGGAAAGAATACATCTGCCGAAGTTCAAATCTCTTACGAACAGACTGTATGAGAAAAGGCCGAGGACAATTGACGGAATTCCTGCGATGCACTGGATCACAAGATGAATTACTTGTTCCGACTTACTGCTTTTACAATAGAACACCAGATACAGTGCTGTTGCTATAGCCGGAATTGCTCCGATAACTACTGCTGTAAGAGTAAATGCAAGACTTCCTGTTATTGCAGGAAGTATACCTCCTTCTTCTCCCAAAACCGCACCTGATGGTGACTGACTGAGAAAATCCCAGGATATTGTAGACGCACCTTTAATGAATACGAAAACAAACAGGAAAACAATAGCAGCCGATACTGTTATTATTCCTGCATAAGCCCATATTCTTATCAACGCACCTTTGATTCTCATATCTATTTTATTAACTTATCCCTGATAAGATTGATTCCGATATTTATAATGAACAGAAGCACGATCAGCACAAGTCCTGCCGCATACAAAGCGTGGAAATGTGTGCTTCCGTTTACTGCAGTCCCCATCTCAAGGGCAATTAACGCAGCAATTGATTCACTCTTGCCAAGAAGTGTCGGGAAGAGATTTGCATTTCCTATTACCATCATTACCGCCATAGTCTCGCCCATGGCACGACCTATTGCCAGAACTATAATAGTCAGAATGCTTTTCCACGAGGCCGGCAACACCACGCTTGAAACCGTATACCATTGATCGACACCAAGTGAGGTTCCGGCCTTAAGATATTTTTCCTTATTCTTGAGCAGTGTTTCACTACATGCAGAAATCAAATATGGAAGAAGCATAACTGCAAGTAGAATAGCTGATGCAAGCACACATGATCCTGTATGAACCCCAGCACGTATAAAAAACTTTACCAGAACTGTGAGTCCGATAAAACCATATACTACAGATGGGATACCTGCCAGCAGATCAATAAACGGATACATCAGTCCTCTCACTTTAGAAGATGCAACGCATGACAAATACAATGATGCTCCAAGTCCTATAACAAGTGAAATTATCATTGCCAAGAATGAAACATATAGTGTAGCCATTATGAAATTAAAAATCCCGAAGCTCATGTGACCGGTTCCGACATCAAGAGGGAGCCACTCTCTGCCAAATAAAAAGTCGCCAAGAGAAACCTCTTCGAATGTCGGAATGGCTTCCTTAACAATAAAGATAATCACGAAGGTAAGCGCCGCAAACGTAACCCCCGTTAAAATCAAAAGCAATATTCTGAAAATCGTATTACTTATTTTTCTCATTCTTTAATAATCCCGGACGCACGCATGCACATCCGGGACAATAGTTTTAATACCTAACTGATAAGCTCAGACTACTTTGAGAATGCAGGAATGTATCCGTTCTCTTCAACAACATTGTATCCTACCTCGGAGAATACATAGTCGATAAATGCCTGCTGTATATCCGTAATCTCATTTCCTGTGCAGAAGAGTACAGGCCTCTGAACAGTATAGTCACCGCTCAGTATAGTTTCCTCGTTAGCCTCAATGCCGTCCACCTTCATAGCAAAGAGAACCTTTGAAGCCTCGTTTGCCTTGTTGTAAGCACCGAATCCTACATATCCGATTCCATTAGGGTCGTTAGCAACATTAGTAGCGAGCTCTGTCATTGATGCAGACTGAGTAGCTGACTCTGTGATTGTACTCTCGCCCATTACAGCCTTCTGGAATACTTCGTAGGCACCACCGGAGAGGTCTCTGATATATACGTTGATGGTCTCTGCAGGGAGTGACTCGTCAACTTCATTCCACTTTGTAATCTCGCCTGCGAAAATCTTACGAATTGTCTCTGTATCCATGTTGTCCATCTTGGAAGCAATTGGATTAGCAGCGTTAACAGAAACAGTCAGAGCATCTCTTGCAACGATAAATTCCTTGTATCCGTCACCAAGAGCTGCTTTCTCTTCGTCCTTAACCTGTCTTGCTACCATACCGAAGTCTGCTGTTCCTTCTTCAGCAGCACTTACTCCGACACCGGATCCACCAGGTGCTACATAAATAGAAATGTTAGCCTCAGGTAGTTTTGAGTTTACATTGTTCCATGTCTCATACTCGTCAGTGAATGATGAAGCCAGTGAAGAAATAATCGGATACAGTGATGTTGATCCGCAGAACATGATAGTGCCTTCGCCCTTAGTAGTTGTTGCGCCATCGTTGCTTGATGAACCACAACCTGCAAGCATACCCATGCACATTACCACAGCAAGCAAAATTGCAAATAGTTTCTTTTTCATTATATATTTTCCTCCATTAGTAATGATGATTTGGTTAATAAAGTTTACCAAGGAAAGCATACTGTTTATTTTGACCTTGGTCGAATTGCATATATCAATAGAAGGATGGAGAAGTATTGGGTTTTTCTATTATTACAAAATCACTTGATCCGGACTCCTGTTTAAACGACGATCCTCTATAAATGCTTTCAGATCGTCACATACATTTCCATAAGATAATTGTATTCTTTTCCGCCAAACACGTACACTGTCCCTTCGGGTACATCGTTTCCATTGACTAATATAGAGGCGTTATCAGTTGATACATCTTCCATATCTGGGTCCATGTACGTTGCCAGTTTCTTATTTTTGTCTATAGTCACATCATCCAGTGTGATCTCTGTTACAGTAACCTTGTAGTCCGTTGGTTTAAGCTTTATAAATGAGTTTTCCAAAACCATGAATAGACCCGTTATGATCACAATTGCAATAACAACGGCTGCGATCATTTTTATCGTACTGTTTCGACCCTGTTTTTGTTCTTTGGTTATCTCACTGACCATTTTTCTGTCTCCTTTCAGCATCGCATCCAGAGAAACACCAAAAGTGTCGCTTATGAGTACGAGCGTTTCAAGATCAGGATAGCTCTTGCCGTTCTCCCAGTTTGAGATGGTCTGCCGTGTCACGCTGCAGATCTCTGCCAGACCTTCCTGAGTAAGATTATGCTCTTTTCGTATTTCAGCGATCCTTTTGCCGAGTTCCATCTAAATGCTCCTTTGAATTGATTTACTTGGTCAGTGTAGTTTCATTGTACATCATAGTCTATCAAAGGGCGTTTACATTCGATGAAACCATCGTGCAAAGAATCTCTCCATATGAAAAGGCAGCAGCTTTTGCCACTGCCAATCTTATCAGTAGAACCATCCGCCCGAAATAATGTATCGACAGTGTTAACATTCATTAGTCAATGCCGAATCTCACCGTGAGAAGGAACGCGTAATCTATGCCTGCGTCCTTAATTCCACGTATTGTGTCTTTAAGGGATTCAGATGATTCAGCCACCCCTGAGAAGATGTCACTTTCATCGTTACTGACATATAAAATGCCTAACGGAATCTCTTCGTCTGACTTTACTTTTATTATTTCTGCAGGCTGCCAGGTGAAAGATGTGGAGTAGTCTTCATAGCCCTCGGGTAGTTCGGAATCTATGTCCATGCCTGTCTCAATACGGGAATCATTGGTGGCCACTATCATCCTGACCTCATTATCATTCAGCATATCAGGAATCAAAGCAACAACGCCCTCATGTTTCTCACCTTCCATGAAGTGCCTCAGATCGCCTCCGCTTTCTTCATTTTCGACACCATCAATATATTTATGGATACTGATCTCGACGAATGTATACTTCTTTTCAACGTGAAACTGATAGACTGCAGGATATCCATCTGAAAGCATTTCTGCCATCTGGCCTTCTTTTGTGCTGCCATCAACTGATTTCAGGTAGTTTGACAGGAAGTATCCTTCTTTTTTGGTTCATCACGGATTCTTGTGGGATGAGAAATAAGAGAATAGAAATTTGAGCGTAAGCGCCAAGTAATGGGGTGGATTGTGCACCAGTGAAGTTGACCTCATAATAA
>JAKSSO010000005.1 GCA_024403055.1 Mogibacterium sp. | reverse complement strand
AACTGCGTTGTTAGCACATACCTCTACGCAGGATCCGCACGCAACGCACTTTTCCTTATCTACTTCTGCAACATAATTGCTGCGTGAAGTATTAGGGGTCTGATATACCTGAGTATTATTAAGTGCCAGACAGCTTGTAGGGTTACAGTTACAGATGGCGAATGTTACGCCGTTCAGCAGGGTAGTGATCTGATGAACGCAGCCCTTCTCCTCTGCTGTCTTTACAAGTTCGTAAGCCTCTTCCTTGGTCAGTCTCTTGCCTCTGCCCTGTCTGATGAAAGGCTCTGCAGCAAGTCCGATGAACAGGCACATTCCGTCTTCAAGATCTCCGGTACCCTCTCCTGTAAGTCTCCTTACTCTACGGCACTGGCAAGGCAATGCACAGTAATATCCGAGAGCTGTCTCCAGGTAGAAGCTGACTCTCTCCAGGCTGATCTTCTTGGTCTCTGCCGGCAGCGAGCTTTCAATAGGAATTACTCTCATTACGCCTGCACCCATCGGTGTTGTTGCTGCAGACTGCTCGCAGGTATCAGAGTGATCTCTGAACTGCGGTGCCACCTCCGGATGTGCTTCAACATAATCGTCATCAGTCAGCAGGAACTCATAGAATCCCGGAGCAAACGGGAACAGCAGATACATGTATCCTGCCTTGTGCAGATTGATATCAGGAACGATCAGTCTGTCTGCCAGGGATCTGAGCATCTTTCTGACCTTTTTAACAGGCATGTGTGCCAGTCCTGCTGCTACTGATGCTGTAACCGGTTTCATTACCGGAATGGCATTAAGAAGCTGGATCTCTTCATCGGTCAGTAGCGTATCCATCATCTTGTATTCCGGAAAATCAGTTGTGAAACTGAATTCTCCACAGCCGACCTTATGACATAATTTCAGCAATTCTGTTTCGCGATCAAACATTTCACTTCTCCTTTACTTATTGTTCGGTACTTCTATCTCCAGATCGGAAGTTGCGAAACTTGCACATGGATGGATGTATCCGAATTCTTTGTCTGCGCCTCTTCTTCCGTCTGTGATCTCAGGGATGAACACCTCTCCCGAGATGAGTCTTGAACGGCACCATCCGCAGATACCGCCGCGGCATCTGTTAGGTCCTGCGATGCCGGCTCTTTCCAGAGCTACAAGTATGGTTTCATTTGCTGCGCATGGGATCTCAAACTCTTCAGCACACATTCTGACCTTGAGATTGAAGGTCTTGTCTTTGGCTTCTGCAGGATATCCCGGCAGTGTCCATGGCTGTTTTACGGATCCGAAGATCTCCTTGCGGTAGTGTCTTGTATCCAGATCGAGTTTCTCAACTTCCTTATCCAGGAACTCATACATTACCTGAGGTCCGGATGCGAAGAGTGAGTATTCCTCATCTCCTGCGTACTTTCTGATCAGCTCGGCAGTGATAAATCCTGATTCACAACCTTCAACGCCCTCTTCCTCGGAGAGAACATTAACAAGTTTCACTTTGCCCTCAGCGCCCTCGATGGCAGCTGCGAACTCGTCAGCGAACAGTATCTCTTTCTGATTCTTTGATCCGTAGAGAACGGTCATCGAGAAATCCTCATCTCCCGAAGCGATTGCTTTGGCCATTGAGAGAATAGGTGTGATGCCTGATCCGCCTGAGCATGCAACAACTTTCTTCTGGTCACGAAGTCCGTCATAGTAGAAAACGCCCTGTGGACCGGATGTTACGACCTCGTCGCCTTCCTTCCAGTTCTCCATGATGTACAGCGACAGAAATCCGTCCTTTACTGCCTTGACAGTAATATCCATTGTTCCGTTAAGAGTTTCCTCAGGTCCTGAACTGATGGATACAGGACGTGCAATAAGTTTGCCGTCTATCTTCTGACGAACGACTACATACTGGCCCGCACGGAAAAACGCAGGGTTGGTCCCGTCTTTTTTTCTGAGCCTGTAGGTCTTAACACCCTCTGTGCGCTCGATCACTTTATCGATCACAAATACCTGCTCTGCAGGATGGCGCTCCGCTGCTTTTTCGTTGCACTTGAAGGTCGCGCTTGTCTTGTATGAAGGAGCATTCTGAATGAGGGCTTCTCTTTCCTTAGGCTTGTTGGTGAAATACATGATATCCTTAAAGCCATATTTCTTAAGTTTAACTTTAGCCATGTCCTATCCCTCCATTTCCTCTAAAATGATCTTGCCGATATCGTTGCCGTTGGTATAGGTCATGTTATAGCCATCGCCTCTTGCACCGGCAGCGCCGCATGTCTTGAAGCCCTTGATAGGCTGGTCTTTACGGATGGCCATCAGTCTCGACAGCATCGTATCCTTATCATCTACCATGTAGCCGTAAGTTGTTCCTTCCGGTGTATTCAGGAAGTGCGAGAAGGTCCAAGGTGTAGCAAGCTCGATCTCCTCGATGCAGTCGTGGATGATGATGCCTGTATCCTTTTCGAAGTTGTCCATTACCTTTCTGAACAGTTCTTCCTTCTTGTGTGCATATTCTCTCTGAGTGAAATCGCCCCATACATCCTCTGTATAGCAGATGGTAAATGTCATTACGCAGGTGCCCTCAGGGGAAGCGTCCGGATTGATCACATTATAGATAACGACTACGCTGTGCGTATTGTCTTCATATGACTTGGAGTCAGCAATATTCTTCGCATTGTCAAAGCTGCCCGGCATGAAGATCGTATAATCCTTGATGCCCAGTTCCTCGATGCTCTTGTTGCATGCAACATAAGCGTTAAAGAATCTGATGCCGTGTTTCTCGGCATTGACTCTCTTGTACTCTCTCTCAGGGACCTTAACATTTTCATCAAGCAGTTTGTTGTAAGCAATCTCAGGGTTTACATTAGCAATTACATAGTTGGTCTCTACCATGCCTGCGTCAGTAAGTACGCCTGTGATATTGCCCTCTTTGTCAGCACATACCTTGAGCGCTGTTGTATTCAGCCAGAGCTCTCCGCCCAGCTCACGGAATCTGTTGATGATCCTCATTGTGAGTCCGTGTGCATTGGACCTGTTGATCGTAGGCTCGTACTGAGCATACATGTAGAACATCCATGCCTGATGTACAAAGCTCATTTTGGAATAATCTGCTCCGATATACGTCCAGTAAACGTCAAGAATATCAATTGCATCCTCAGGCATTCCGATGTTTCTCATTACCTCGTTGAACGGACGCTCAGCGACCTTGAGGAAGTTGGAGAAATGGGTGAGGAAATATACGTCATCAGTCTTCAACATTCCGTCCTTCTTGACTGTGGACATGTGCTGCGAGAAGTAATCGTTGGCATCGACGCATTCCTTTGCCAGTGCCATGAAGGTCCTCATCGGCTCTTCACTTCCCGGAACTATCTCTTCCATTTTCTTAATGACATTCTCTACTCCGGTCGGGAGTGTAATGTCAAAGTGCTTTCCGCTTCTTGTTGTACCGATAGCGCGATACATCTCCGGGATCCACAGCCAGTCGATATCGAGGCCGTGCTCCTCCATCATTATTTTACCAGGCAGACCCCAGTCTCCCGGCTTACCCAGACCGCAATATTCATGCAGTGAGGCATCAAATTCAAAGCGTCCTCTTACGAATGAGGAAGCGCAGCCTCCCGGCAGATTATGCTGGTCCATGAGCAGTACTTTCTTGCCTGCCTGAGCTACGGTAATAGCTGCTGACATACCGGCAAGACCTGCTCCGATCACAACGCAATCAAATTTCTTATTGCCCATAGTAATACTCCTTTTCATAACTTTATTTACTACTGTAACAGGCCTTTCTTGTCTAAAATATATCTCGTGTAATATACAGCTGCAATTCTTATAGTAAACACAGCTATAACGATGCGGAATAGTTAACGTTATAGCAACAAATAATCTATCTGAACTGCTCCTTTACGAAATCAGCATATGCGCGCTCCGCCTCATTGAGATCTGTCTTTCTTACAGCCAGTCCTCTTGTATAATCGATCTCGGGACTGAGGTCAAGGATCTCAAGTTCTTCAGGAACATTGATCAACGCCTCCGCCTGCAGTATTGCAACGCAAGTCCCGGATTCTGCCAGTACCAGAGCCATGCTATAACTGCTGTACAGAAATTCTTTTCTATATCCGAGTTCCTTGAAAAAAGCATCCTCAATAAGCTGCTGAAAAACGGAATCATTCGGCGGAAGTATGATCCTCTCCTTCTGAAGATCTCCGATTGTTGCTTTTTCCTTTGCAGCAAGTGGATGTTCGCGGTGAATACATACTTTAATGCGTCCCTTTGCCGCTTCAATATAATCATATGGAAGCGTGTCAAGATCGGTCTCTACCAGCATTGCCGTCAGAAATATATTAATAGTGCCTTCTTCGAAACGCTTCTTCAAACGTCTGCTCGGCATCTCATCAATATCGATCCTGTACTCAGGATATTTTTTTCCGAAGATCTGAAAATGCTCTTCTACTTCGTATAATTCCTGACTCTCCGGAAGTCCCATCCGCACAAAAGTGCTTTTTTTATTAGCGTATTCCTTTCTCCATGTCTCGCTCTCTTCGTACTGTCTGACGATCTTTTCGGCATAAGGCAGATATCTGCTTCCGAAATCAGTCAGAGCTACAGACTTGCTGTTTCGATCAAAGAGGGTGAAACCGAGCTCGTTTTCCAGAGACTTTATGTGCTTGGAAAGCACGGGCTGCGATATGTAGAGTTTCTCTGCTGCCTCCGTATAATTCAGAAGAGTCGACAGTTCAATAAATTCCCTGAGATATGTTATTTCCATGCGTTCTCCTTTTCTGTAATCTGTAAAATCCTTATTAGCTGTAAATCGTTTCACTGAAATATATTCTATCATATTTCAGTGTGCTATAACGACATTTATTCCATAACGTTATAGTTGCGTTTGCTATAAGAATTGCACCTGTCATAGCCAGGATATATATTGTAATCAAAGTTATTGTATCGAATGACTATAAGGAAGGAAAAGGAGAGGCAATATGGCAGCAAAGTACGACGTAGTAGTTGTTGGATCAGGCAACGCCGGCCTCAGTGCAGCTGTGTCATGTGTAGTACAGGGGAAGAAAACTCTTCTCATTGATCAGCACAACATGCCTGGTGGCGTAGCTTCCAGCTTTAAAAGAGGCAGATTTGAATTTGACCCTAGTGTACATGAGATCTGTGACGTAGGTGCAGGTGATGATCTGGGACATGTAGGTCACATCATGGAGAAAAACGGCATTGATGTTGACTGGGTAACAGTACCTGATTGTTACAGATGCATTTCCACATACTCAGACGGAACACCTATGGATGTAACTATCCCGGCAGGTCGTGAAGCATATATTGATGCGATCGAGAAATATGTTCCTGGTTCAAGAGCTTCACTGGAGAAATTCTTTGACCTTATTTATGAGATCAGACTGGCGAAGGTATACATGTTCGACGGAACACCTAATGATTCCAAGTACATGCAGAAGCATTTCCCGAACACGCTCAAGACATGCGGCTATGATTCACTTACAGTAATGAAGGCTCTCGGCATTCCGCAGAAAGCCATCGACATAATCGGTGTCTACTGGCCGTATCTCGGAGTACCTCTTGATGAAGTCAACTTCTTCCATTTCGGCAACATGATCGACATGTACGTAACAAGAAGAGCGGTTGTTCCTCATCACACATCTCACGAGATCACAATGACCTTCATGAACAGATTCTACGAGCTGGGTGGCGAAGCATGGTTCAACTGCAGAGCTGAAGAATTCCTCTTCGACGGCGACAAGTGCTGCGGAGTCAGAACCACTCTCGGCGATGTTGAATGCAAGCAGGTACTGGCTAACATCAACCCTAACATCATCTACGCTAAGATGATGCCTAAGGAACTAGTGCCGGAGAGAGAGAAGAAGCTGGCAACAGCAAGAAAAGACAATCTCAGCACAAGATTCAGCATGATCTATTTTGCGCTGAACAAGAGCTGCGAAGAACTCGGACTTACAGATTACTGTGTATTCTTCTCAAGCACAGCAGACTCGCGCAAAGAATATGAGAGACTCAAGAGCATTGATAATGATTACAACATCCTTATCAGCTATAACAACATAATTCCTGATGCATCACCTGAGGGAACCTGTATCATCAGTTTCACCAAGCTGTTCAGCAGCGGCGAAGACTGGTCCAAACTTACTCCTGAAGAGTACTACAAGGCAAAGGATAAGATGATCGCAAAATGCATCAGCGACGTTAAAGACAAGCTGGGCATCGACATCACTCCATACATCGAGGAAGTTGAAGTTGCAACACCGATGACTTTCGCAAGATACCTCGGAACACCGGAAGGAACACCTTACGGATTCGAAGTAACAAGCTGGGACGGCGTTATTGCAAGAATGACAGACATCGAAGCTGACTTCAATATCAAGGGCCTCCGTCATATCGGAGCCGGCTCATTCTTCGGAGACGGATATTCATCAACATGGATCAACGGAGACATGACCGCCGGACTTGCCTGCGCAGAGATTTCGGAAGGAGGTAACAAATAATGGCACTTAATGTAAAAGTAGGTCTTATCGGACTTTTAGACATGCTGAAGTTTGCGAACCTCGCCAAGAAGAGAGAGCAGTACATCAACTCAATGCCCGCTGAGGAGATCAAGGCAGACTATCCTATCAATAATTTTGCAAAAGCAATGCACCCTGACTATCAGCCACTGACAGTTGACGAGATCATCGATCACAAGGCAGCCGGTGCAAAGACATTCATATTCAGAAGAAGTGACGGAAAGCCTGCATCATATTTCAGAGCAGGTCAGTACATTTCACTCAAGCTCCCTATCGGGGACAGCTTTGTAACAAGACCTTATTCGATCTCATCCTCGCCAAAGCAGGCTCTCGAGGGCAAGCTCGCAGTGACCATCAGGACCAATCCGGGCGGATTCGCTGCAGACTACATGCTTGAGAATCTCAAGGTCGGCGACGAGATCAAGGGTTCCGAAGGACTCGGATCATTCTTCTATGAGCAGTACAGAGATGCCAAGCACGTTGTTGCTCTTGCAGGCGGCTCCGGTATCACTCCATTCCTCTCAATGGCTTGTGCTATCAGAGATGGTATCGAGGACTTCAAGCTGACTATCCTCTGCGGCAGCAGAAGTGAAGAAGTTATCCTTTTCAAGGATGAATTCGACAAGATCATGGCAGAGACTGACAAGGTAAAGGTGGTTCACGTTCTTTCCGATGAGCAGAAAGACGGATATGAGAACGGTTTCATCACTGCGGATCTCATTAAGAAGTATGCCGGCGATGAGCCATACAGCATCTTCATTTGCGGTCCTGAAGCAATGTATCGTTTTGTCGACAAAGAAGTTGCAAAACTCGGACTTGAAAAGAAATATATCCGCCAGGAATTTCTCGGAGCTACCAAGACTGTATGGGAGCACGAAGGCTATCCTGCAGACAAAAAAGATCAGGTATTCAAGCTGACAGTTAAGCAAGGTCCTAATGAAACTGTCTGCGATTGCTCAGCTAACGAGCCTATACTCGTAGCTATCGAGCGCGCCGGTATCAAGGCTCCATCAAGATGCCGTTCCGGTGAATGCGGATGGTGCCGCTCAAGAGTCGAGTCCGGCGAAGTATTCATTCCTGCCGAAACAGACGGCAGAAGATGGGGAGACAAGCAGTCCAAGGAAATTCATCCTTGCGCTACATTCGCTCTCTCCGACATCACGATCATAGTACCGGGCGAGTACTACTGATCCTAATATCACCAAGCAAACGTCCATTCCCAACCGGGCGTAGCCTATGACACAAAAATAAGCGGGAGTTACTCTGACCCGCTTATTTTTGTTTGTTTAATATTATATTGTGCCGGCATCACATATCGGCTCATTTGCCTTTAGCAGAATATCTCCAAATTCTTTTAATGTTGCCTCCGAATAAATATGCTCCATCATCGAGATATTCATTTCTTCGGCTTTTCCGCATTATAACATATACGGTCTGACTCATCCAAAAAGCGCCCGGGCTTTCGCCCCGAGCGCATCTTTCTGTATTACATACCGTTTCAACTCATTCTTCTTCGTCTGTCTTTTCCGGAAGTGAGATAGTAATAAGCCTTATCCTTGTACATTGCCATTTCAGCCCTCTTGATAATATCAGTCAGCTCAAAGTCACCATCATTTTTCATTCCCAGACCGACAGCAACATGATAGCCGAGACTCTCAAGAGTTTCTTTCATCTCCCTGACAAGGGTCTCAAGTTCTTCCGTATTCTTATTCCGACCGAATGCAGCAAATTCATCACCGCCGATACGATAGGTATTGTCTACACCGAACAGCTGCAGCATTACATCCGCAATGCTGCGCAGCATGAGATCTCCCGCTTCATGTCCTTCAGAATCATTCAGTTCATGCAGGCCGTTCGCATCAACGTAAAGGCAGTAGAAGCATGCCGAGCGCATGGATTCCGAGGCATCGATGAAGCTCTGATAACGGTGTCTGTTCATCAAGCCCGTAAGCTGGTCTCTTTCTGCAAGGAATCGTATCTCATCCTCCAGAGCGTATCTGTTGATGCGGTTGTCTATCGAAAACCAAGCAAGGATAACACTCAGTATTCCAAAAGCGAGACAGTTGGTGACGTCCGCACTCGTAGTGACGGGATTCTTATACTGAACAGCCATGATTATGAAAATGATCTCAGCGATCAGTATCATAAGAAATATCCTCCACGGACGATCCGTGAACATCTGAGGAACAGCAAGCAAGAAAGCAATGTATGTAGCCGCCAGTTCATTAGGGCCCATTATAGTCCCCATGAAAATGCCGACCATGAACAGCATCATCTCAAAAGCATACATTCCTGTCTTTACCGCCAGCTCGCTTTTTTCGCCTCTGAATTTTGCAAGCCACCATATTACTATTGTCAAAGCAAGTCCGACAGAATATGCATGCCTGTATGACTCCAGCGAAGGAACTATGAAAGTCATCGTCAGAAGCACCGGAAAAACGCATAGCGCAACATATGAGAACACCAGCAGTGTTTTTCTGTTGTTCTCTTTCATTTTTCCGCGGACCTGTTCAAATGTTTTCTCATCTACTCCGCCGCGTAATAAAAGGTCCCTGAACCTGTCTGCATATATGCCTGAGAACATTGCGCCCTCCTTCTCATCAAATGATATTTGTCGGATAACATATAAATATTATTCCGATAATTGACGATTTGCACACCGTGGGAGGCATTATCACATTCATGGATCCCTCCCATATTAAAGGAGTCTGTGATATGAAACGAACAGCTCAAAAAATCTTGTCTAATAAAAAAACATTTTCCAGATCTTTTTTTATCTGATGCCATTTTTCATGCAGCTGCAGACAGACATGCTGCGGTCGCAAAAATAAAAAAAACGGGAACAAAGACGCCGGATATTCTTTAAAATCCGCTCTGCAAATGATATGATTAATGATATGTTTTTAAAGGAGTAAAACTCAAAAATGGCTATCATGA
Source organism: Mogibacterium sp. (assembly GCA_024403055.1). Taxonomy (GTDB): domain Bacteria; phylum Bacillota; class Clostridia; order Peptostreptococcales; family Anaerovoracaceae; genus Crickella. Next base: position 29,417 of record JAKSSO010000005.1, on the reverse strand, counting down.
AAGAAATACTGAATAGACTCGTAGTGCCGGACGATCTCAAGTCCGCACTCGAAAAATGCAAGACCATAATATTACCGGAAAGCAAGACTGATCTTGTCGAACTTTGCTATGGCTCCGCTACGCTCTCGCACTTTGAGGTAAGCTACGAAGTCCCGGGCAAGGGCAGGATCGTAGAGGCCGAAGTTGCAAGATGCAAGAACGGTCCTTCTGTTAACTTTGAAGAAGAATACATGAGGAGAAGAGATCCTCACTGCATGTACATAGGTGACGAACTTCCTACGGACAAGCCGACATTCAAAGAAGCATGGGGATATGATTTCTCCAAGCTCAGAGAGGAGACAATGGCATGGCTGTCAGAGCAGTCTCTGGTTGTGATGCCGTTTTCCATCGGAGGCAAGATCCACGGCTACGACAGTCTGGTTGTCGCACCTGCAAATGCGGCATTCTTCGCATACGCACTCGCTAACATCCAGGACTTCGTAAGCTTTAATGATATCGAAGGCATTTACGAGCCTCGTTCGATCATCTATGTGGCTCCGCCTTTCAGGCACACGCATTTCGGCGGCAAGCAGGCAGTAGTACACTGCAGGTCTGAACGCATGCATGAGGTGTTCTCATACAATCTGTATCCGGGTCCATCAGCAAAGAAAGGCGTATTCTCGATCCTTCTGGACATCGGCGAACAGGAAGGCTGGATCACCAATCATGCTTCCGCAGCACTGCTGGTAACTCCGTATGAGAACGAGATCGTTTTCATGCACGAAGGCGCATCCGGCGGCGGCAAGAGCGAAATGCTCGAGGAGATACACAGAGAGCCTGACGGCAGAGTACTGCTTGGCAAGCACTCTATTACTCAGGAGCAGTTCCACATGAACATCGGCGAAACATGCGAAATATTCCCTATCGCCGACGACATGGTAATGGCTCATACAGACATGCAGGCAACACCTAACAAGCTGACCATCACAGACGCTGAGAACGGCTGGTTCCTGCGTGTGGATGGCGACAAATACTACGGCAATATCCCTGCATATGAGCGCGCCAGCATCCATCCGTCAGAGCCTGTCGAATTCTTCAACATCGACGGCACACCGGGTTCAACATGTCTTATCTGGGAACACAAGCTCGAATCCAACGGCAAGCCATGCTCCAATCCGAGAGTTATCCTGCCGAGAAACATGATCGAAAACATCGTTCCGGGAGATGAAGCAATAGTTGTAGATGTAAGATCTTTCGGTGTCAGAATGCCGCCTACAACACTGGACAATCCAAACTACGGAGTAATGGGAATGGTCCAGATCATTCCGCCTTCACTTGCATGGCTGTGGAGACTTGTTGCACCTCGCGGATACAAGAATCCATCGATTGCAGACAAGACAGCCAATAATGTAATGACATCAGAAGGCATCGGCTCATACTGGCCTTTCGCAACAGGAAAGAAGATCACACAGGCTAACATGCTGCTCAAGCAGATCACGGATGCTTCCGAGACACTGTATATCCTCATTCCTAACCAGTACATCGGCGCATACAAGGTCGGATTTGCTCCTGAATGGCTGACAAGAGAGTACCTTGCAAGACGTGGCGGAACTGTCAAAGCCAGCCACCTCGTCAAGTCAAGATGCCCTCTCTTCGGATATGGCCTGGATGAAATGAAGATCGACGGTCAGTTCATCCGTCAGACATTCCTGAGGCCTGAACTGCAGTCCAGACTTGGCGAAGAGGGATATGACGCAGGAGCCAGGATCATCACTGACTTCTTCAAAGAAGAGCTCAAGCAGTATCTTGTACCTGAACTTGATCCACTGGGACGTCAGATCATTGAACTCTGTCTCGAGGATGCTCCGATAGAGAAATACGTAGAACTCACTCCTATGTATGGAGTACGCTGGAGATAAACAAACAAAGGAAGTTTAATCTCATGGATAAAAAATCAGGGGATCAGCAGAAAACTCTATATTGGGCGCTGCTATGTGTCGGGGCTCTGGGGCTGGGGCTGCCCGGTCTTGTACACATCAGCCAGGGAGAGACCTTTTTCACACTTCTGTGGATACTGACCTTCCTGTATCTGAGTATCAGATACAACTCAAAGCGACAGCTTCTGATAAGCGGTGGTGTATTTGTTGCGGCTTATCTCCTGAGATATCTGGGCTCAATAGGCTTTAAATGGCTGTATGTGCCACTGTTCCTTTTTATGGGACTGATACAGTTCGGCATCTTTTTAGCCTACTCGATACTGACACGCAAATCGAAAAGTATTCTGAGTACATTCGCGTTTCCGATTCTCTGGATGGCAGTATATCTTCTTGCTACACTGATCCGCATTCCATCCATGATCCGCGTGGACATGATGTTTGCAGACATGAATACAATGCTGCAGGTAGAGCATGTCCTGGGATCGTTCGGACTCTCTATCATATTGCTCTGGATCTTTGCGCTTCTGATATATGCTATTCATAAAAAAAGGATATATCCGATATTTATAGCTTCGGTGCTGTTTTTTGCTGTTCTCACAATTGGCATAGTATATCTGAGTCCTAATATTACAGAACAGAAAGGAGTGCGTGTGGCGCTCTCTACCGGTCCGTATGTAGGAGACTATAATAATTACACATCTCTATCAATGGACCGTTACCTGGACAGCATGCATTCCTGCGTTGCAGAAGCGGCAGAGCAGGGTGCAGAGATAATCGTTTTCAACGAGGAGGCCTATGAGATCAATGATACAGATGAGGCTGATTTCTGCGAAGAATGCAGCCGTGCTGCACGTGAGAACAATATTCACATACTGTTAGGACTTGATCTGAACGACACTGACGGAAGTGAATGCGGCAAATCGACCAATAAGGTCATCTGGATCGATAAAAAAGGTAATATTCTGGGATCATACGTAAAGACCAATACAATACCGTTACTTGAATCAGACTATATTCGGGGAGATGGTGTGATCCCGTCTCACGAGATCGAGCTGAATAACGGGACGACAATTAAAGTTTCCTATGTTATCTGTTATGACAGCAATTTCCCGTTTTATATCAATAAGATCGATGACGACACTGACATACTGTTCCTCCCGTCCTGGGACTGGCCTGGTGTAACTGAACAGCATTCACTGCTGTGTCATACACTTGCAGTGGAAAACAGAGTCAGCATCGTCAAGCCTACCTATGACGGCATCAGTCTGGCGGTTCGACCGGACGGTATAGTCATCGACAGCTTTGACACCAACGAGTTCGGATACGAGCAGGTCAGGGTCGTTGATATTCCGCTCGAATTCTCTAAAGCCGCTACAATTTCGAATAGCAGAGGCGGCTACGTACACAGTATTATCGGCGTTGAGATCATGTCGATACTTATATGTATTGCCCTTCTGTACGGAAATCTTTTCGAAGATCACAAGAGGACTCGTCGAAATGTACTCTTTTCATTTGTTATCGTCACAGGTCTGGTAGCACTTATTTCAGACTGCCTTTCCTGGATCTTTGACGGCTGTGCAAGACTGGAATCCCTGCTGTATGGCAGTACAACGATCTCTCTCCTGATGACATTCGTCATCTATAGCATATTCCTCTATTACATTACAGAATATGCAAGGGAAAGTCATCCTGTTTCAACAACACTGCCGCGCGTCGCCTTTGTATTCTGCCTCACAGCAGCCGCATCGATCGTGGTAAGTTCAGGATCAGGTCTGCTTTTCACCTTTAAAGACGGCGTATACATTGAAGGGCCTCTTTATACCGCATACGTCATTGTAAATCTGCTTTGTGCAATTTTCTGCCTGATAGCAACACTGATTAACACACGATTCTTCGGAGTACATGATCGAATAGCTACAATGACATATGTTATCTTCCCGTTAGTAGCGGGCTGTATCAATCTGGCCGTCGAGTCATTCTCATATGCATACCCTGCTGTGGTGCTTTCCATGGTTGCCCTATATATCATGCTACAGTCAGAGCATCAGGAAAAGCTTGAGAATGAAGGACTCATCAGCCAGTACCATGCTCAACACGATGCACTGACCGGGCTGTACAATCGTCTGGCATACGAAGATAAACTGCAGCAGATAGCCTCTTCCAAGGGCAACTCAGGTGCAGTATTTACGGATGTGAATGGACTCAAATATACCAATGACCAGTTTGGACATGAGGCCGGAGACCGTTTGCTGATCCGCTATGCAGAACTGCTATGCAGCCTTTTCCGTAAAGAAGATGTATTCAGAATCAGTGGAGATGAATTTGCCATCCTTCTGCACAATACCGATAGAGCTGTCCTTAAAACAAGAATAAAGGCATTTCAGGAAGCCTTGAATTCCGAGGATATCCCTCTCGCCAGTGTAGGTTATGCATTTGGAAGCAGCCATGATATCGGTTCACTCATCAAGACAGCAGAGTCCGAGATGTATAATGACAAGCAGAAATTCTACAAGGATCACCCTGAGATGGGAAGACGATGATCTTTATCATATAAAGAATAATACTAATTTCCACATTATAAAAACTGCCGGGGAATCCCCGGCAGTTATTTATTATTTCTTTACTATTTTGCTTCCGGCTTCATTGTCGGGAAGAGCTGTACGTCTCTGATGGTTGCGCTGTCTGTCAGCAGCATTACCAGTCTGTCAACTCCGATTCCGATTCCGCCTGTTGGAGGCATGCCTACCTCAAGCGCATTTACGAAGTCTGTATCCATTGGATGAGCTTCGTCATCGATACCGAGATCAAGCTGTCTCTGCTGTTCTGCAAATCTCTCGTACTGATCGATAGGGTCGTTCAGCTCGGAGAATGCATTGGAGAGTTCCCAGCCATTGATATAAGACTCGAATCTTCTTGTGATCCTTGGGTCTTTAGGATCCTTCTTGGCAAGAGGAGATATCTCGAGCGGATGTCCGCATACGAAGCATGGTCCGTCAAGGAATCCAGGGATGTCCTCACAGTAGTCCTCGAACATCTCAGCAATGATCTTGCCGCGGCTCCAGTCAGCCTCGTTCTCGAAGTTCATTCCATAGTTCTTTGCTGCCTCGATAGCCTCTTCATCAGTCAGTATCTTGTCAAAAGGAATGCCTGTTGTCTTGATAACTGCCTCAGTCATATCGATCTTCTTCCATGGAGGAGTAACATCGAATTCCTTGTCGCCGTACTTAACAATAGGAGTTCCGTTAACAGCCATTGCACACTTGTATGTAACCTGCTCCATGAGCTCCATCATGGTCTCAAGGTTAACGTAAGCCTTGTAAGCCTCCATTGAAGTGAACTCAGGGCTGTGGTTCTTGTCCATTCCCTCGTTACGGAAAACCTTGCCGATCTCATATACACCGTCAAGTCCTCCTACGATAAGTCTCTTGAGGTGAAGCTCGAGAGAGATTCTTAGAGTCATGTCGATATCAAGTGTATTGTGATGAGTCAGGAAAGGTCTTGCTGCAGCACCGCCTGCGATGTTGCCGAGTACAGGTGTCTCTACCTCGATCAGGTCATAATCCTCTTCGAGTACCTTTCTCATGGTCGAAATGATCTTTGCTCTCTTCAGGAATACATCCTTAACGTCCTCGTTCATGATAAGGTCAACGTATCTCTGACGATATCTGAGGTCTGTATCCTTGAGTCCGTGCCACTTGTTAGGAAGTACCTGAAGTGACTTGCACAGGAGGAGCACTTCTGATGCTCTTACACTGATCTCGCCGGTCTTTGTCTTGAAAATAACACCGTGTACACCGATGATATCGCCTACATCGTATGTCTTGAAGACCTGATACTCGTCAGCTGTGATATTGTCACGGGCAACGAAGATCTGGATTCTTCCCTGCTTGTCCTGCAGGTCTACGAAAGCGACCTTGCCCATTCTTCTGAACGCCATGATCCTTCCTGCAACGCGGACCTCCTGGTCCTCCATTGCCTCGAAGTTTTCCTTGATGTCCTTGGAATGTGCTGTTACATCATATGTCTCTACGAGATACGGGTCTCTGCCCATAGCACGCAGTTCTTCCAGTTTATTTCTTTTGATCTGGCGCTGTTCGCCGATCTCCTTTTCAGTAAGTTCGCGCTCTTCAGCCTGTTCTTTGACCTGTGCGCCGTTAGGCTTATTCTCTGCCATTATCTCTTTACCTCCAGGATCTCATACTTAGCCATTCCATCCGGAACAGGGAATTCAACAACATCTCCTGCCTTGCATCCGATAAGGTGCTGTCCAACAAGTGAAGCATTGGAGAGTTTGCCGTTCAGCGGATCGGCCTCAGTTGTTCCTACGATCTTATATGTTGCAGTGTAATCAAGCTCGAGGTCCTTAACTGATACTGTACGTCCTGTCTGAACAGTATCATCTGATTCATCGCAGCTATCCTCATCTACGATAACAGCTGTTCTCAGTGTCTCTTCGATCTGATTGATGCGCTCCTCAGTCTCAGCCTGAGCATCTTTAGCTGCATCATACTCAGCATTCTCGGAAATATCTCCCAGTGAGATAGCTTCCTTCAGTCTCTCAGCGTTCTCCTTACGAACGACAGTGATAAGATGTTCGAGCTCTTCATTCAGGGCGTTATATCCCTCTCTTGTCATTTCATTAGAATTGTTAACTGCCATTTTTATTCCTTTCTCTTATACAGCTCAGCAGACGCTTGCGCCGTTAATTAGCTATTTGTTGATCTCACGGATCTTAACATTCTCACTGCCTGTAAGTCTCAGGATCGCGGAATATTTCAGCTTAAATGTCATTATATCACCCACGTCGAGCTTTGTCTTGCACTCTTCTATATCCACTATGGTGTGGTCTCCTGAAGCCGCTTCAACGCTTGCTCCCTCCAGCATCGGAATGATATCTCCCGTGTCGCCGAAGTCAGCTCTGCCTATTGCGCAAAGTGCACGTCTGCGATCTCCCTTGTCTATGTAAACAGGTCTCTCGCCGAATGCATTGACCCCAAGTTCCCCGATAGGATGGCTTGGCTTGGTCTTGCATTCGATTATCTCTGCCTGGAGTGTAACAGCATCTCCGTACATGTCATCCACTTCGTTACGATCATAGGCGTTCTTCAGGTCACCCATGTTTCCGACATAGCTGAGTTCACCTATTCTCAGCATGTTGATCTTCTTCGGCATCACTCCGTCGAACAGCGGAAGCAGACTCGATGACGCACCACCGGATACGATCTCGAGTTCTCTGCCGATCGCTTTTTCGATCTTCTCTGCGATGGAAGCGAGCAGCTCCATTTTCTCGCCTGTCGGGATCACCGATCCGGTGCATCCAAGATTGGTGCCGATACCTGCCAGATGAAGTCCCTTAAGCTCATTCTCGACCTTGACTGCAACATCAGTCATCTCATCATAATCGATAAAGCCCTCTCTCAGATCGCCTGTGTCGGCCATCAGGATAACATTGTGGACCTTGCCTGCAGCAATCGCTTTTTCATTGATCGCCTCAAGGGTCTTCAGCTCACTCTGGAGACTGTAGTCACAGACCTCAATAATCTCGTCCAGCTCGGATATCATCGGAACTCTGATCATGAGCATCGGGAGCTTTACCCCGATCTCTTTCGCACGCCTCAGATGCTCGATCCTCGAGGAAGCGATCCATTTTGCGCCGGCTGCCTCATAATCGAGAGCTGTTGTCGCAAGTCCGCAGCTGACTTTGATCACGCCTGCAACATCGATTCCTGCCTGCGCGCACCAGTCAACGACCGTCTTCATATTGGAGCGGAGTTTATCATGATCTATTGTCAGTGCCGGATATCTATCCATTGTTCTTCCTTCCTGTGAATATCTGGATATCTCCAAGTTTGTTATCAGTAACGAACCTCTTGATCTTCTGACTTGTTGTCTTAATGAAGTCACTTCTTCTGATATTGATCCTCTTGATTTTCTTCCAGTTAGGATGAGCCGAATTCATCTTCTCAACTTCACCGTTGATGAGTTCCATGACAGATTCTTCTGTCAGCTCTTCGCCAAGAATAGCACGTGCATGCTCTTTGTCTACACGGATCGTAACACAGATATTTTCCTGATCGTCTCCCCATACCATGCACTCCTCGATGTACGGGCTGCGCATGAGCTTTTCTTCAAGCTCTTCAGGGAAAACGTTCTTGCCGTTAGGCGCGATGATAACGTTCTTCTTACGTCCTGTAATGAATACATATCTGTCGTCATCGATGTGTCCGAGGTCTCCTGTATGGAACCATTCGTCCTCCATGCATGCCTCAGTTGCTTCAGGATTATTGTAATATCCCAGCATTACCTGAGGCCCTCTGAAGCAGATCTCACCGTTTCCCTCCTCATCAGGATCTTCGATCTTATAATCTGTATACTGCAGAACTCTTCCTGCAGATTCATTGTTCATATACTGCCACTGGTCAGGTGTCAGTGCGACCATTGGAGCCGTCTCTGTAAGTCCGTAGCCCTGCAGAGTTTTGATGCCGAGGTCTCTGAAGAACTGCAGCACATCAGGATCCACCTTTGCTCCTCCGGCGATGAACATGCGTATTCTACCGCCGAACTGAGCTGTAATGCGTTCAATGACCGATCTGGAAACATTGATGCCTACCTTGCTCGTTACACGATTGAGCGCAAAGAGTGCACGTAACTGTTTCAGCTTGCCTTCCTTCTCAAGCGCTTTTATGATATTGTTGTAGAACTTCTCATAGATGAGAGGTACTGCCAGCAGGAATGTCGGCTTTACCATAGACATATCCTTGGTAATGTACTTGATGCCGCGGCAGAATGCCATTGAAGCTCCCATGTACATTCCTTCAAGGTTAGTGCAGGTGCATTCATATGTATGATGGATAGGAAGTATGCTGAAGAAAATATCGTCAGGTCTTACTTCCAGATATGCCTGTGCTGAAAGTATGTCAAAGCACAGGTTTTTGTGTGACAGCATTACGCCCTTAGCCACACCTGTTGTTCCTGATGTGAATATGATAACCGCAAGAGCAGTATTTCTGATACGCAGCTCGTGAAATCTTGTGTCACCTGCATCGACTTTGGCCATACCCGCTTCCTGAAGAAGGTTCCATGAATACAGACCCTTCTTAGGGTCTTCGTGTACTTCCTTAGCCACTCCGATGACATATCTGAGTCCTGTCTTTCCCTCTTCAAGGATTTCCTTGAAGATATTGTAATATCTGTCTGCACAGCAGATAATAGCCTTTATGTCGCCTTCATTACACAAGTTGGCGAGTTCATCCTTGCTGAGTTCCTTGTCCAGAGGAACACCTACACCAATACCTCCGAGTATTGCATGATATGATTCTACCCACTCATAGCAGTTCGGTCCTATGATACCGATATGAGAGCCCTTAAGTCCGAGATCAAGCAGCGCTGTGCCAAGTCCTCTGACTTGTCTCAATGCTTCTTTGTATGTTATGATCGAGAACTCCTTATCTCCCTTCATGATCTGATGATAAAGCGGGCGATCTCCAAAGAGTTCTACACTTGATTCGAACATTTGCTTGAGATCGGTGATAGGTCTTCCGATCCTGTACATTACCTTAGGGTCAGAGCTGTTCTTGATTCCGTCAGCATAGACCTTCATCTCGGCCATTTCGGCCTCTTTTAGCGCCTGATATTCCTCTTCTGTCATCAGGTCAAGTTCGTTTACTACTTCCTGTACCTTTTTCTTTCTTTCCATCTGTTATTCCCTCCAAATAATATAAGGCAGCATCTCGGCTTGCCCTTTGGCCCGCATACATCTCGGTATAGTCGGGTCATCATAAGCAGACAAAAAATTGTATCATTACCATAAAAAAAGAGCAAGCCCTTCGGCCGCTCTTCTGATATTTTTAGTGTGAAAATACGCGATTTATAAGCATTATGAACTCTATGTATGCATCTGTATCTCCCAGCTCTCTGAGGGATTCCGCCAGGCCTCTGTAATGCCATTCATGCTCCGCCGGGTCGTTCACATGGAATCGTTCCCAGAGTGCATCTCCTATCTTCGCATAGTCCCTTGCTATCGCCCTCATGTTCGAGAGTTTATCTCCCATCGCCACTATCTTGATATCTCTCTCTGCAACCGCAAGTCTGTCGATAGCATACTGTTTTCTCTCATGCCAGGATTCGCTCTCTGTCTTTCCTTCTACAACAATGTCGCTCTCATTGGCAACGAGATGCGCCACCCTGTTTCCGAATTCTCTTCTGATGTCCTCAACTGTGCAGTCCGTATCCTCGACAACATCATGTAACATGGCTGCCGCCAGCATCTCCTGGTCATCAGTGATCGTTGCAACGATCTCGGCTGCTTCCATCGGATGGATGATATACGGGAATCCTTTACCTTTTCTGCCGACATTGTGATGCGCATCTATTGCATATTTTGCAGCTCTGTCGAAGAGATCCGTATCGATGTATTGTCCACTCATTCTCTATGTACCACCTATATTATTTTCAGTTCCTCTATCTGATTCATCAGCCGTTCAGCTCTGCGTTTGTTTCCTTCTCTCTCTCCGCCCAGCGTATCGAGAAGCATCGTGAGTCCCGGAACACCGCCGTTATGCTTTACAATATACACGATACAGAGATAACGCAGGCCCACTGTAGAGGACAGAATATCCAGATCTGTATCTCCCAGGTGTATCATTGCAAGATGATATGCCTCATCCGAGCATTCCTCTATCATCCTCTTCAGGTCTCCCAGAGTTTTCAGATCGAGTCTCTTAAACAGCTCAAGGAAAGGCGTGATCGCACCGGTTGGCTGTATCTCAGCCTGATTGATCGCTGCGATACGATCGTTAAGTGCGTCATATGGCCTGCTCTCGAGGAAGGATCTGAAGCTGTCGCCGTCGATCAGAATCTCGTCCAGCGCACCCTGACTGATCAGGTGTCTTACTCTGCGCCTGTACTCGTTGATATCCCTTATGATGGTACCGAACTCCTCGTCGGCTATTTCAAGAAGGCCTGCAAGTCTCGAAAGTTTGCGTATATACTCCTTAGGTACCTCTATATCGCTCTTATAGCCGGTGTCATGATAAACAGTAGCCCACACATGCTGTAAGGCTGTCCTGAGCTGTATTTCGAATCGATACTCGTTTACCTCCGGCATTTTCGGGTCATCAAACATCGACTTTGGGATCCTGCATACATAATGCAGCGACATGTATCCGAACTGATCAGTAGCCAGTGACTTGCGCTTGTCAACTGAGTTCTCCCAGTCTACATCAAAGTTTTTCTCTATCAGGGAGGCGAATTTGTCGACCTCTGATGAATAGAATGTTACTATTCTTGCACCAATAAGATCTGTAATATCCGAAAGCACCTTGTACTTGCCGCCCTTGAGCTCCAGCTTGCCCTCCAGGCTCTGCTCCTGCTTGAGTCTTGACTCGAAGGCTACGACATAAAGACCGCTGTTCGTGATAAGCTCCTCGAGCTTTTCCCTGACGATCTCATCGATTTTTACGAAAGATGTGTAGTTTTCTTTAAATTCTTCCATCATCAGCTGGCAATGAATATCCATTTATATCTCCTCCCATCTGGTCATTCTCAGCTTTCCCGCTTATTTTAACATATTTATCACTGATTTATGCTACAATACTTATGTTATGACAATTGATTATGTAGTTGCAGATCCCGTAGGAAATATTACGGTACTCGTTAATACAGTTCCGGAGCCGACAACTCGTGCCGACATCATCCGGAAGGCATTCGAGCTGGAGCCTCGCTGCGAGCAGGTCGGCTTTGTTTCGCGTAGATCGAGCCATTGCGTTGATCTTGAGATGATGGGCTATGAGTTCTGTGGAAACGCTACCCTCTCGGCCGCATGCTATCAGGCATGTCTGAATGATCTTGAGGTCGGCTGGAGTGACCGTTTCAAAATTAATTCCTCAGGCGTGGAAGAGCCGGTCGAGGTAGCCCTGACAAGGATCGAAGACAAAAGATCATTTCCGGCTTATCAGGCTACACTCAGAGTAAGTGCACCAACAGCAGATACATTCGAAAACTATCCAGTCATGCACCTTGATGGCATATCTCACATGCTTGTTCCTGCAGGTGAGATGAGCGATGAAACGGCAAGCTCACGCATCAGGGATATAGCAGATCACTTTAAAGTTCCTGCCCTCGGTATCATTCTTTTTGACAGGCTCGCTGATGACAGAGTAGCGATCAGACCACTCGTCTATGTTGTCGGCTCAGATACCCTTGTATGGGAGAATGGCTGTGCCAGCGGAAGCACCGCCACAGCTTATTACCTGCATACGCAGACAGGTGCTGATTCCATAGAAATAGTTCAGGCAGGCGGTGAGATCATCAGACTGGATATCAATGACAGCTCGCTATATCTGACCGCAAACGTAATAATAGAAAAATAAATCGGAGGAAATGCTCCCCCGATTTTTCATTTTTTAAATATTGTTGTATCTTCCAAGGAAGTCCTGTGTTCTCTTGTTGGTCGAGCTGAATACTTCTTCAGGTGTTCCCTGATCTACGATCACACCCTTGTCCATGAAAATGACTCTGTCGCTTATGTCCTTGGCAAATGCCATCTCGTGGGTTACGATAACCATCGCAATATGGAGATCCGCCAGTGACTTGATGACCTTGAGTACTTCGCCTGTCAGCTCAGGGTCCAGTGCGGAAGTTGGCTCGTCAAAAAATAATATATCCGGATCCTTTGCCAGCGCTCTTGCGATCGCAACTCTCTGTTGCTGACCGCCGGAAAGCTGGTAAGGATATGCATCGGCCCTGTCCTTGAGGCCCATCTTGTCCAGCCATTTCAGCGCTTCTTCCTTAGCTGTTGCCTTATCCTTCTTCATTACCTTGACAGGTGCATCCATGACATTCTGCAGTACGCTATAGTGAGGGAACAGATTAAAGTTCTGGAATACCAGTCCAAAGCTTGCTCCGTCCTCATACTTTATCTCTCCACTGTCCGGAGTCTCGAGATCTGTCGCACATCTCAGCAGAGTCGATTTGCCCGAGCCCGAAGGTCCGATTATCGAAACGATCTCACCTTTATCTACGCATACGCTGATGTCCTTCAGGACTTCAAGTTCGCCGAAGGATTTTTTGATATTATTCATTTCCAGTATCATGATGTCCTCCTACTTGTAATAATCAAGCTTGCCTTCGACCTTGCCCATTCCGTAGTCGACCACTGCATTCATTATGTAGTAGAAGACTCCGGCAACAAGGAACGGCATGAAACTTGTCTGTGAATTTGCGATCTGCTTGCCTATAGTGAACATCTCCTGGAAAGAAACTGTGAACGCCAGAGACGTATCTTTAACGAGTGTAACGATCTCATTGGTCACACTCGGCATTATTCTCTTGATGACCTGCGGCAGTATTATTCTGAAGAAAGTCTGTACCTTATTGTATCCGAGGACTTTCGCTGCTTCATACTGACCCTGAGGAATGGATTCGATACCGCCACGGTAAATCTCTGCAAAGTATGCTGCGTAGTTGATGGCAAACGCAATTACTACGGGTATCAGCTTGTTCTTGGATACCGTAAGGCCAAACAGATAGTATGGTCCGTAAGTTACTGCAATCAGCTGCAGCATGAGAGGGGTTCCTCTGAGTACTGAAATAAAGAAACGTGTTATTCCTGATATTATTTTGCTCTTGTTCATTCTGAGCAGGGCCACTACCAGACCAAGTGGTAGAGAGAACAAAAGTGTTAAGATAAAGATCGAGCAGGTGTTTCCGAGACCCTCGCCCATTTTAAGTATCATTGTTGTAAGTGACATGGATTCCGCCTTTTTAATACGCCCGAACCCGGGCACACATTCATGTGCCCGGGGTTCAGGTCTGTCTATTGTGTTACATTCGTTTTAATTCTTGTCGTTTACCTTCAGCTATTACTGTAAGAACAGGAGGTTGTTAACGATGTCAGGATATTTCTCAGCGATCTTAGCATAAGTTCCGTCCTCAACAAGTTCTGCTACTGCACCTTCAATAGCATCGCACATTTCCTGATCGTCTGCTCTGAAAGCGATTCCGTACTGCTCAGCACCAAGCTGTTCGTCGATGATAACGAATCCCTCGTTTTCCTCTGCATAAGCCTTAGCTACAGGAGCGTCTACAAATACTGCATCAACTGCACCGCTGTCAAGCTCTGTGAAGCACTTAAGGAAGCTGTCACAAGTGATCAGATCTCCGAAAGTCTTTGCCATGTCTGCCAGGTCTCCGTCCTCTGCGAGAAGAGCTTCTCCGGAAGTGCCGAGCTGAACTGCTACTGTCTTGCCTGCAACGTCCTTCGAAGAAGCAATGCCGCTGCCTTCCTTAACAAGGAATACCTGAGTGTTGTCATAGTATGGCTTTGAGATAACATATCCTGCTTCCTTCATGGAATCAAGGATCGTCATTCCTGACCATACGCAGTCACATTCGTCTGCATCAAGCTGAACCAGCTTCTCGTCCCAGTTTACTCCGAATACTTCGAAGTTCCATCCGAGCTTCTCGCAAGCTGCCTTGCATACTTCTACGTCGAACCCTGTGTATTCGCCGTCATCTCCGATATAGCTGAATGGTGGGTATTCTGCGTCGATTCCCATTGTGAATGTTACATCACCGGATTCTTCTGTCTCACCACATGCTGTGAATAATCCCATTGTGAGCATTACTGTCAATGCCATAAAGAGTGCAAATAATTTCTTTTTCATTTTTTGTTCCTTTCCTTTTTTCTAATTGGTATCTATCCGGCACTTTGTCGTGCTTGTTTAATGTTTTCTTTAGTTGTAATGCGCTTTTGTGTTTTATCGCTTTATCGTACTAAAGTGCTAAATTGACACTGATATAATAGCACGCGCTTATACATGTGTCAACATTAATTTTCATATTTTTTTTATGTTTATTTTTATTTCTTTCTACTTGCCTGTTTTCCTGATAAAGCATTATAATTTACACATTACTCGGACCCTGCTATGAGGATTATCATGATCACATTCATATAAGTCCGATAGTAAAATCTGTTTATTATACGTTGGAGGGAGTATGTCTATAACTATTGCAAGAAAGCACCTTGAAAAGTTCGGTGTAGAAGATAGGATAATGGAATTTGATGTATCAAGTGCTACGGTCGAACTTGCAGCCATAGCAGTTGGTGTTGAGGGTGCACGTATCTGCAAGACCCTGAGCTTCAAACTCAAGGATGGCACCGGCATACTTATTCAGATGGCAGGAGATGCCAAGATCGATAATAAGAAATACAAGCAGGAATTCGGCGAGAAGGCTAAAATGCTGACACCGGAGGAGGTCGTTGAATATACCAATCACGAGATCGGAGGCGTATGCGCATTCGGTGTATCAAGAGATGACGTAAGGATATTCTGCGATGATTCCATGAAGCGTTTTGAGACAGTTTTCCCTGCATGTGGTTCTGACAACAGTGCCATTGAACTGACTCTGGATGAGATCTTCACCATATCCGGCGCCGAAAGCTGGATCGATGTGACCAAACTGCCGGAGGAATAATGCTGAAAATATAGATGCCCTCGGAACGAAGTGTGCATTTCACGTTACACTTCATATCCGAGGGCTTTTTTTGCTAATACAGCTACGCTCTTATAATTCCCTTCTGCCTTCTATTGCCTTCAGCAGTGTGACCTCATCTGCATATTCAAGATCACCACCTACCGGTATGCCGTGTGCTATTCTGGTCACTTTGATACCCGAAGGTTTAATGAGTCTTGAAATATACATTGCTGTTGCCTCTCCTTCAATATTCGGATTAGTTGCAATGATGATCTCCTTGATATCATCATTTCCCTGAAGTCGTGTTATCAGAGACTTAAGATTGATATCGTTAGGTCCTATGCCTTCGACCGGAGAAATAGCTCCATGCAGAACATGATACAGTCCGTTGAATTCGCGTATGCGTTCCATGGCCATGACATCCTGAGGCGTTTCGACAATACAGATAATGCTGTTGTCTCTTTCTTTGTCAGCACATATGCGGCATGGATCGGTATCAGTCAGATTTCCGCAGACAGAACAATAATGCAAGTTATTCTTAGCCTGCATTATAGACTCAGCAAGATCGCCGGCCTCCTTGTCCGTAAGACTGAGGATGTGAAAAGCCAGACGCTGCGCTGTTTTTCCTCCGATGCCCGGTAATTTGGACAGCTCATTGATTAACTTGTTTAATGGTCGTGGATATTGTCTCATTAAAATCCCGGAATACCAAGTCCGCCGCCAAGACCACCAAGTCCGCCTGTAACTTTGCTCATCTCCTGCTCAGCAAGTTCGTCCATCTGTCTCATTGCTTCGTTTACAGCCGCCATTACAAGATCCTGCAGCATTTCCACATCATCAGGATCAACTACGTCCCTGTCGATCACCAGCTTGGTTATTTCTTTGTTTCCGTTTACGGTAACTTCAACAGCTCCGCCACCTGCAGTTGTAGTCAGTTCCTTTTCCCCAAGAGCTGCCTGTGTTGCTTCCATCTCTGCCTGCATTGCCTGGAGCTGTTTGAGCTGCTTCTGCATGTCTCCGCCACTTGGTCTGCTCTTAGGCTTCTTTCCGGCCTTCATTCCTTTACCCATTACTTCCTCCTTATAGGACTATTTATTATCTATTACATCAATATTCATTCCAAAGAGCTTGCTCAGATCATCGGTGAGTTCGCTTACCATTGCATCCTCATCCAGAACAGCGTTTGTTTCCGCCTCTGATGCTTCCGGTGCAATGCCTCTCTCAATCGCAAGAATATCACCGGCTTTCAGTGTAACAACCGTGCTCTGTCCGTACAGTTTTTTTGCTACAGATGATATTTCATCGCGTTTCTGATCTGCAA
The DNA here is from genome assembly GCA_024403055.1 of Mogibacterium sp. Lineage (GTDB taxonomy): Bacteria > Bacillota > Clostridia > Peptostreptococcales > Anaerovoracaceae > Crickella. The sequence goes on along the minus strand of JAKSSO010000005.1, from coordinate 12,704 downwards.
TGCTCATCTTATTTTTCTTGATGCGTATGGTCAGCTCTCCATTCACATAGCTCTCTGCTATCGAATGCTTTCCGACCATGATACCAAAGCTGGTGTCGTCTTTCGATATCTCCCGAACTATTCTATCCCACATGTCGTCGGCGTCGCCGGCAGTTCCTGCCGACATCGGTACGTCCGCAGGTTCATCCGTCATCACGACATCAGCATCAGGCTCTGCAGCAGCCTTATTCTCAACCCTGGTCTTCGCCTGCGTGGCCGCCCCGACGCTCGCTTTGGCCGTTCTGTTCACTGTAGCCCTTGTGCCTATCTCGCTCATGCCGACCTCAGCGCCTTCTCCGATACCTGCCAGTCTTACTGCGACTGTCTCCAGCAGTATTCTCGGGCGATCTGAATATCTTCCTATATTAATGTACTCCGAAATAAGCCTGATCGCTCTCTCGATGCATCTGCTGTCCATTCCGTCTGCCTGAGCCTTGAGTCTTGCAATGTTCTCGGATGAAGCACTGACTATTCTTTCAGGCCTGCTGACGTATTTTACTATCATCAGATTGCGGTAATGCTCCAGCCAATCCTTGAGTATCTGTTTGGCATCCTTGCCGCGCTTGATGATCTCGTCGATATATACGAGTGCCTTGCCAAGATTACCCGACTGAACTTCTTTGGTTACAGCAAGATAGAAATCTTCGCCTGCCGATCCGGTATATTCAAGGACCATTGACTTGTCGAGGCTCTTGTCTCCGGCTGCCATGCACTGCTCAAGAATGCTGAGCGCATCACGAACAGATCCATCGGCCTTGGAAGCAATTGTGATAAGTGCATCATCGCTCGCTTCTACTTCCTTCTTCTCGCATATGCGTCTCATTCCTGCAAGAAGATCTGACTCGGAAACTCTCTTGAAATTGAGCTGCATGCATCTGGATTTGATGGTCTGTCTTACCTTCTCCGGATCTGTAGTTGCCAGAATGAAAATAGCATACTCTGGCGGTTCCTCCAGTGTCTTCAGGAAAGCATTCTCTGCTCCCTGAGTCAGCATGTGTACCTCGTCTATGATGAATACCTTATATCTTCCTATTGTCGGAGGATATTTAACAAGGTCGGTAATTGCACGAATATCGTCTACGCCATTGTTGCTGGCAGCATCGAGCTCGATAACATCGACGAACTTGCCCTCGCGTATAGCCTCGCAGTTATCACAGCAACCGCACGGAACAGCTCCATCCCTGCCTTCATATCCGCCTTCAGCATTCTGCTCGGCATTCAGGCAGTTAACAGCTTTGGCAAGAAGACGTGCAGTAGTTGTCTTGCCTGTACCTCTCGTACCCGCAAAAAGATAGGCCTGGCTTACAGTGCCGGTCCTGATCTGGTTCTGAAGGATCCTGACGATCTGCTTCTGACCGATAATATCTTCAAAAACTTCCGGGCGCTCTGCCCTGTATAGTGCTAACTGCATTTTGTCTCCTTAGTGGGTGCAGAAGGCTCCCTGAAGAGTACGGCTCGCGCCTCGCTGCGGCGACGCAACGGTGCTTGTTCTCTTCGTTCATAACGTAAAAGACCGGCAGGTGATCTGCAGTACGCAGAGGCTTATCTGCGGCACACATTGCTAACCGCTTAATGCTGCTACCTCTCGGTCCTGACATGGTTCACGGCGCCCTGTTGCGCAGGACCCCTACGCACTGCATATCACCCGCCGGCACTTAGGTATTATAACATAACTGTTTGCATAAAAAAAGGAGTGATTCCTCACTCCTTTTCATATCTTTAACTTATACCAGCTCCAGGAATACTGCCTCTGCAGCGTCTCCCTGTCTTGGTCCAAGCTTCAGAATTCTTGTGTATCCACCATTTCTATCAGCATAGCCCGGTGCGATCTCATCGAACAGCTTTGTAACAACATCCTCATCGAAGAGATATGCAAGAACCTGTCTTCTTGCGTGGAGGTCGCCCTTCTTAGCAACAGTGATCAGCTTTTCAGCCTCACGCTTTACTTCCTTAGCTCTCATCTCTGTAGTTGTGATTCTGCCTTCTCTGAAAAGATCGGTTACCAGGTTTCTCATCATAGATTTACGATGTGCAGAATTTCTGCCCAGCTTTCTATAACCCTTCATCAATCTACTCCTTTCGATTATTCGTCATCACCTGGCTTAAGGGAAAGTCCCAATTCAGCCAGCTTGTTCTTAACTTCTACCAGCGATTTCATTCCGAGATTGCGGACTTTCATCATGTCCTCCTCAGTGCGCTGTGTAAGCTCCTCAACCGTATTAATTGATGCCCTCTTAAGGCAGTTGAAGGAACGTACAGACAACTCGAGTTCCTCGATTGCCATAACAAGAGCTTTTTCCTTGCGATCCTCATCCTTCTCAGTCATGAACTTCATTTCACTGACGTCATCACCAAGTCCAATAAAGAGTTCAAGATGCTCCTGAACGATTTTAGCGCCGATTGATACGCCCTCTTCCGGTGTAATCGAACCGTCAGTCCAGATCTCCAGAACGAGTCTGTCGTAATCTGTGATCTGTCCTACTCTTGTGTTCTCTACCGTGAAGTTAACCTTCTTAACAGGTGTGTAGATTGAGTCTACCGGGATAACTGCAATAGGAGTGTCCTCGTTCTTGTTCTGCTCTGCAGGAACGTAACCCTTGCCAGTTGCAATATTCATCTCCATAACCAGTGTTGCATTATCTGCAAGTGTTGCAATATGCAGGTCAGGATTGAAGATTTCAGTATCCGCATCAACGATAATATCAGCTGCTGTAACTTCCTTAGGTCCTACGGCATTGATGATAGCTCTCTTGTCCTCATCCCCGTCAATTTTGACTGCAAGTCTCTTAAGGTTAAGAATGATTTCAGTAACATCTTCCTTAACTCCCGGAATTGTTGAAAACTCATGGAGAATACCATCGATCTTTACTGAAGTGATAGCTGCGCCAGGAAGTGAGCTTAAGAGCACTCTTCTCATGCAGTTACCAAGTGTTGTTCCGTAACCTCTCTCGAGAGGCTCGATTACGAATTTGCCATACTGACCGTTTGAATCAACTTCCTTAGTAATAGTAGGCTTAATAATCTCGATCATCCTCTTCCTCCTGTATATTCTACATTGTAACGTGGGTAATAATTATTGTGTCATAGGTCTTTAAATCAAGACCGCACTGACACCCGCGCTTGCCGATTATACGGCCTGTAGGATTATCTGGAGTAGAACTCGACGATATAGTGCTCCTCGATAGGGAGGTCAATATCTTCGCGTGCAGGAAGTCTTGTGATCTTTCCCTCAAACTTGTCCAGATTGAGATCAATCCATGCAGGAGTTGTGATGATCATGTCCTTAAGCTCACTGAACTTTGGTGATGCCTGTGATCTTGCCTTTACAGAAACAACATCACCTGCTTTAAGCTCCATTGAAGGAATATCTGCCTTCTTGCCATTAACCTGGAAGTGTCCGTGGTTAACCAGCTGTCTTGCTTCTCTTCTTGTTGCTGCAAAGCCCATTCTGAATACAACGTTATCAAGTCTGCTCTCAAGCATGATAAGGAGATTCTCGCCAGCTCCGCCAGCTCTCTTTGAAGCCTTCTCGAAAAGGTTTCTGAACTGAGTCTCGGAAAGTCCGTATGTGAATCTTACCTTCTGCTTTTCTGTCAGCTGAACACCGTATTCGCTCTTCTTGCGACGGCTCTGAGCTGGATGTCTCTTGGATTTCTTGTTTACGCCGAGGTACTGTGGCTCGATTCCATAAGTTCTTGCCTTCTTCAGTACCGGTCCTCTTTCTCTTGACATATTCTGTTACTCCTCCTTCCCGATTAGACTCTTCTCTTCTTAGGTGGTCTGCAACCATTGTGAGGGATAGGTGTAATGTCCTTGATCATAGTAACTCTCAGACCAGCAGTCTCAAGAGCTCTAACTGCGGAATCTCTTCCGGAACCAGGACCCTTAACATATACCTCTACGGACTTCAGACCGTGCTCCATAGCTGCCTTAGCTGCTACAGTAGCTGCCTCTGCTGCTGCAAATGGTGTGCTCTTTCTTGAACCTCTGAAACCATTTGATCCGGCGGATGACCAGCTAAGTGCATTTCCGTCCATATCGGTCAGTGTAATCAGTGTATTATTGAAAGTAGACTGGATATGAGCCTGGCCTCTTTCAACGTTCTTACGTTCTCTCTTTTTTCTTCTTACGCCTTTTTTAGGTGCTGCCATTTTTCATACCCTCCTTTCTACTTCTTCTTACCAGCAAGTCTCTTAGGTCCCTTGCGGGTTCTTGCGTTAGTCTTAGTCTTCTGTCCTCTTACAGGAAGACCTCTTCTGTGTCTGATGCCTCTGTAGGATCCAATCTCCATGAGTCTCTTGATGTTCAGAGAAACTTCTCTTCTCAGGTCACCCTCTACCATGTACTCTGCGTCGATAACTCTTCTGATCTTACCAGCATCTTCCTCTGTCAGATCCTTAACTCTGATGTCAGGATCAACCTCAGCCTTAGCGAGGATGTCTCTGGATGTCTTGAGACCAATTCCGTAGATGTAAGTTAAACCGATTTCGATTCTCTTATCTCTTGGCAGGTCAACTCCGGCAATTCTTGCCATTCTTTTCCTCCTTTCCCATCTTCCGTCGCCTATCCGAGGGCGATATAGACGGGTGTTCCTTGAATTGTTAAGTGTTTTTACCGCGGACCTCGGCATCCGCGCACTTTATAACTTATTAACCCTGTCTCTGCTTGTGCTTAGGGTTCTCACAAATAACCATTACGCGACCGTGTCTCTTGATTACTTTGCACTTGTCGCACATTGGCTTAACAGATGCTCTTACTTTCATTTTATTTCTCCCTCCATGTAATTCTTCCGCGTGTCAAATCGTAAGGCGATAACTCAACCTTAACCTTGTCGCCTGGCAGGATACGAATGTAATTCATTCTGATCTTACCGGAAATAGTAGCAAGCACTTCGAATCCGTTCTCAAGTTTTACCTTGAAGTTGGCATTAGGCAGTGCATCAACAACAGTTCCGACAACCTCAATGTTATTATTCTTAGCCATATAACCTCTCTTGTTCTACAGTGTTAAAATCTCAGGCTCACCATCAGTAATAACTATCGTGTTCTCATAGTGTGCCGCCATCTTAGCATCCAGCGTAACGACTGTCCAGTCGTTGCTCAGGACTCTTACATCGTAGGTCCCGAGTGCCAGCATAGGTTCAACTGCCAGGGTCATGCCCTCTTTGATCTTAGGACCGGTTCCGGCTTTGCCGTAGTTAGGGATCTGTGGATCCTCGTGAAGGTTCTTACCTGTTCCATGTCCTGTGTAATCTCTGATAACGCCCATTCCGTTCGCTTCAGCATACTCCTGAACAGCATGTCCTATGTCATGAATTCTGTAGCCGACCATAGCATACTTAATTCCCTCGAAGAAGCTCTGTCTGGTCACATCGATAAGTCTCTGTGCCTCTTCGCTTATTGCTCCTACAGGAAAGGTTCTTGCAGCGTCGCTGTTATATCCCTTATAAGTAGCTCCGATATCAACACTTACTATGTCCCCCTCGTGGAGAACTTTGTTCTTGGAAGGAATGCCGTGGATGACTTCCTCATTCACCGACACACACGCTCCTGCGGGAAAGCCTCCATAACCCTTGAAGGTCGGATGCATCCCGTAGTGTGCGATAGTCTTCTCAACAAAGTCGTTGATATCCTGTGTGGTCTTTCCCGGCCTGATAAACTCTCCGAGATTTTGAAAGATCTCAGATGTAACCTTACAAGGCTCTCTCATCAGGTCGATCTCGCGTTTCGATTTGATAATGATCATTCCTTATGCTCCAATTGCCTCTACAATATCTTTGAACACTTCGGCGCGATCCTTCTCTGCATTGAAATTCTTCAGGATTCCTGTATTTTCATAATACTCGATCAACGGTGCTGTTGATTCGAGATATACAGCGATTCTGTTCTCAGCAGTTTCTACAGTATCATCTTCCCTCTGGATGAGCTCTCCGCCACACTTGTCACAGATGCCCTCTACCTTCGGCTGATGGCTCTTAACATGGTAGCCTGCTCCACATGACTTGCAGATTCTTCTTCCGATAAGTCTCTCGATAAGAGTATCGTGACCTACTTCGAAATTGATTACCGCGTCAAGCTTCTGGCCCTGTTCTTCGAGGAACTTGTCCAGCTGCTCTGCCTGGAAAATAGTTCTTGGAAAACCGTCCAGGAGGTATCCGTTCTTGCAGTCATCCTGCTGAAGTCTGTCTGCAACGAGGTCTACAACGAGTTCATCAGGAACGAGCTGTCCTGCATTCATATACTCCTGCGCCTTCTTGCCAAGCTCGGTTCCCTCTTTGATGTTCTTACGGAAGATATCTCCCGTTGAGATCTGAGGAACGCCGTACTTTTCTACAAGACTTGCTGCCTGTGTGCCCTTACCTGCTCCCGGAGGTCCTAACAATACTGCTCTCATTATTAAACTCCTTTGTCATTACTTGAGGAAGCCCTGATAATTTCTCATCAGCATCTGATTCTCAAGCTGCTGTACTGTATCAAGCGCTACACCTACCATGATCAGCAGTGATGTTCCACCGAACGAGAAGTTGAATGGTGTAAATACGCTTACAATTGTTGGAATAGTAGCAACTGCTGCCAGGAAGATTCCTCCTGCGAGGCAGAGTCTGCTCATAATCTTGCTCAGATATTCTACTGTAGCAACTCCCGGTCTGATTCCCGGAATAAATCCGCCGTTCTGTCTCATCTGATCAGCAACATCTGCAGGATTGAACATGATTGCAGTGTAGAAGTATGTGAAGAACATTGTAAGTGCAATGTTCAGAATAGCATATACCCATACTCCAGGGTTGCCTGACGGTGACAGATACTTAGTCACAAAATCTGTGAATCCCGTGTTAGGGAAGAAGTATGTGATAGTCAGTGGGAACTGCAGCAGCGAGATGGAGAAGATGATAGGAATAACTCCAGCCTGGTTAACCTTCATAGGAATATGAGTTGACTGGCCGCCATACATCTTTCTGCCTACAACACGCTTTGCATACTGTACAGGAATCTTTCTTGTACCCTGCTGCATCTGGATGATCACTACTGTGATCAGAACAGCAACGATCAGCAGAACGATTACTGCAACGATTGAAACTGCTCCATCCTTGATCTGTGTTCCTACTCCTCTGATTGCGGTCGGGATTCTTGCAACGATACCACCGAAGATGATGATCGAAATGCCGTTACCGATTCCGTATTCATTGATTTTCTCACCGAGCCACATCAGGAAGGCTGTACCTGCTGTCAGAACGAGAATGATAGTGATCATGTTGAAAGCGTTCTGATTAACGATAGCCTTTCTGAATAAGCCGATTGTAAGACCGATAGCCTGGATAAGTCCGAGGATAACAGTCATATATCTTGTAATTGCTGCCATCTTCTTACGACCCTCAGCTCCCTCACGAGCGAGACGCTCGAAGTAAGGGAACGCGATAGTCAGTAACTGAATGATGATCGATGCAGTTACATATGGTGTGATGCTCAGTGCGAAAATTGTGAAATTACTGAAAGCTCCGCCTGAGAAGAGATCAAACAGATCGAGAAGGCCTGTTTCTCCTGTGAACATCTGCGCGAGATATTCTCTGTTGATGCCAGGAACCGGAATGTTGGATCCGATTCTGAACACAACAAGCATAAGAAGTGTGAAGATGATCTTCTGTCTAATTTCCTGTACCTTCCATGCCTTGGAGAAAGTCTTCACGAGTCCCATTAGATAACCTCTACCTTTCCGCCTGCCTTCTCAATTTTCTCGGCAGCGCTCTTGCTGAACTTCTCTGCCTTAACTGTGAGCTTCTTCTCGAGCTCGCCGTTACCGAGAACCTTAACGCCATCCTTAACCTGCTTTACAAGACCGGACTGGAGCAGAAGATCGAGATCTACTACTGTGTCATTTTCGAATCTGTTGAGGTCCTTAACGTTGATTTCAGCATATTCCTTTGCCCAGTGATTTGTGAATCCTCTCTTAGGGAGTCTTCTATAGAGTGGCATCTGACCACCCTCGAAGCCGAGTCTTACTCCGCCACCGCTTCTTGAATTCTGACCGTTCATACCTCTGCCTGCAGTTGTGCCCTGGCCGGTACCCTGTCCACGACCAATTCTCTTAGGTGCCTTTGTGGAGCCCTCTGGCTTATGTAATTCATGAATTCTCATGGTCATAGCCCTCCTTACAGCTCTTCTACTTTGAGAAGATGTGAAACCTTAGCGATTGCTCCACGTGTTGCAGCTGAATCTTCCAGCTCAACTGAGTGATGAAGCTTTCTAAGTCCAAGTGCTTCTACAGTCTTTCTCTGCTTAGGCTGACAAGCGATTGGGCTCTTAACTAATGTGATTTTAAGCTTTGCCATATCCTTGCCTCCTATCCGATAATTTCTTCAGGTGTCTTTCCACGACGCTTAGCAACTTCCTCTACAGTTGTCAGGTTCTTAAGACCCTCCATTGTTGCTCTTGCCATGTTACCTGTATTGCTTGTTCCGAGTGACTTAGCTCTTACATCCTTGATGCCTGCAGCCTCGAGTACGGTACGAACAGATGAACCTGCGATAACGCCTGTACCCTTTGCTGATGGCATGATGAGAACCTTACCAGCTCCGAAGATGCCTACTGTCTCATGAGGAACTGTAGTTCCTACAGTAGGTACATAAATCAATTTCTTCTTAGCGTCTTCTGTGGCTTTTCTTACAGCTTCAGGAATCTCGATAGCCTTACCAAGTCCCATTCCTACGTGACCTTCGCCATCGCCTACAACTACTGTAACGGAGAATCTCATGTTTCTTCCGCCCTTAACAGTCTTAGCTACACGTCTGATGTCAACGATAGTTTCTGTGAGTTCCATCTTGGACGCATCTACTGTATTACGCATTCTGTGTCCTCCCTTTAGAATTCCAGGCCAGCTTCGCGTGCTGCGTCAGCGAGTTCCTTAACTCTTCCGTGGAAGAGGTATCCGCCTCTGTCAAAGCACACTTCCTTGATGCCCTTAGCGATAGCTTTCTCTCCAATTGCCTTGCCTACAGCCTTTGCTGCTTCGATGTTTCCACCGTAAGCGAATTCAGCCTTAAGGTCCTTATCAAGTGAAGAAGCTGCAACCAGAGTTGTTCCGTTTACATCGTCAATAATCTGAACTGAGATGTTCTTATTGGATCTAAACACGCACATTCTAGGCTTCTCAGGAGTTCCGAAAACGTTCTTTCTAACTCTTGCATGTCTCTTGAGTCTTCTTTCATTTCTGCTTGTATTTGCCATTTTCTTTCCTCCTTTCCTATGCTCCGGTCTTTCCTTCCTTCTTATGAACAACTTCTCCATCATAGAGAACGCCCTTGCCCTTGTATGGCTCTGGTGCTCTCCAAGCTCTGATGTTAGCTGCGTAGTTTCCTACGAGAGCCTTATCAATGCCCTTAACGATGATTGTTGTTGCATCAGGAGTTTCTGTAGTAATACCTTCTGGATCAACCAGTTCGATTGGATGTGAATATCCAAGCTTCATAACCAGAGTGTTTCCCTGCTTTGATGCTGTGTATCCAACACCTACCATAACCAGCTTTCTCTCGTAACCCTTAGTTACTCCCTCGATCATGTTGTTGATCAGGGTTCTTGCCAGACCATGCTGTGATCTGTTTTCTCTTCCGTCGTCAGGTCTTTCAACTGAGAGAACGCCATCTTCGATCTTAACGTTCATCTTAGCGCTTACCTTCTGAGCGAGTTCGCCCTTAGGTCCCTTAACCTTAACGATGTTTCCATCCTCTACCGATACTTCTACGCCGGCAGGGATAGTAATAGGTCTAACACCAATTCTTGACATATTGTCTTACCTCCTACCAAACGTAACAAATAACTTCTCCGCCAACTCCGAGCTTACGAGCTTCCTTGTCAGTGATAACACCGTTGGAAGTTGACAGGATGGCGATTCCAAGTCCACCGAGAACCTTAGGAACTCTTCCGGCCTTTGCATATACTCTCAGACCAGGCTTTGAGATCTTCTTGATTCCGATAATAGTCTTTTCCTTATTTGGACCGTACTTCAGATCTACCTTGATGGTACCCTGTGCGTTGTCTTCTACAACTTCGTATCCGCTGATGAATCCCTCATCAAGAAGAATCTTTGCGATAGCCTTCTTCATCTTTGAGTTAGGAATATCAACTGTTGGGTGACCTGCTGTGTTGGCATTTCTGATTCTTGTTAGCATGTCTGCTATTGGGTCTGTCATTGCCATAACAGTAATTTCTCCTTTCTTAACGTGGTTCCCGCCTTATCGTGCCGATTGATCACTCCCCTTGGAGTCGCAACATGACGGGCCTGCGAAAATTAACGTTTACCAGCTTGCCTTCTTTACGCCAGGGATCTCTCCCTTGTAAGCGAGCTCTCTGAAGCAGATACGGCAGATACCATACTTCTTCAGAACTGAATGCGGTCTTCCGCATACTCTGCATCTAGTGTAAGCCCTTGTTGAGTACTTAGGCTTTCTAGCCTGCTTAACTTTCATTGAAGTTTTTGCCATGATCTCCTCCTATATTAATTAGTAGCTTTTGCAAAAGGCATTCCGAGCAGCTCGAGCAGTGCAAATGCTTCTTCGTCTGTCTTGGCTGTTGTTGTGAACACGATGTTCATGCCTTTGATTGTCTCAACATCATCATATACGATTTCAGGGAAGATGAGCTGCTCCTTGAGTCCCATGGAGTAGTTTCCTCTGCCATCGAATGAGTCTCTGTTGAGGCCCTTGAAGTCTCTTACTCTTGGAAGAGAGAGGTTGAACAGCTTGTCAGCAAATGTGTACATTCTGTCTCCTCTGAGTGTAACCTTAGCTCCTACAGGCATTCCCTCTCTAACCTTGAAGTTAGCGATGGACTTTCTTGCCTTTGTAACTACAGGCTTCTGGCCTGAGATCAGAGCGATCTCTTTTACTGCACTCTCCAGAATCTTGGCATTGTCCTTAGCCTCGCTAAGTCCCATGTTGATGGTGATCTTAGTCAGCTTTGGAACTTCCATAGGATTGGAGTAGTTGAACTTGTCCTGCATTGCTTTGAAAACTTCATTCTTATACTTATCTTTAAGTCTGATTTCCATTGTCTACTCCTCCTTTCCTAGTCAATTACCTTACCGGATTTCTTGGAGACTCTGACTTTCTTGCCGTCCTCTACCTTGTATCCGATTCTTGTAGCCTTCTTAGCTTCCTTGTCATAGTACATAACGTTGGATGCGTCGATAGGTCCTTCAAAGTGCTTGATTTCTGCAGCAGCTGTTCTTGTTGCCTTAGCATGCTTTGTTACCATGTTAACGCCCTCAACTACTACCTTGTTTTTCTTAGGGATTGTTCTCAGAACAGTACCGGTCTTACCCTTGTCTTTTCCTGCGATTACAACCACAGTATCGTCTTTTTTAATCTGCATCACTACACCTCCTATAATACTTCTGGTGCCAATGACACGATCTTCATAAAGCCGTTATCTCTAAGTTCTCTAGCAACAGGTCCGAAGATACGTGTACCAACCGGGTTCTTGTCGTTCTTGTCCTTAATGATAACTGCAGCGTTCTGGTCGAACTTTACGTATGAACCGTCTGTTCTTCTTGTGCCGCGCTTTGTTCTTACTACAACTGCCTTTACTACGTCGCCTTTCTTAACAGCGCCGCCCGGAGTAGCATCCTTAACAGTGCATACGATGATGTCACCGATGTTTGCATACTTACGGCCTGTGCCGCCAAGAACTCTGATGCACAGCAGTTCCTTAGCTCCAGAATTGTCGGCAACTCTTAATCTACTTTCAGTCTGAATCATATTACGTTGCCTCCTTACTTAGCCTTTTCAATGATCTCGACTACTCTCCATCTCTTGTCCTTAGAGATTGGCTTAGTCTCCATGATCAATACCTTATCGCCGATGCCACACTCATTCATCTCGTCATGAGCCTTGAACTTCTTAGTTCTCTTAACGCCCTTTCCGTAAAGAGAATGTCTAACGATTTCTTCAGTAGCAACTACGACAGTCTTCTCCATCTTATCGCTTGAAACGATTCCGATTCTTGTCTTTCTTCTGTTTCTTTCCATTGTTAGTTATCCTCCTTTCTTATGCGTTCTGCTCGAGCTCTTTCTCTCTGATGATTGTCTTAACTCTAGCGATATCTCTTCTGATTTCTCTCATCTTAACCGGATTCTCAAGCTGACCGGTTACATGCTGGAATCTCAGGTTGAACAGCTCCTGCTTCATCTTATCGAGCTCAGCAGTTCTTTCCTGATCTGTCATCTTTCTGTATTTTTCCAGATCCATTACTGCTCACCTCCTGCTTCCTGTCCCTTTACTACGAATTTGCACTTGATCGGCAGTTTGTGTGCTGCAAGTCTCATAGCTTCCTTAGCCTGCTCCTCAGTTACTCCTTCGATCTCGAACATAACTCTACCTGGTTTAACTACTGCTACCCAGTACTCAGGTGCTCCCTTACCGGAACCCATACGTACGCCGATAGGCTTCTTACTTACCGGCTTATGTGGGAAAATTTTAATGTATACTTTTCCGCCTCTCTTAATGGACCTTGTCATTGCGATTCTGGCTGCCTCGATCTGGTTGGAATCGATCCATCCACGACCGTCTGCAACAAGGCCATATGTACCGTATGCAACGTAATTGCCCTTAGTGGCAATTCCCTTCATTCTGCCACGGTGCTGTTTTCTACGCTTAACACGTTTTGGCATTAACA
>JAKSSO010000049.1 GCA_024403055.1 Mogibacterium sp. | reverse complement strand
AAAAATAATATGCGACAATAATGATGAGCGCGGGCGGTTTTGGCTGACTGGATCGCAGAGCAGGAAGTTGATAAAACATGCCGGAGATTCGTTGGCAGGAAGAATATGTATTCTTAAAATGTATAGCTTTTCTGCCAAAGAGATTGAAGGCAGAGCTAATGATATTCCTGAAAACTACTCACTTCCTACACTTGTTGAACGAAGTGGTAATTTGCCAAAGAATAATATTCTTGATGTATATAACAGAATTTGGGAAGGTGGCATGCCAGACATGCTTTCGATGGATCCTGAGCAACGCAGAGAATACTGGAATTCATATATTGATGCTTATCTAATGCGCGATGCTGTGGATGACAATGGTATTCAGGACACAGAAGGGTTCAGAAAATTCTTGAGAGCATGTGCTGCTTTTAGTGGACAATTACTAAACTATGCAGATCTCGGCAATACGGCAGGTGTTTCAGGTAATACCGCAAAAGAATGGGTTAAGGTACTCCAGTCAATGGGTATCATTTATCTTCTGGAGCCCTTTTATTCTAATGAGTTACAACGCATGATTAAAACTCCTAAGTTATACTTTTGTGATACAGGATTATGTGCTTTTCTTTCATCATGGACAAGCAGAGACACGCTAATGAACGGAGCAGCATCAGGGCACTTCCTTGAGAACTATGTTGTAGCAGAAATGATAAGAAACGCAGCTTATGCCGAGAAAGAGATGAACCTGAATTTCTATAGAGATAAAAATCAGAAAGAAATTGATCTGATCGTAGAAATGAATGGAGAACTGTATCCGTTTGAGGTAAAGAAGGCAGCATCTCCGGAGCGAAGAATCATAAAAACTTTTTCAGTCCTGGAAAAAAGTGGTAGAGGTATCGGATATGGTGGAGTTGTTTGTATGGCAGAGAAACCCTTCCCTGTTGATGAAAAAAATAGCCTTATTCCGGTGAACCATCTGTAATAACACAGTAGCCGAATATAGTCGTTTCCTACTGATGTAATAACTTGTGAAAATCATTTCGATTAAGTTGATTTCACTGTGATAAGAAAGGTGCAAAATGATAACAGAAATTACTCTTAAGAATGTTGCGAGTTATAAGGAAGCAAACAGTGTTTTATGTAGAAGGGTATAACAAGCATTACGAAAGAATGATGGCGTAAGATATAAAAAAGCTATTATTATCATAATATGCGAATGCCGATTTCGCACCAATGAAATAAATATCGACAATAACTATTATGATGGCGTGGACGATGATGTTCACGTCATTTATTTTACTGGTTAACAGGAGGAAGATTATGTATGAGAGAGTAAGGAACGAGGACAGGCAGCGAGCGCCTGCCGGTACAGGATCATTTCGCCTTGCCTACAATGGTAAGTATCAGTACCGAGTCAACTGTATCGATCATCTCGGTATGCAGGTCCGCAAGTCATTCACGGGAGAAACAAAGGAAGAATGTATTGCGAAGAAGGAAGAATTCGAAGAGAAGGAAGCGATGAAAGCCAAGGGCATCGATCCAGATGCGACTATCCCGGATATCGTAAAGGCGAGATACAAATGGGATCTGATGATGAACTTCTCCAATATTCAGGGATATCACAGAAATCTTGAGACATTGAAGATCATCGAGAGAGGGATGCTTGGCGAGATGCCGATCGCCCAGGTCGAAAAGAAGCATATTCAGTTCTTCCTTTTCACGATCACTGATTATGCGAACAGTACGATCGAGAAGATATTTCAGCAGCTCAAGCTTGCATATCTGGAGGCGATGAATCAGGAGATCATCACGAAGAACCTGATGCTCGATATGGATATCAGAAGACCTCGCTCGTCAAAACCGGACAAGAAGGTGAGGGCTTATACTATGGAGGAACAGCAGCGTATCGTTGAGACGATAAAGAATCACAAGATCCCTTATGGCAGAAGCAATTACAAGAATCAGCTGCTTCTTGAACTCTATACCGGAATGCGTATGGGTGAAATAAATGCACTGAGACCTCAGGACGTGGATCTGGAGAACAAGATCGTCCGCGTAAGTCGCACTATCTCAAAGGGCGAGTCGAATATGATTTTTATAAACGATAGACCTAAGACAGCCGCCGGCAACAGAGAGATCCCGCTGAGCAAAAATGCGGAAGAAATATTGCGTCAGTCGCTCGCTGCAATGAAACCGAATAAGGATGGCCTGATATTCTACGATATAAATAAGAACACTCCGGTGAGCACTAACCAGGTCTGCTCATTCTTCAAGCGGATCTGCGACAAAGCAGGCGTGGAATACAATGGTCAGCATGCGCTACGGCATACTTTTGCGACAAGATGTTTCGAAGCAAAGATCGAGCCTACGGTAGTAAAGACTCTTCTTGGGCACACTGATATCCACGTCACTATTGACACCTATACTGACGTTTTGGGCAATGTAAGAAGAGCTTCAATTGACCAGTTTGATGACTACCTGAGCAACTCATAAGGTAGTATAATAAAGAAAAGAATAGCTAAAAAAGCATAAGAAAGATACTAAGGTGTTTTTCGGGAGAACTTAAGGACAAAAGCAAGGGCAAAAAGTCTCTTATTACTCTCTCAAGACCAGTAAAATCAACGGGTACAGGATTTACTAGAACACGGGTCCTCCGCCATTAATCTAATATAGATAATCCATGCGGAAAGCGGCATGGTGAAAGCTACGCAAACTGCGGCAATTTGCAACGGCCAGCTAAGCCGGAGTGCAGATCGTCGGCCGCTTATTTTGCGCGTTTCTGACAGTATTTCAGGTTGCTCCTCTTGTATAGGGTGCAATAGGTGATAAAATAAACTTGGAATTCCACCTAGAGGGAGGCTGATTATGAAGAAACTGACGATGCTAATTTTGATCGGTGTTCTGGCCATGTGCATGCTCGTGATATCGGGCTGTTCATCGGGGCACAGATCAGAGATGAATGAAATAGCGAAATATGTTTTCGAGATGGATGAGTATACCGAGCTGGATTATGATGCTGCGGATGCTTTTTATGCGGAGCGTAACGAAAACTGGGGCGGCGGATGTTCGGCGATCACCAAAATGATAGATGGTCATCGTATCGTCGGCAGGAACATGGATCAGAGCATTTCGAACAAATGCGCTTACATAATAAGGACAAATGCCGGTAAGTACAGAACTCTGGGCATAGCTTACACACATAGAGACTATTCGCCGGATTATGAAGAAATTACTGAAAAGGGTATTTCGGACGAATTGTACAAAGTGCTGCCGTTCATGTGTGATGACGTGCTGAACGATGGCGGTCTGCACATCGAGATCAACATGAGACATAATGAGTACTGGCCGAACGGTGATGACAAATTCGCATGCAGCGGAACCAGTCCTAAGTCGAATAAACGTGTTTACATGTTCGAACTCCCGAGATATATCGGCGAGAACTGTGCAACTGTTGAAGAGGCGAAAGAATATGTTAAAACACTGAACGTATACTCGCAGAATTACTATTGGAATTACTGTTTCATCATCAGTGACTCTGTCGGACATTCGAGTCTGCTTGAGTTTTCCGCGAACGAGGTGAACTGGATAGATGAAGAGGATCTTGCAGATTGTGAGTGGCTGGAAGTTTATCATCCCAAGGCAATAGCTCAGACCAATTTCTATCTGAACGAACTGGCGTGGGCAGTTCAGGACATTAAATCAGGCGAAGGCCGTTACATCGCATTGCAGAAAGGAATCGACGAAGTAAACAGCAGGAGCGACATGTATGACCTCATGCGAAAGGTCCAGTATTCGAATTATTATAAGGATTACGACGAATGCAAGAATAATTATTTTGACCCGAGAAGCGAGAACCTTGGTGAGTTTTCCTGGGCTCAATACGATATACTGATGGATCCGTGTTTTGAAGACGAGTCCAGGGTGCTGATCAATGAGGCCAATGATAAGGTCAATAAGATGAGCATGCAGGAAAAACGTGATGCGTGCAGCATATGGCAGTCGATTTTCACAGAGGTCGTTGATGTGGATTCGCAGGAAATATTCCTGAGGCTGTTTGAAGATGAGGAGCAGTTGTATCTGCTGACATTGGATGAGACTAGAAGGATCAACAGCATAGATGAGTGGTAACAGTCGTTACTCAAACTATGTACACATTTAATGCCGAAAATGCTTGAAGACGCAGAAAGTATATACAAATACATGGGATGCGACCTGGAAATTTCAAGATACACCGCTGTAATGCTGAAGATTTTTCAATAGAGATCGGTTACAGCATTGCACGCCGGTTTTGGGGAAAAGGCTATGTCAAAAAGGAACAGGAAAGAACAGACCTTTTCGCAGAAAGGAAGAATCAACGCGGGGGGATCATATGAAGGAGCTGATGAAAAAATATAAGACGACTGATGTCATTGCTATTCTGATGGGTGCGGCTGTCCTGTCGGGCGTAGTCGGATTTATCTACGAGACGATTTTCTATCTGTTTAATAACGGAGTGCTGACCAAGCGTGGCGGTGAATTCGGTCCCTGGATCCAGATATATGTTTTCGGCGGCATACTTCTCTTCCTGACATCATATCGTGCATATAAGAACGGTCGTCCGCTTCTTGTCTTCGTGATCTGCGGTCTTGTTGCGGCTGCACTGGAATTTGCAACGGGCTATTACCTGTACAATTACTGCGGCGGAGTCAGAATGTGGGATTATTCCACAGAGATCATTAATTTTGGAAACATTGGAGGCTATGTTTGCTTCAGATCATTCTGGTCATTCGGACTGCTGGGCCTCCTCCTCATGTATGTGATATATCCTTTCCTGCTGAAGCTCAGGACCCGCATGGGTGCTAAGGGTTTCAACAGGCTGGCGATGATAATGTTCCTTATCCTTGTACTCGATATTGTCTACAATTCGTACCTCTGCAAGGTGTTCGGAACAATTAGTGCACCGGAGTTCTACCAGAACACCGGCTGGTTCGGAATAGTATCAGAGTATTAAGCATATAAGCGATCAGCAGAATAAGCTGCAATACAATGTTATCGCTTTTGTAATATAAAAAGCAGACATGCATAAAAGAGGTGACCTCCGAAAGTTAGATATTGGTTTAACTTTCGGGGGCCACCTCGATTTTTTCAATTGAAGTATTTTCCTGTTTCTAGATTCTGTTTAAACTCTTAAAACTGATCAGAAAAAAAGACAAATCAGATATCACCGTAGCCGAAATATCATATATAATAGTCAATATGAGGTCTGATTTTGTAAAAAAGAGCTATCTGCAACTGCCGGTTGCGTAATTTCCAAGTCGGGTTGGTAGTGTGCAACCGATGAAAATGCTAGCTTTGAGGTGTCAAAGACATCAGACAAATCAAATCAGAATTCAGGAGGTAACAAATGATATTAGCAGATAAGCTTATAGAGTTAAGAAAGCAAAACGCTTGGTCACAGGAGGAACTTGCAGACAGGATCGGAGTATCAAGACAGTCCGTTTCAAAATGGGAGAGCGGCACTTCGATCCCGGATCTCGACAAAATACTGAAGCTCGGAGAGATCTTCGGCGTAAGCACTGATTACCTGCTCAAGGACGAGCTTGAAGAACTTACACCTGAGTATTCGGTTGAACTCAAAGACGAGGGTAGAAATATTACTATTGATACTGCGAATGAATACATGGATATCGTACCGGAAGCAGCATCCGGCATTGGCAGGGGTGTGGCTTTATGTATCCTCGGACCGGCATTGCTTATGTTCATCATAGTATTTGTAATGGGTATCATGGGAAGTAGTTTTGAAAACATCGGTGGAGCGATCGGCACAGGGATCATGTTGCTGGTAATTGCGTTCGGTGTTCTCAGGATCGTATCCAATTCCATGAAACTCAGCAAATTCGAATATCTCGATGAAGAACCTGTTTCTCTTGACTATGGAGTAAAGGGTATCGTTGAGAAGAGGAAAGAAAATTTTGAAGATACCTTCAGGAAATACATTGCTGTTGGTGTTGGGATCTGCGTCGCTGCAGTAGTTCCTCTCGTCATTGTAGGGGGCGTTCTCGAATCCGAGCTCGGAACTGTTTTCTGCGTTGGTATCCTTCTCACTGCAATAGCAGTAGCAGTATACATGTTCATCTGGGCAGGAATGATACGTGGCTCATACCAGAAACTGCTTCAGGAGGGCGACTATACAATAGAAAACAAGAAGCTGTCGAAGAAAATGAATCACTTCCCGGGAATATACTGGTGCAGCATCACTGCAATATATCTGGCGATCAGTTTTTCACTGAACAACTGGGACAAAAGCTGGATAATCTGGCCGGTAGCTGCCGTAGCCTTCGCAGCGATCGAAGCGTTACTTAAGCATCTGTTAAAGAAGAACTTATGAGCTGGTCGGAGACTGTATGAAGAACAGAATTATTAGCATAATTCAAATATTACAGCGAACGATCTGATGGAAAGCAGGATAACAGTAAAGTAACTGAGAGGAGAGATACCATGAAAGCGGATAAATTATATCTTGGGAATATCATTACCATGGATGAAAGAAAGCCACGAGCAGAGGCGATTTGCGTAAAAGACGGGCTTATCCAGTATGTCGGAAGCGAAGCCATTGCGCGCAGTCTTTGCGATGGTAAGACAGAAGTAATTGATCTGGGAAATAATTCTATCTATCCGGGATTCATGGAGGCACACTGCCATCCGATGGGGGCAGGAAAATTGCTGGACAAGGACTCAATGGCCGACCTTTCTGCCGGCACTGACCTGGAAGAATATGTGGAGATCCTCAAAGACTTTATCGACAAGCATCCGGGCATGGTAAGATATTCAGCTTCCGGTTTCATGGAAAGAGATGTTCAGCCAACAAAGGAAATGCTGGATGCTCTGAATGTTGATGTTCCGATTTTTATTTCTTCTGTAGATGGTCATTCCGCGTGGGTCAACTCAAAGGCTCTCGAGGTTTTCAATATCGGACAGAACGCCATTGATGAGTGGGGAACAGATCAGGTTCGCGTAGGAGCTGACGGCAAGCCTACAGGATATCTTTCAGAAGGACCTGTATTCTATATCCGCTCGATAATTCCACCGGATCCGGAGCAGGGTGCAAAGGCACTGCTCATATCTCAGGATTTCTTCTTCAGCAAGGGATACACAGCTGCATATGATGCAGGCCTAGAACTGATAGATAAGACTGCGTTAGAGTCATATGATATTCTCTGCAAGTCAGGCAAGCTCAAGCTTCGTACTTATGTTGGCAGCCTGATCGATGAGAACTGCACAGATATACCTGCAGCAGTAAAGGCTATCGCTGATAAAATGAAAGAGCACAACAGCGAGTACTTCAAGATCATCGGTGTAAAGACCTTTACGGACGGAGTTATTGAAGCACACACAGGACTGCTTCTTGATGATTATAATGACGCTCCGGGCTATAAGGGTGTTGCAAGAATGCACGAGCATGACAAGCTGGTGCAGCTCTATACAAGTGCTGCAGAAAACGGAATGAATGTACACGTGCACACTGTAGGAGACGGTGCAATTCGCGTTAACCTTGACGCGATCGAAGAGGCTGCTCGGGAATGTGGAAAGATGGATCAGCGCAATGCACTGGCGCACCTGCAGCAGGTGGCAAAGGAAGACATTAAGCGTTTTGCTGATCTCAATGTAATGTCAGTTGTTGCTCCTCTCTGGGCACCAAAGCACCCGGATTATTATGCACAGGAGCTTGCTTATGTAGGTGAGGAGAGAGCTGAGAATGCTTATCCTGTAAAATCATTCTTTGATGCAGGTGCGAATGTTGTATATCACACAGACTTCCCTGTGTCACCTAAGATAAGCGTTCCTAATGCAGTATACACAGGCGAGAAGAGAAAATATCCGGGAGGTCCTGACTCTGCGGTACGTGCGGCAGATGAATTCGTTTCAAGATATCAGTCGCTTCTTGCAATGACAAAGAACGTAGCATATATGTGGCACGAGGAGGATCGCCTGGGATCACTTGAGTGTGGCAAGATTGCCAATATGTCGGTATTTAATGTTGATTTCATCACTGATGACATTGAGAAAGTCGGAACTGCTGAAGTTGTCTGCACTATTATTGACGGAGAGATCGTGTACAAAGCATAGTTTTCCAAAAATCGTAAACAAAGTCCTTCTTCAGGCTATTGCCTGAAGGAGGACTTTGTTATCAGGAATGTGAGATCGTGGCAATTTCTGTTGAATTAATGCCCTATCTCAAGTATTATTGTTATAATATTAACGTTATACCTCACAACAAAATACAGGAGTACAACATGAAACGCAAATTACTAAGCATCATATTAAGCATGGCTTTTGTAATCACCATGCTGCCTGCGATGAGCCTCACTGCTTTCGCGGCAACACCTGAGAAGCCAGTTGATCTCAGCCTTAGTGACAGCGGCGTCGCAAGCTGGACTATTACTGATGATTCTCAGGTTAAGTACGTATATGTATATCTGTACAATTCAGCAACACCAAGTGATGCCGTTACGGCAGTGAGCGGGGGTGCTGACATGGGTCCTCAGGATGTGAGCGGATATCTCATCCCAGGTGAATCATATTACTTCACTGTACAGTACAGTACTATGGATGATGTTTACAGCGAAACTGCTACAAGTGCAACATACACGTTCCCGGGATCATACACCAGACCGGAAGTTTCCAACTTGAGTTTTGATGCCGACGGCGCTGTATCCTGGAGCGCCATGAAGTACGCAACAGGATATGCTCTCACGCTATACGAGAAGTCAGGCTCAGAATGGAATAATGTCTACAGCGAGCTAGCAGGCCGGAGTTCCAC